>NZ_LUFH02000001.1 GCF_001586785.1 Sphaerospermopsis aphanizomenoides BCCUSP55
GTGGGGTGTGGGGTGTGGGGTGTGGATAAAGAATTTTCTCCCCTGCTCCGAAAGCTCCCCTGCTCCCCTGCTCCGAAAGCTCACCTATTACCTATTACCTATTTACGATTTAATCTTATAGGTTCACTGGCAAACCATAATTCCTCTAATTCAGCTTCAGTAAAGTTATAGCCAAGAGTGGCAGCAAAATTAACTATTTTTTTGGTATCCCAATGACAACTATCAAAGACTCCTTGCTGACAGCATTTTTTACAGTATAGTTCATAAAGAGTTGGTTCTGAACTCAACATTTCATAAAAACTTTCAACTTGTTGTAAAGACATATATCGTATAAAAAGAGTTGAATTGGATGTGGTAGTTATCAATGGATAATTGACAATTGATAATTGGTTAATTTTGTTTAAAACCTCTCTTTTTAAAGAGAAAGAGCCAGAAAAACCTGTCCTGACTTTCAATTCTTGACCCTTGAGGGAGAGGTAATTTTCCATTGTCAATTTTTTAACCCCAGATAGTAAACACTAAAATTGGTTGTTTACTTAGCTCAAAACTTATAAAGTGAAAAATGCGAAATGATTATAACACTAATGCCAGGACAACAAAAACTACTTCATACTTATGGTCAAAAATGGCGATCGCACAATAAACACTTGAAAAAACCCGGCTAATACAAATAACCGGGTTGATAAGTTGAATTGAACAGTTAAATTAACTGCTAAACACTTCCACCGGTAAACGACTAAAGGCTAGACGTTCGTTTTGGACATCGACAAAAATTGTGTCACCGTCGTTAAATTCACCTCGTAAAATTGCTTTGGCAATTTGAGTTTCTAATTCCCGTTGAATGGCACGTTTTAATGGTCTTGCACCAAATACAGGATCATAACCAACTTCTGCTAAAAAGTCTAAAGCAGCACCAGACAGTCGCAGAGACATTTTTTTGTCACTCAATCTTTGTCTGAGTCTATCTACTTGCAACTGCACAATTTGCCGTAATTCTGATTTCTGCAAACTGTGGAAGATGATAACTTCATCAATGCGGTTTAAGAATTCAGGACGGAAACTATTCCGCATTGCTTCCATGACTCGATGACGCATTTCATCGTAACGGGAATCATCACCAGCGACATCTAGAATATATTGAGAACCGATGTTACTGGTCATGATGATAATGGTGTTTTTGAAGTCCACCGTTCTACCTTGGGAATCGGTGACGCGACCATCATCGAGAATTTGCAGGAAAATATTAAATACGTCGGGGTGAGCTTTTTCGATTTCGTCGAATAAAATTACCGCGTAAGGACGACGACGAATGGCTTCGGTTAATTGTCCCCCTTCTTCATAACCAACATAACCTGGAGGTGCGCCAATTAATCGAGAAACTGTATGTTTCTCCATATATTCTGACATATCAATTCTCACTAAAGCCTCTTCTGTATCAAACATATAAGCAGCTAAAGCTTTAGCTAATTCTGTTTTACCCACACCTGTCGGACCAAGGAAAATAAAACTCGCAATGGGACGGTTGGGATCAGCAAGTCCAGCGCGGGAACGTTGAATGGCATCGGCTACGGCGGTTACAGCTTCGGCTTGACCGATAACACGGTGGTGTAGTTCATCTTCTAAATGCAGTAATTTTTCTTTTTCAGATTCTACTAATTTACTAATAGGAATTCCTGTCCACTTAGAAATGATTTCTGCAATATCAGCTTCGGTGACTTCTTCCCGTAATAAAGATTTTCCTGTTCCTTGGGCGTTGGCTAGTTCTCTTTCTACGGCTTCTAATTGTCGATGTAAATCGGTAAGTTTGCCATATTTCAACTCAGCAGCGCGGTTGAGATCGTAGTTTCTTTCTGCTTGCTGAATTTCTAAGTTCACTCGATCAATTTCTTCTTTGATAGATTGAATTTTGGTGATAATATCTTTTTCAGATTGCCATTGAATCCTCAAAGTGCTTTGTTCTTCTTTGAAGTCAGCCAGTTCTTTTTCTAATCTTTCTAATCGTTCACGGGAAGCTAAGTCACTTTCTTTTTGTAAGGAAAGTTTCTCCATTTCTAATTGAAGGATTTTGCGATCAATTTCGTCTAGTTCTTCTGGTTTGGAGGTAATCTCCATTTTTAATTTAGCTGCGGCTTCGTCTACCAAGTCAATGGCTTTATCTGGGAGGAAGCGATCGCTAATATAACGACTCGATAAAGTAGCAGCAGCAACTAAGGAACTATCAGAAATTTTTACCCCGTGATGCACTTCATACCGTTCTTTCAAACCCCGCAAAATAGAAATCGTATCGGCAACATCTGGTTGATCTACATAAACTTGTTGGAAGCGTCTTTCTAAAGCTGCATCTTTTTCTATATATTTGCGATATTCATCTAAAGTTGTCGCCCCAATACAACGCAACTCACCTCTAGCTAACATGGGTTTTAATAAGTTACCGGCATCCATCGCACCTTGGGTTGCACCTGCACCAACAACGGTATGAATTTCATCAATAAATAATACAATATTGCCACCAGATTCAGTAACTTCTTTTAATACTGCTTTCAGGCGTTCTTCAAATTCACCCCGGAATTTTGCCCCAGCAATTAACGCCCCCATATCTAAAGCAATCAGTTTTCTATCTTTGAGAGATTGGGGAACATCACCCGCAACTATCCGCTGTGCTAAACCTTCAGCAATTGCGGTTTTACCAACTCCAGGTTCACCAATTAATACCGGGTTGTTTTTTGTCCGACGGGAGAGAATTTGGATGGTTCTTCTAATTTCATCATCCCGACCAATCACAGGATCTAATTGTCCTTGACGTGCTGCTTCTGTTAAATCACGTCCGTATTTTTCTAAAGATTGATATTTTCCTTCTGGACTTTGGTCTGTCACTTTTTGACTCCCACGAATTTGTTTAATAATATTCTTTAATTTGCCTTCGTCTAAACCAATTTCTTTGAGTAGACTTTTACCAAAACGATCATCTTTAGCGTATCCTAGCAGGATGTGTTCAACGGAAATATATTCATCTTTAAATTCTTGGCGATATTTTTCTGCTCTGTCTAATAATGTATCTAAACTGCGTCCTAAATATACAGAACTGCTGCTACCTGATACTTTTGGTTGACGTAAAATAAATTGATCTGTGTAGTCCCTAATTTTCTGGATATTTGCGCCAGCTTTGGTGAAAATCGCAGTACCTAGTCCTTCTTGTTCCAGCAGTGCTTTCATTAAATGTTCGCTTTCTAGCTGCTGTTGCTGGTACTGCTTGGCGATATCGGGAGTATGGGCGATCGCTTCCCAGGCTTTTTCTGTAAATTGGTTCGGATTAGTCGGTTGCATAGATTTTTTTGATAAATTACTCTCATATCGTCATTGTAAAAAGGGAGCAGTGTTTACCTGGATCGGTCTTCACATCTTGATAATGTAGTATTATCAGCAAAGCTGTGATGTCTTTATATAAGTTTTTTAAATCTCACTTTTTCAAAATATGTGGGTTCTGAGGGTTTTCGCAAAAAGCCATTGTCTATTCTCAATAATATTGCAAGTTTTTCTCAATTATCAACGAGTTTTCGTCGTTTCAGGATTGATATTGACCTATAAATTTTTTGTGGTATGATGGGTGTATAATTCTGAGGAATAGTGTAATAAAAAAACGCAGAGGAACGCGGAGGTAAGCGCGGAGTTTCGCAGAGTTTTGTTTACACTACAGGTACAAAATTTAAGTAAAATTCTTATACTAACTTGCAAGTTTTCAAAAGGTTTAACTTACCTTTGGGGGTGAAAATCCCCTACTTCTACAAGCAGCGGGTTTTGCGTCGGCGTAAAATCCCCGTTGCAAAACGTAATTCTAAATTCTAAATTCTGCATTCTTTTAACAACCTGCTTCTGCATGATCTCCTCTGCTGTCTACTTTAAGTTTGCGTGTTTTTGCTGATAACATAGTGGAGCAGGATCAAAATCGGTCTTAACAGCCCAGGATAATAAATTTGTCAATCCTAATTATCACTAAATTATTATTGATATCTTGCACAAGTTCTGCACAAATTTGCATTAGTCTATAAGATCATCAATTTTTTAGACTTCACTTGTCATGCTTAATTCAGCATTTTCTTCAGGTAAACCATCTGTGGGGATGCGTTTAACTCGAACCATGAGTACCATCGAGACTTGGGGTTTTGGGTTAACTGGTCATATCCTCTGGATTGCTGTGATTCCGGCTATTCATGCTGAACTTAAATCACAAGCTATTTTTGTGTGGGTACCAGCAGTTTGCTTTGGGATGTTGTTAAATTATCAAGTTAAACATCTGGGAAGAAGCTGGCAAAATGTGGCTGGAGGCACGCCTAATTACGCTTGTCGGTTACTTAAACAATACCCTGGTTTAGCTCTCTATGCAGCTTTGGGGTATTTTTTTAGTTGGGTGTCAGTGTTGCCAGTTAATGCAATTGTGCTGACAGACTTGATTAAAGTTAATTTAGAAGCTGTCAACCTGACTTTACCTACGCCACTACTATCAATTGCTTTGACATTATTACCTTTCATTCTAGCATTTAGTGGCACGCGTGGTTTAAGTATCCTGCATTTATTTTTTGTGATTCCGGCAGTCGGGTTATTACTGTTATTTACTGGCCAAGGTTTGGGTTGGTTATTGTTTTCCCCCAACAGTCCTGGTTTGTTTCCTGAACAGATGACAGTACCAGGTTTTGCTGATTGGGCTAAGTGGTTTTTATATGTTAGTTATGCCACCTACGCTTGCGAAACAGCTTCTGCTTTTGTTGCTGACAGCATACATCCCACAAAAACTCTCTCCTTTCTTTCCATTGCTAGTTGGTTGATGATACCTATTTACATAGGTGCTTCTTGGGTGGAAACAAGGTTAGGAACATCTATCAATACAGACAATGGGGCGTTTTTAAGCTTGTTGGTTTCTTCCCAACACTTTTGGGGAAAATATGCTGGTCTTTTAGTCACCTTTTTATTGGCAGCTTCCTGTTTATTGGCATCTGCAACAGTTGTTTCTAACTGTCCTCGAATTCTCTATCAACTTGCTGTTGATAAATATTTGTCATCTGTATTCGCGGTTGTATCTCGTCGAGGTGTATTCGGTCCAGCGTTAACATTGACGTTAATTCTTAGCCTAGCCTGTTTAATTTGGGGTAACGTTCCTCAAATTCTTGTAGTTGGAAATTTGGGCTGGTTTATTTCTATCATGGCTGTACATTTGGGAATATGCTTGAGAAGTGATAAACCACAGGTTTTGTTTCCCCGGTTAACATTGGTTTTATTTTTATTAGAAATATCTGTACTCCTGATAGGAGGAATAGCTTGGGGTTGGCAAGATTTTCTAATTGGGTTGTTTGTTCCGGTAGGGATTATCGCTATAGATCAACTGATTCGTCGCTTGCGGTTGCCTCTATTTAATGCTAATTGGTGGGTACAAAAATATAATTATCGTCCCTGGATTAATGTCCATGAATCACTTATTTACCAAGTAATTACTCTTATCTCTCTACTGAGTAGTGCAGTAGTTATTGGTTGGTTATTTGGGCGTAAATTCAATACTTTATATGATCAAGGAACAGAGAATTTAATAGTTGTTTTACTGATGATAGTGGTGTTTGTGGGTGTGGCGATCGCCTGTTGGACAAGTCTACCACAAGTTGTCTCTATGGCAGAAGCACAATCAGCCGCAGAACACTTATTTAACTTTGCCCAAGATGGCATTTTAGTAGTTGATGAAGAAGGTATTATTCGTCAGGCTAATGCAGCTACTACTAGTTTTTTCGGGATACAATCATCAGATTTATTAGGAACTTGTTTGCAAATATGGCTGGTAGATTTAGACCCTTACCCGTTTAATTGGCCAACTCGTAGTGAACACACTATTATTCAAATATCTCATGTCAAAACTGTGGAAGTTTCTGTGTCTGACCAACCACATCAAGACTTTCAAGAGTATATTGTAATTTTGCATGACATTACCCAGCGCAAGCAAGCAGAAGAACTCTTAATCAACTCAGAAGCAGAACTTAAACATAAAGCTCAAAAATTAGCTGCCCAATTAGTCCAAAGTGAAAAAATGTCTAGTTTAGGACAGTTAGTAGCTGGTGTAGCACACGAAATTAATAACCCAGTTAGCTTTATTTATGGCAATCTTGACCCTGCTGATGAATACATTAGAGATTTAATTAGATTAATAAATCTTTATCAACATCACTATCCTCAGCCAGTTAGAGAAATTACCAACTTAGCAGAAGAAATTGATTTAAATTATATGCTTAATGACTTGCCTAAGTTGCTAAATTCTATAAAAATGGGTAGTCAAAGAATCAAAGACATTGTTTTATCTTTACGTAATTTTTCCCGTTTAGATGAAGCAGAAATTAAACTAGTGAATCTCCATGAAGGTATTGAAAGCACGTTACTAATTTTGCAAAATCGTCTGAAAGCCAATAATAAACGACCCGCGCTTACCGTAATTAAAAAATATGCAGAATTACCTTTAATAGAATGTTATCCTGGGCAACTTAATCAAGTATTTATGAATCTTTTGGTCAATGCCATTGATGCCCTTGATGATGCCTTTGTTAACCATAAAAAACATCAAGAACCGCAAATTAATATCCAAACCACCATCACAACTGATCATCAAGTTTGCATTACTATTACTGATAATGGTCGTGGTATTCCAGAAGATAGCCAAAAACATTTATTTGAACCTTTTTTCACAACTAAACCTGTTGGTAAAGGCACTGGTTTGGGATTATCCATTAGTTATCAAATTATCGCAGAAAAACATGATGGTAGTTTAGAATGCTTTTCAGAGGTTGGTCAAGGCACAAAATTTGTAATTACTATTCCTCTGCAACAAAAAAAATCTAACTCCAAATTTCAAAATCAATTATCCGATAAACTTTACGTCAAGCCTGCGGCATACCAGAAAAGCACAGTTCCTCTGCAAGATGTACAAAATTAAAAATTAGTAGTTAATAATTCAGGAGTTACGCAAAATCAGGAAAAAATGCTCCCGTGCAAGCAACTTCATAAGCGTCAGACCGAAAAATAGTTTCAAACCTCTTCTCTGTTTGATAGAATTTTAGGACTTACGTAAGATTGAACTCAAAACCTGATTCTTGCGTAGAGGTAATTCATGAATTACCCCTACTTCCGTTCTGTTTTGCGTAAGTCCTGAATTTATCAGAATTTAATTTATCTGTGGAATTAATCCAAAATCTAAAATCCAAAATCCAAAATCCAAAATTCTGATCACCAATGCCTAAAAAACAAAAGTTTCCTTATTTACTAGGTTCTAAGTGGACAGCACAACAAAAAGTTGATGGTTGGCGACATTTTCAAGTCATTAACCGCAAAAATCAGGGTAAATGGGTATATGCCGAAATGGTTGCTGCTTGTGACCCAAATGTGCGCTTTTGGATCAATGCCAAATTATTACAAGATAATTCTCAATGGCACGCCGGCTGGCAAACTTTACAGGAAATCAATGCCATTGAAAAAAATCAGGACTTACGCACAGAATCTTTCGTCAGGGCTGGGTGTAAGGGTGTAGGGGTGTAGGGGTGTAGGGGTTTTCCTCTTCTCGACCTTGATTTTTATATCACTTTATCCCTTTGCCCAAACCCTTGTTTTTTCGTTTTTTTGCGTAAGTTCCTAAAAATTAATAATTATACACGAAAGTTATCTCTGTCATGATTTAATTAACTTTAGTCAGATATTTGATTATTTAATAATAATTTACAACTATGATAGCTGACACTCAGATTTTACCTACAAACTCAAATCACTCCACCTGGTCTAAAGAGTCAAAAACCTTAAATTTATCGAAACAATGGGGTCTAAAACCTAGTCTTTAAAGGCGAAAAGTTTTTGGAGCGGTGTATAAATACCCCTTACAAAAACGGCCTCCTGCCCCCTGCCTCCTGCCTTCGTTAAATATTTGCAATCCCTATTCTGCTGGTATGCAATAGCAAAATTTCTGGTTTTGACTATTAGCAGATTATTTGCTGAATATAAGCTGTCTTTATCATCAGCTATTTCTATGCAAACCATTATTAAAAGCAGATTTCAGTATTTTGTATTTTGTAACTATTTTTATATTAAAAACTGATAAATTTATAAAAAATAGATTTATAGAGTTTTTAGTTAGTTTTACAGCTATTTTTAATTGAAAAAATATATTTTAATCTTAATTAATTCATTTAAAGTCAATTTACAGATTGACAGCCCCTTTCTTTTCCAGAAACTTTAGACAATAATGGCACTCACATACCTCACACATCGCTGACTCAGCCTAGTTGAAAGACAAATGTTTGAGCCGCGAGTTTGAAAAGAAACTATAAGAGGCGAACAACAGTGAAACTAGCAGTTTACGGAAAAGGCGGAATCGGCAAATCTACTACCAGCTGTAATATCTCCGTCGCATTAGCCAAACGCGGTAAAAAAGTCCTGCAAATTGGTTGTGACCCCAAACACGACAGCACCTTTACTCTCACCGGGTTTTTGATTCCCACCATTATCGACACCCTGCAAGAAAAGGATTATCACTACGAAGATGTTTGGCCTGAAGATGTTATTTACAAAGGCTATGGTGGAGTTGACTGCGTTGAAGCTGGTGGTCCCCCAGCCGGTGCAGGATGTGGTGGCTATGTAGTAGGTGAAACAGTCAAACTGTTAAAAGAACTTAACGCTTTTGATGAGTACGATGTAATTTTATTTGATGTTCTAGGTGACGTTGTGTGTGGTGGTTTTGCCGCACCTCTCAACTATGCTGATTACTGTATGATTGTCACCGATAACGGCTTTGATGCTTTATTTGCTGCCAACCGTATTGCTGCATCTGTCCGTGAAAAAGCCCGAACCCACCCCCTACGTCTAGCTGGGTTAATCGGTAATCGTACTGCTAAACGCGATTTAATTGAGAAATACGTAGAAGCCGTACCAATGCCAGTTTTAGAAGTATTACCTTTAATTGAAGATATCCGTGTTTCCCGCGTGAAAGGCAAAACTCTGTTTGAGATGGCAGAGTCAGATCCTTCCCTAGACTACGTTTGCGACTATTACTTAAATATCGCTGACCAAATCTTATCTCGTCCTGAAGGTGTCGTTCCGAACGATGCCCCTGATCGTGAACTTTTTTCTCTGTTGTCAGATTTTTATTTAAATCCGAGTAAACAACCAGCCACTATTGCAGAAGAGGAATTAGACTTGATGATTGTATAAAACAATTTACCTCTTCAGGATGGGGGAACCTATGGCTTTCTTTGATAGTTTTACCGATTCAATCAAACAAAAGTGGTTGCAGTTCTTTCAGGTGAACCGAGACTGGATTATCCTGCAAATGGCAATCGAATCAGTTTATACCCCCGATGGCGGGAAACGACCATCTTCTTACCTCATCCTGGGAGTAGTAAATGCCCTGGAACCCAAACTAGCCCAGTTGATGTTTCCTTTTGCTAAGTTAAATCCCGACGCTGATACTCTTATTGAAGTATTAGGACTGCATTTTGACCCAGATATTGTCCTTGGTAATCGCTTAAGTCCCACCACAGAACCAGAAAGATACACCAGTTTTTCCCAGGTGGTGACAGAAGATATCCAGGAAGATGTGTCTGATCATGACCAATCTGCGATCGCTGATTTCAGGAATGCAGAGGAAGAAGTCATGGATCCAGATTTTTCAAGAGGAATTGATACCACTGAAAATAGCTGGGATGAAGATAATGCACTGGGAAACGGAAATGGTTTCCATGATATTTCCGCCTCTGACAACAGTATCTCCGAGGAGTCTGGAGAATTTGCTTCAGCAATGGGAGATGAATTTGAGGGAATATCATTTGATCCAATCAATTTAACTGAAAGCTTCGACAACGATGCTTTAGGTGATGTGAATTTGTCTGATGCCAATGGGTTTGATGATTTAAGTCAACCTGATGAAAGTGAATTTAGAGATGTGTTGTCTGATGTTTGGGGAGATGAAACATCTCTCAGTGAAATTGAAGACAATAACGATCTTTTGGGGGAAGAATTGCCATCAGAGGTTTTTGATGAATCAGAAATGGCACGTCTTTTCCCCAACAATTAAATCAGTTATCAGGGAATAGGGAATAGGGAATAGGGAATAGGCGCAGTCAATTCAAAATTCAACATTAAAAAATCCTGTCTCCTGGCCTGAATTCCTTAATTCCTAAATTCCTGATCACTGCCTTTTACGCCTTAAAAATTAAGGGGAGAAAATCAAAATGACCGTCGCTACAGAACCAGCAGCTTTAAATTTTGAATGTGAAACTGGTAATTACCACACTTTTTGCCCAATTAGTTGTGTGGCTTGGTTATATCAAAAAATTGAAGATAGTTTCTTTTTAGTTATTGGTACAAAAACCTGCGGTTATTTTCTGCAAAATGCGATGGGGGTAATGATTTTTGCTGAACCCCGCTATGCAATGGCTGAGTTAGAAGAAGGGGATATTTCCGCACAGTTAAATGATTATCAGGAATTGAAAAGATTGTGTGATCAAATTAAACGCGATCGCAATCCTAGTGTTATAGTTTGGATTGGTACTTGTACCACCGAAATTATTAAAATGGACTTGGAAGGTTTAGCACCCAAGTTAGAAGCAGAAATTGGTATTCCTATTGTTGTTGCTCGTGCTAACGGTTTAGACTACGCTTTTACTCAAGGGGAAGATACAGTATTAGCTGCAATGGCTAACCGTTGTCCTGATAAAGCACCAGTTTCAGAAACAGAAAAAGGCGAACGTAACGCTATTCAAAAGTTACTGCATTTCGGTAAGAAAAAAGAAGATGTAGCCCAAGAAGAATCAGAGTATGTAGACCATCCTCCTTTGGTTTTATTCGGTTCTTTACCTGACCCGGTAGTAACTCAGTTAACTTTAGAATTGAAGAAACAAGGTATTAAAGTTTCTGGTTGGCTACCTGCAAAAAGATTTACCGAATTACCTGTTTTAGAAGAAGGTTATTATGTTGCTGGTGTGAATCCTTTCCTCAGCCGTACTGCGACAACTTTAATGCGTCGCCGGAAATGTAAATTAATTGGCGCACCATTTCCTATTGGTCCCGATGGTACTCGCGCCTGGGTAGAAAAAATCTGTTCTGTTTTTGGTATTACACCGAAAGGTTTAGATGAAAGAGAAGCGCAGATTTGGGAAAATTTAGAAGATTACGTGAAATTAATTCGCGGTAAATCTGTGTTTTTCATGGGTGATAATTTGTTGGAAATTTCCCTAGCGCGGTTCTTAGTTCGCTGTGGAATGACTGTTCATGAAATCGGTATTCCTTACATGGATAAACGCTATCAAGCTGCTGAGTTAGCTTTGCTAGAAAAGACTTGTCAGGAAATGGGTTCACCTCTACCAACGATTGTCGAAAAGCCGGATAATTATAATCAGGTGCAAAGAATTTATGAGTTAAAACCAGATTTGGTAATTACTGGTATGTCTCATGCAAATCCTTTGGAAGCGCGGGGTATTAATACTAAATGGTCTGTGGAGTTTACCTTTGCACAGATTCATGGTTTTGGTAATGCGCGGGATATTTTGGAGTTGGTAACTCGTCCTTTAAGAAGGAATAATAATTTGAAGGATTTGGGTTGGGATAAGTTGGTAAGGGAGGAAGCGAAGATTTAAGTTTTGGGTTTTCTTCGGCAATTTTGGGGCGAATCTTTTGGGGTTCGTCCTTTTTTTTAATAACGTTCGCAAAGCGTGGCGTTAGCCATACCGCAGAGGCGCAGAGGACGCAGAGGAAGAGAATATGCTAGAATATGATTGATTAAAAAGAATATATTATCAGGTGATGTAATGCCCGAAGTTTGCCGTTTTTTAGGAATTATTATTACCATGTATTATAATGATCATCCTCCACCACATTTTCACGTCCGTTATAATCAACAAAAGGCAATTATTGATATAGAAACATTATCAATTTTAGAAGGTAAACTTACTCCTAGAGTTTTAGGTTTAGTAATTGAATGGGCAGCAATGCACAAATCAGAACTTCTCAAAAACTGGAACTTGGCTAGACAAAATAATTCTTTAGAGAAAATCGAACCATTAGAGTAAATTATGTTGAAAGATATTATAGAAGTCATTTCTCAAGATAACTATCAACTCTATCAGAAATTTGAAGATGGAAAAGAAGGTATTGTTGATATTAGTCAGTTAATTGAATTTACTGGTGTTTTTCAACCTTTACAAGATTTAGCATTTTTTAAAACAGTGAACGTTAACCCTGAATGGGGAACAATTTATTGGGATAATGGTGCAGATTTAGAGACCCATGATCTATATTCTGTAATTACTGGTGAACCTATTTCTACCTATCATGGAAATAAATATATGGAAATTACTCACTAACTTAGCATTTATCACACCAAAACCAGCTTTATTACAACCTAAAAAGCCTTTTCCAGTAACTAAGTTGGAGGATGTAGCAGGTTGTTTGAAATATGATGGTGAACCTGCAACGCTGGAAGATATGGAAGATGCTATTCATCAAGGTGTTGAGGTATTTGATATTAGTAATTATGATGACGTTTATGAGAATATTAGATAGATATATGTTATTATATTAATCGTTTATTATTTATAATTAACCAAATTTTACCATATATGAAACGTCTTTACTACGGTGATAATATCCAAATGCTTAGAGAAAATATTCCTAATGAATCTATTGATCTAATTTACCTTGATCCGCCTTTTAATTCTAAAGCTAATTATAATATTCTCTTTAAAAATGCCACGGGTGAAGGTTCAGAAGCGCAAATTACAGCTTTTGAAGATACCTGGACTTGGGGAATTGAATCAGAAAGATTTTTAGACGAAATTCAGGAAAAGAAAGGTGAATTATATCAATTATTAGATTTATTAGTCAGAACATTAGGAAAAAATTCATTATCAGCTTATTTGGTAATGATGGCAATTAGATTAATAGAACTACATCGAGTTCTGAAATCTACAGGCAGTTTATATTTACATTGTGATACTACCGCAAGTCATTATTTAAAAATGATTTTAGATTTAATATTTGATGCCAGAAATTATCGTAATCAAATTACTTGGAAACGTACTAGCAGTCATAGTGATGCTAAAAAATATGCTAGAATTACAGATATTATTTTCTACTATGTCAAATCTAACAAATTTACTTGGAATCCTCAACGGTTGAGTTATTCTGAAGAATATATCAAACAATATTATTGTAATATTGATAGCGACGGGAGAAGATTTCAATTTGATAATTTAACCAACCCGAAAACTAGCAAAGGTTATTTTTATAAACTGTTAGATTGTGATCCTCCTGAGAACGGTTGGAGAATGCCAGAATCTCGCGCCGAAGAGTGGCTAAGTCAAGGTAAAATTGCTATACCATCAACAGGGAAAACACCACGTTATAAACGTTATTTAGATGAGGTGCAAGGTAAAGTCATTCCTGATATTTGGGATGATATACCACCTATTAATTCTCAAGCTAAGGAAGCTTTAGGATATCCTACCCAAAAACCACTATCATTGTTAGAAAGAATTATTCAAGTTAGTAGTAACCAAGATGATATAATTCTTGATCCATTCTGTGGATGTGGAACAGCAATACACGCAGCAGAAAATTTAGGCAGAAATTGGATCGGTATTGATATTACTCATTTAGCAATTTCTTTAATAGAAAAAAGATTAAGAGATGCTTTTCCAAGTAAATTTATTGAAGACGAAAATAAAAATCAAAAATTAGTACCAGGGATAGAATTTGAAGTTGAAGGTACACCGAAAGATTTAGCCGCAGCAATAGATTTATTTAACAGAGATGCTTATCAATTTCAATGGTGGGCGTGTTCTTTGGTAAATGCACAACCATATAAAGATAAAAAGAAAGGTGCAGATGGGGGAATAGATGGTTTAATCTTTTTTGAAGATATCATAGATATCAAAAAATCAAATAAAACCGCAGTTAAAAAAATCATTGTTAGTGTGAAAGGTGGAAAAAATATTAACGCATCTATGATTAGAGATTTGCGGGGTACAATGGAAACCAATAAAGCTGATATTGGATTATTTCTTACTCTCACACCTCCCACTCAACCAATGATTAAAGAAGCTGCATCTTCTGGTTTTTATAAAGCAGGAAATGGCAGAAATTACGCGAAAATTCAGATTTTAACTATTGAGGAATTATTAACAGGAGAAAAACGACCAGAATTTTTTGATATGAAACAGGGAGAGTTGACATTTAAAAAAGCACAACGGGAAAATCAAGATATAGCGGAACAGGGAGAATTGTTTTAGTATCATTATCGTGAATTGACACTCCCCTGCCTAAAGGCGAGGGGATTCTTGGTTCACAGACTCGCCATTAGACGACAGGTTGACACCAATCGCCCAAGAGGGCAAATCTCCCCAAGCGTAGCTTCCGGCGTGTCCCGCCGTAGTTAATCCCAGCTTTAGGATATTTATACTGGCATTGATATCTCTATCTTCAACGAACCCACAATGAGTACAAACATGGGTTCTAGTTGATAGAGATTTTTGTACTTTCTGGCCACAATTAGAACAATTTTGAGAAGTGTTATGAGGAGGAACTGCAACAGTTACCTTTCCATATTTATGTCCAAAATATTCTAACCATTGCCTAAAGTACGTATAAGTTTTTCCGCCACGCTCCAAAACTTAACCGTTCGGCTGACGCTCACGGCGAAGCCTCAAGGGTTTTCATCTGTTTTCTTATAAATCTCTATGTAAAAAACCTACCCCTGTGAGGCAGGAGAGCAGGGGAGGCAGGGGAAGAAAAATTAATTCTTTACTCATTACTCAATACTCAGAACTCGGTACTCTTTACTGCTGAGAACGTCCACCACGCCCACCACCACCCATACCAGGAAAAACACCACCTCTCGGTGTTGATTGTGGTCTTGAACCTGGTGGAAAGCTGAGTAAAACTCTTTCTTCTCCTTTCAATCCCGATTTGACTTCAGTGAAATTATTCACTGTCACACCAGTCTCAATACGAGTAAAAATAGGTTTATTACCCTCTCCGGCTACAAATACACCTGTGGCACGTTCTCGACGTACAACTGCTGCGGTGGGAACAACTATGGCATTCTCCAACTTACCCACTTGAAAGTCTACTGTTACATTCATCCCCGACCGCAATAGCTTTTGAGAATCCGAGAGAGTTACTTTCACCTCAAAACTAGTGACGTTCTGCTCTATAGTTGCTTGGGATGCAATTTGATTCACTTGACCTGTAAAGGTTTTTCCTGGGTAAGCATCTGCCTTAATTGTGACTTTTTGACCAATGTGGATTTTCGGAATATTTGTTTCGGCTAAATTGGCTACCACTTCATTAACAGTAGCCAAGGACAAAATAGAAGCAGAAAGAGATGAAGAAACGGAACTAGCCGCAGTTGTTGGGGTAACAAAAGCACCAGGATCAGCATATTTCTTCGTCACCAGACCATTAAAAGGCGCTCTAATAATCGTGTCATTGATTTGAGCTTGAACACTCTGTAATGAACCACGAGCAGAAATTACCTGCGCTTGGGCTTGGTCAATATCTTCTTGGCGAGAACCTGCTTTCAGAAGTTCTAAAGCTAGTTGTCGTTGCCTCACAGTTGCCCGTGCTTGTTCAATATCTTCTGGACGAGAACCTGCTTTTTGTAATCCTAAAGCTTCCTGGGCTTCATTCACTTGAGCTTGGGCGCTATCACGATCTGCTAATTTTTGGTTAACTGTTTGCAGGGAAATTCCTCCGGCATTGAACAACTGCTGATTACGACGAAAATCATCTTCCGCTTTTCTGAAATTAGCTTGGGCGCTGTTTAAACGTGCCTGTGCTTGAGCAATATCTTGGGGACGATTACCAATTTCTACCTTCCGCAAATTTGCCACAGCATCATCCAACTGTGCCTGTGCTTGAGCAATATCTTGAGGACGATTACCAGCTTGTAATTTACGCAGATTAGCCTCAGCTTGTGCTAATTGTCCCCGTGCTTGGGTGAGTTGTCCTTGTAAATTGGAATCATCCATGTAAGCAATTACCTGCCCCTGTTGGACAAAATCTCCTTCTTGCACCAGCAACTTTTTGACTAAGCCTGAATTTTTAGGACTGACATTGATTGAACGTTCAGGTTTAACAGTTCCATTCGCAGAAATGCTGATAGGTAGGCTTTGTCTCTCTACAGGCCGGGTCAGAACACGATTTTTTGTTTGCTGATTTGGGATCACAACTAACTGGAGATAAGCTACATAGCCGATTCCAGCCATTAGTCCCAAGACAATTAGCCAAGGCAACCAATAATTTCTGGTTTTTTTCCTCTTGACTTCTGGAACTAATACTGATGAATCTACTGAATTTGGTGTATCAATTGCCATATTTTGTAAATTTATAAAAGCAACTTCTCATATCAAGTTCGGATGATAATTGACAATTGACAATTGATAATTGACAATTGGTTAATTTGGTTTAAAACGTCTCTTTTTGAAGGGAAAAAATCTAGAAAAACCTTTCCTTACTTTCAATCCTCTACCTTTTTAGTTGGAAGTCCCTAGGTTGCGCTGCACCAGTGTTTAACAGTCTTTCATTACCTCATCGAATAAAAATCATGTCAGTAATTATCGAATAAAAAGTCTACGTCTCATACATGACAAAAGTCACTAGTAACTGCAAACTTCTGTGTTACCAAAGTCATCAGTTGAGAAACAGTGTGCGATGTAGAATGTAGAGTATACGGAGAAAAACTTCTACTTGCTATTCATTACTCAGCACTCAGCACTCAGCACTCGGTACTCAGCACTCACCACTCGATACTAACTACTGTTAAGTTTCTCTTTCGTCTCCAGCAAAGATAGTTTAAGCTATCTGAAAGATTCTTTGATTTGTGGTCAAGAGGCGGTATAGTGCCGAAACACATTCGTTTGATTTCTTTTCTGGTTGCCTGTAGTTTGTGTAGTCTGCCCAAAACAGCTGCCGCTCAGGCGCTAATACCTTATACACTGCAACTTGATACAGCGAAGTTGGAAAAGCAGGGGTTGAGTTTAGCTCAAGAAGCGGCTCAACTAGCACAATTTCAACAAATTGATTTAGCCTTGCCAAGAGCGAGATTAGCTACTCAATTAGCTCCTCAAAATGATAAGGTATGGCTGCTCTTAGGTGGATTACATTTACAAACTAAGGATTTTGGTGCGGCAATTAGCGCCTTACAAAAAGCCCAGGCGCTGAATCCCAAAAACCCTGACGTTTTATTTGCGTTGGGTTCAGCTAATTTCCAGCAGCAAAATTATCAGGCTTCTGTAGCCAACTATCAAGCAGGTTTGCTGTTAAAACCTAATGATCCAGAAGGCTTGTTTGACTTGGGTAATGCTTACTATATGTTGGGTCGTTTGCCAGATGCGATCGCTCAGTTTAATCAAGCTATTTCCCAAGATCAAAAATTCTGGCCGGCAATTAACAACATTGGCTTAATCAAATATGAACAGGGTGATATTCAAGGTGCGATTAAGCAATGGCAAGAATCAGTTGCTATTGATAAGCAAGCCGCAGAACCTTTATTAGCATTAGCAGTAGCATTGTATACTAAAGGTGATCAACAACAAGGTTTAGCTCTGGGAGAAGCTGCAATTCGCATCGATCAACGCTATGCTGATTTAGATTTTCTCAAACAAAATCTTTGGGGTACACGCTTGTTGGTTGATACAAAAAAATTCTTAGAATTGCCCCGTATTCAATCGGCTTTAAATCCCCCAGAAGGTGTATTAATACCTGAACAAAAACCTGCTCAATAGAATTTGTGTTAATTGGTAATTGGTATTTAATTTTACCATTACCAGTTTTTCATTCATACTTGCCTAATGTAGCCCGTTTATAGTACATATATTCTATTTGGGTATACAAGTCGCCCAAAATATTCAAAAATAAAACATTTAAAATATTTATGGGTGGACTTTTATGACATCAGCTATCAATTTTCAGGAATCAGTTTGAGGGAGAAGAGCGATGATCTGATCAACAAATTGTTGATGATCAACAACGGGTTTTGAGATGTAGCCATCAGCACCACTTTGCTTGAGAAAGTTCTCCCGATCGCCTTCCATAGCGTGTGCAGTTACTAAAATCACAGGTAAAGATGCTGTTTGTGGATCAGATTTTAACATCTGTGTAATTTTGATCCCATCAACAGACTTACCTTGATATATACTGCGAGAGAGAGAAACATCCATTAAAATCAAGTCAGCCTCTCCTGCTTGGGCAATTTTCATCACTTCTTCTACGTCCTCTGTGTGTTTTACCCCCAAGCCACCCCGCTTGGTCAAAATCTTGGAAAAAACACGAGCATTAATCAGATCATCTTCGACAATTAAAACGGTTTTCATGAGAACTTAACTTATGAGGTTGACACTCCCCAGCATAAATGGACGGGGATTCTTGGTTCAATGAGACTACTTAAACTAGATTCCTGGCGTTACCTAGTCTAGAGGTGGAACTCTCCCCAAGCGTTAACTTTCCAGATGCCCGACCGTAGTTGCATTGCTGCAAGTGCTGTTTCACTTGAAACCAGAAAGTTGCAAAATTCTGATTAGTTTAGCTCCTTCTCATTTTTTACCTACTGCCAGGAGGAAACTAAAACAATGTAGTAGAACCGCATAGATAAGGCAGTGCTGTCCTGGGGTCTCCCCAATTAGAGCAACTGCCGTTGAATTGTCAAGGTACAGATTGCTGTTAGGCAGTTAGGTTTTTATACAGGTTGATTACCATTTCTGTTCAAAACAGGATAACACAAAATGTCAGTGGAGGATAAATCCCCCATAGGGTTAGTAGCTAGTTACTGTTTTCTTAACTAACACTAACAAATACTGACATTTGCCCAAAATTTCCACTCATCTGCTCTTGATGAGAGAATTACAGTAAAATCGCTGTATGCTACTAGGATTGAAAACCCAACTCAAAGTCAACAAGCAACAACGACTACTACTAGCGCAACACGCAGGAGTAGCTAGACACGCTTGGAATCAAGGGTTAGCACTTTGTCAACAGGTATTATTACATAACAAACTTAATCCTGAAGATAAAATCAAATTTCCCACAGCCATAGATTTACATAAATGGTTAGTAGCAGCCATTAAATCTACCCATCTTTGGTATTATGACGTATCGAAATGCGCTCCTCAATACGCATTAAGATATTTGTCAGATGCCTTTAAATCCTTCTTCAAAAAAAGTAAAGGATTTCCTAAGTTTAAGAAAAAAGGCCAACATGATTCTTTTACCTTAGATGGTGCAATTCATATTGACTATAGAAAAATCAAAATTCCTGTCATTGGTTGGCTGAAAACTTATGAAATTCTCCCTATAGGATATAAACCGAAATCTGTCACCATCAGTAAACAAGCTGATCAGTGGTTTATATCTTGGAAAATGGAGGTGAAAGCCAATGAAACACAGAAAAATCAAGAGTTTGTAGGAGTTGACTTAGGAATAAATCATCTAGCAACGTTATCAACAGGAGAAATATTCAATGGCGTAAAAAGCTATAAAAAATATGAATCTAAATTAGCAAGAATGCAATATTTGAACCGCCATAAACTCATTGGTTCAAATAACTATAGAAAAGCGCAAATCAAAATAGCGAGATTACACCAAAAAATAGCCAACATCAGAAAAGATACATTACACAAAATCACCACCTATATTAGCAAAAACCACGCGGTTATAGGTATAGAAGATTTGAATGTATCAGGGATGTTAGCAAATGGGAAGTTATCAAAAGCTATATCAGATATGGGCTTTTATGAATTTAGGAGGCAGCTAGAATATAAAACACAACTATATGGCAGTAAGTTAGTAATTGTGGATAGATTTTATCCCAGTAGTAAGACTTGCTCTAGTTGTGGTGAGAAGAAAACATCACTGTCATTGTCTCAAAGAGTGTTTAAATGTGTTCGCGCAGCGTGGCGTAAGCCATTAGTTGTGGCTTTGAGTGTGACTCCAGATTTAAACGCTGCGATGAATTTAAGACAAGAAGCGGTCAGATTGACCGTGTTAGCCTGTGGACTAGATAGTGCCGACACTTCTAGGCGGTCAGTGAGCGCAGTCGAACTGGTGAAACAGGAAGAAAAAGCTGGCTCTTGTTAGCATTAGTTAGCTTTTTTGTATCGGCTTTCATCCTCGACTTAAAAGACATTAGAACCTTAATACAAGTGAAGTTTTGCAATACCGACGATGGGGTATTGGGCATTGGGCATTAGAGTAAATTAGTAATTACGAATTACGAATTTTTGTGAGTAATCCTATTTCATCCGTGATGCTGTGGTTGCTACAGTAGTAAGTTCCAGCAACTTTTGTATAGTTAAATTTCAGGGAAAAAACTCATGGCACAACAGTTAAACCTGCTCTCAACAGGACAAGTCATCACAACAGCCCTGCACACCGAGATGCAAAGGTCTTATCTTGAATATGCCATGAGCGTGATAGTTGGGCGGGCATTACCAGACGTGCGTGATGGTTTAAAGCCCGTGCATCGGCGGATTTTATATGCTATGCACGAACTTGGTTTAACACCAGACAGACCTTATCGGAAATGCGCTCGTGTAGTTGGTGACGTATTAGGTAAGTACCATCCCCATGGTGATCAAGCGGTTTATGATGCTTTAGTCCGGTTGGTACAGGATTTTTCCAGCCGCTACCCCTTACTAGCAGGACATGGTAACTTTGGTAGCGTGGATAATGACCCACCAGCAGCGATGCGTTATACAGAAACTCGCCTCGCATCAGTAAGTCATGAGGGAATGCTGGCAGAAATTGGGGAAGAAACGGTGGAATTTATCGGTAACTTCGATAACTCCCAACAAGAACCAACCGTATTACCTGCTCAGTTACCATTCCTCTTGCTGAATGGTTGTGCCGGTATTGCTGTGGGGATGGCGACAAATATTCCACCGCACAACCTAGGGGAAATTGTCGATGGCTTAATAGCTTTAATTGACAACCCAGATTTGACTGATGAAAAGTTATTTGAGATCATTCCGGGGCCTGACTTTCCCACAGGTGGCGAAATAGTTGGTAATTCAGGAATTCGGGAAGCATACACCACAGGCAAAGGCGGAATTATACTGCGGGGTGTAGCAACCTTAGAAGAAATACCAGCCAGTAGGGGTAGCAAACGACGGACAGCAATTGTAATCACAGAATTGCCTTATCAAGTGAATAAGGCTGGCTGGATTGAAAAAGTAGCAGATTTGGTGAATCAAGGACGCTTACAAGGCATTTCTGATTTGCGGGATGAGAGCGATCGGGAAGGAATGCGAGTAGTCATTGAACTCAAACGCGATACCAACCCCCAAGAAGTTCTCCAGCATTTGTATCATCAAACCGCCTTACAAACTACCTTTGGAGCCATTCTTTTAGCGTTGGTGGATGGACAACCACGCCAGTTAAGTCTACGGCAAACGTTGCAGGAATTTCTCAATTTCCGAGAACACACTCTCAACCGTCGCTACAGTTATGAATTAGGCAAGGCTGAAAACCGGATCAATATTGTCGCTGGCTTGTTGACAGCTTTATCTAACCTAGATGATGTAATTACCATTTTAAGGCAAGCAGCCGATGGTAGTACAGCCAAAATGACCCTTTGTAGCCAACTGAATTTGAGTGAAGTACAAGCGGATGCAATTCTAGCAATGCCATTACGCCGTCTCACCAGTTTAGAGCAGCGCAATTTGCAGCAGGAATTTGACGATCTCAATCAGCAAATTATCTCATTGCGGAGATTACTAGAAGACAGAAGGGAATTACTGAAGGCTTTAAAAAAAGATTTGCGAAGTCTCAAACGTAAATACGGCGACTCTCGACGTACCAAAATTTTACAGGTCAGCGATATCCCAGTTAAACAAGAACAGGGAAAAACAGAAAGACAGGAAAATCTAAAATCGGAACAGCCACCAGAAGAAGCAGTTCTCGAATTTACCCAGCGCGGTTATGTGCGTCGTCTCTCCCCTACAGGGAAAAAGCCGAAAGCGGAAAACGGTTTGCATGAAAACGACTTTATTATTCAAACCGAGTCAACAGACACCGAAAAAGATTTGCTGATTTTGAATACTGGAGGCAAAGTTTACCCTGTGAAGGTGGGAGAAATTCCTGCAGTAACTGGTCGTTCTCCACGCGGAACACCATTAATCACCATGCTCACTAGTACGGCACAAGGCAACGTAGAAGGCATTGTCAGTCGCTTTGTCCTGCCAGAATATCCAGAAACATCTCAGATGGTTCTCCTCACTAAACAAGGACGAATTAAGCGTATATCTTTGGAAGAATTCACCAACCTCAGCCGACGTGGGGTGACAATTTTAAAACTCAAAGATGACGATGAATTGTCTTTTAATCAGTTCACAACCACAGGTCAACATCTGATTTTAGCTAGTTCTAGTGGTCGTTTGCTGCGATTTGCAGTCAATGAGGAACAACTACCGATCATGGGTCGTGCAGCAATGGGGTTACAAGCATTTCGACTGTTGAAGAATCAACAAATGGTGGGTTGTATTACTGTCAGCAAGGACGACCAGTTATTGCTGGTTACTCAGGAAGGATATGCCAAGTGCATACCTGCAAGTGGTTTAAGAGCAGCTAATCGCGGTGATTTGGGTATCCAAATGCTGAAGTTCCATAACAAAACTGATAACCTAGCGGCTATGGTACGTGCTACTCCTGGTTCAGAAGTGGCGCTAGTGACTAATAAAGAGCGAGTGGTCAAAATATCTGTGGATACAGTCCCAACCCTAGACAGAGATGCTAAGGGTGAAAGTCTGTTGCAAGTCAACCGGGATGAGAAAATTATTAACGTTGTTGAAGTACGAACATAAAAATTAGGTTTTTTGTTACCGGAACAAGGGTTTAGCGGTAAAGAAAAAGTCAAGTCAAAAGTTCATGAGTTTCTCCTGAACTTCTTGTTCAATTTATTTATTGATGGGGTACACCGCTTAACTGAGCAGTATGGGGTGTGATCCTCCCTGCTCTTCTGCCTATTGTTGACATTTCTTCATAAATCGCTACAAAAACATCAACTAATGTTGCATTTATGAAAAAATTGTTATATTGGTTTACATAAAGCAATAAAGCTTAGTAAACATTTTTTGGAGTGCGAACCATGACTAATGCAACAAAAACTATTACTTCCGTAGTAGAAGATCGTAACGCTTGGCGTTGGGGCTTCACCCCACAAGCAGAAATTTGGAATGGTCGCTTGGCAATGATTGGCTTTTTAGCAGCAACTTTAATCGAGTTGTTTTCCGGCCAAGGCTTCCTACACTTCTGGGGTATTCTATAGCAAAGTACCGAGTACCGAGTACCGAGTACCGAGTTTTAAGTACAAACCTAGTGGTTTTCTGGCTTTAAGCCATCAAAAACTTCCTAATGCCATATAAACTTTTTGAGACGCAAAATTTTTTCTAAACTAAAAAACCTGGTGGTTTTAATAACTACCAGGTTTTTTATTCAGTTACCAGTTATAACAGGTGACAGGTGACAGGTGACAGGTGACAGTTGTAAAAGCCTTTGAGTGTCTAAGTTTTAGTTGTGGTTAATGTCCTAACCGCCTTGTCTCCGGCTATATCAGTTATAGTTTTTATCGAAACAATCGGGTCTAAAACCTGGCCTTTTAAGGCGAAAAGTTTTTGGCGCGGGGTATAAATCCCCGTTACAAAAACGGCCTTCTGCCTTCTGCCTTCTGCCTCCTGCCTTCGTTAACACAACTGACCACCGACTACTGACTACTGACTAATTAACGAATATATTCCTTGAGGACGCTGTTACGATTGGGATGGCGTAATTTACGGAGTGCTTTGGCCTCAATTTGACGAATTCGTTCACGGGTAACGTTGAAAATCTGACCAATTTCTTCCAGGGTTTTCATCCGTCCGTCATCTAAACCGTAGCGGAGTCTAAGAACATCTCGTTCACGAGGACTTAGACTGTCGAGGACTTTTTCTAGGTCTTCACGGAGTAGATTCTTGGAAACTTGATCTTCTGGTGTTTCTCCATCAGATTCAATAAAATCACCCAAACGAGAATCTTCTTCTTTACCAATTGGTGTTTCCAGTGAAATTGGCAACTGGGCAGATTTGGCAATAAACCGCAGTTTCTCGATGGTCATTTCCATGCGAGTAGCAATTTCTTCTTCAGTGGGTTTGCGACCCATTTCTTGAGATAAAAGTTTGGTAGTTTTCTTGATTCGTGATATGGTTTCATAGAGATGAACCGGTAGACGAATAGTGCGAGATTGATCAGCGATCGCTCTAGTAATTGCCTGACGAATCCACCATGTAGCGTAGGTAGAAAACTTATAACCTTTTTCGTGGTCGAACTTTTCAGCTGCCCGAATCAAACCTAGACTTCCTTCTTGAATCAAGTCTTGGAAAGATAAGCCACGATTCATGTATTTTTTGGCGATTGAAACCACTAGACGCAGGTTCGATTGCACCATTTTATCTTTCGCCCTGCGGCCAACGTGGAGGCGATAACGGAAAGTTGGTAATGGCAGTTGTACCGCTTCTGCCCATTCCTTGAATTGGGGTTCTCGCTCTAGCTGTTCGTACAGTCTATCGCGCACCCTTTCCAATTCCAGTAGATCCGCGATTTTCCGTGCCAGTTCAATTTCTTCGTCTGCCCGCAATAGACGAATACGACCAATTTCTTGCAGATAAAGACGAATCGAGTCTTCAGTGTAGTGCTTTTTCTTGCTTTGTGTCCGACGACGCGATTTAGCGGCTTTTCCAGACTTTGCGTCGTCCTCATCAGACTGAGGCTCTAAAAAATCATCAATTTCGCCGTCATCGGTCAGCAATAAGTCCTCTTCATCCTCAATCAATAAGAGTTCTTCTTCGATCTCAGGCGGATTTATCATTTCTAGGTCAGGCTGATAAATGCTATCGAGTACGTTGTTAGCCTGGTTCATGCCGCGTTCCTCATGCTCCTTGCAGAATCAATTACTCAAGATGTGGTTACTGCTCTTTGTATCGAGCTTATTTTTGACCGAAAATAGGCTTTTGGCTAATTTACCTATTTTGTTTCCGGTAGTATTGCCTTTCTAGAAGGCCAAAGTTTTTACTTTAGTGGCAACTATCACTTGGATGTAATTTGCTCAAAGAAAGTAAAATTCATCGCTGTCGCCGTTGTACACAACTGCTGATTAACTGGTTTCAAACCAGAAGCACCTTCATCAAGAAAACTACCATCTCAGACATTATGGATGTGACTGCTGGCAGATTTACTTGTCAAGACTGTTCCGATTGTAGCCTGTTTCACAGAAATTGCACTCTTTTTGTGTCTTAATTACGAACTCATTCAGCAAGGTGAAGCCACTTTTATCAAAAAGACATTAAAAACGGTAGTCACACCATTAAATCTTGTCGAAAACTTTTTGGTTTTGCAGTGGCATTCTCATTAAATTAAAAGGTAGGCACACTTGCTCCTGGGAAATTCTAGGTTTTAAGTACAACAATAGTTTTCACAGCAACAGAAGATTAGATGTTAACTCAAGTTAGCAGTACAAATGCACCCGTTTTTACAATTCGTTTATAAATTGCTGATTTGAGAGCAAAGACGGGCTAACCGCCGGGTAGATAGGGCCATAGTGCAGCCGTGGTGGTGCTTTTTTCCTGGCAGTGAGCCTTGTATATGCTAGGCCAATAACCTGAACTAAGGAGTTAAGGTTGTGGCAGAATGAGCCGATTCACAGATGATTTTAACTTTCCCTGATTTCGGCCTTATTCACACATTAGCGTAATGCCGAGATTTCTACCCTATGCAACTTGACAAACTGTTTTTATTGTATACAACGATATTTTAATTAGTCGAGAAATAATTTTTCATGGGAGATAGGGAACAGGCAAACAGGGAACAGGGAACAGGAAAAAGATAATTTATTGATTCATCCCATTACCCCATTACCCCATCACCCCAATTAGATATCCAATTCGGTCAGGTTCAGTTTAGAACCATAGGTTTCAATGAATTCGCGTCGGGGTGCAACGCGATCGCCCATCAAAATGGTAAATATCCGGTCTGCTTCTGCTGCGTCTTCAATTTCCACTTGTTTTAGAGTCCTGGTTTCTGGGTTCATTGTGGTTGTCCACAGTTGTTCTGGCATCATTTCCCCTAAACCTTTAAAACGCTGGATGGTGTAGTTGGCGTTTGCTGGTAGAGTAGCCAGGTGCTGTTGCAATTCCCGATCGCTATAACAATACTGGTAATTTTTTCCTCTTTCTACTTTATAAAGTGGTGGACAAGCGATATAGATAAAACCTTGTTCAATGAGCGATCGCTGATAACGATAGAAGAAAGTTAACAACAATGTCCGGATGTGCGCCCCATCTACGTCCGCGTCAGTCATAATTACTACACGATGATACCGTAATTGTGAGGCATCAAATTCTTCACCTTTTACGCCTAAACCCAGCGCTGTAATTAAGGATTGAACTTCATTGTTCTTATAGATTTTAGAGTCGTCGGTTTTTTCAATGTTTAATATTTTACCGCGCAAAGGCAGGATTGCTTGCGTCCGGCGATCGCGTCCTTGCTTCGCGCTATTGTGGACGAATACGCCACAGGCTAAAGCGAAGTTGTGGGTTTCAGGAACTTCGATATCGTAAACGTCTACCTGTTCCGTTAAACGTTCAATGCTAACAATGCGGTGGTTGTAATTAGCAACAGCTTCATAAGCTAACGCTTGATTACCATCAAAGTAACGTTGACAGAAACTATCAAACCGCAATAAAGATTTGTCTTTTGTCTGTTGACGGTAGGCGTTATAAGCATCTAAATCAAGCTGCCCTTGCTCAATTTCAATTTGCTTGAGGACAGCAATAGTTTTGCGATAGTAGGTTTGTTGCAAAGCTGCCTGGCGTTGGGCGCGAAATTCAGGTGTCCATTGCTGTTGTGTTTTTTCTCGTCGCCATGCTAACAAAGCTTCATCTTGCCATTGTTCCTTGGCCAAAAGTGATTGAGTTTCACGGGCTTTGGGATTATTCGCAAAATAGTTGCTGACTCTTTGGGCTTGGGCTAAACGGTTGGCCTCATCATTCCAATGGTCTTGCTGTGCTTGATGAAGGCGTTCATGGTTTTGCTGACGATAAGTTTCGTTATTGTCATAAAACTCGCGCCACCTGCCAAGCATATAGCTTTTATAAGTTTCAGAAGCCCACTGTTCCTTAGCTTGTTGAGACAAAATCTGGCGCGTTTCCGGATGCTGCATTCTTTGGCTCATCTTGGCACGGAATTCGTGACTTTGACGAGTTTTGCGGCTCTTTTCAATTGCATCCTGACGATGTAATGTTTTTTCAACGTGAGCGCGATGTAAAGCTAAGTGTTCCTCAACCGATAAACGCTGTAAATTCGTGGGGTTATTATTGCGCTTGTTGAAATCAATATGATGGCAATGTTCTCCGTCTGTTAGTTTGTAAACACCTAAAGAACGGTTATACCAATCAGCTAATGTATGAGTGAACAGCCAAGAATCAGAACGCGGATTCCAAACCATTTCATAACCATCAATGGTAATCCCTGGATTGCTTATATCTGATATTTGCCGATACAGAGGCATGAGGGAATCATTAGGTGTTAACAACCCAGCCTGTTTGTAGCTGCCATCACGTAACATGAAGCGATGGTCGGGTGTGCAAATAATTGTTTCCCCATTGTCTAAAGTCACCTTGATGACTTCAGCATTGGCTTTAGTCATGCGGGGGTTGATAATACGTTCTATGCCAATAGTGCCATCATTACGAATGGTGTAACAGAAATGTTCTTTTCCTATGGCTTGTTCGGCGACGATTTCTTTAAAACTGAGCGATCGCCCATCAGCTAGTGCTACCAGTGTATCACCATGAAAACAGCCACCCGCTGAATCACCTTCCACGATGAAAATCTCTGATTCTGAGGGATCACGGGAACTACAATCTGCTAATTTACCGGGTAAAGGAGAGGATTCTAGGACTGATTTGCGTCTGACTAACTCCCGTGCATGACGGGCTGCTTCTGCGGCTTTGTAGGCTTGAATGGCTTTATCTAGAATAGAATCAGCGATACCAGGGTGAAATTCTAGATATTCGGTGAGGACTTCACCCACAAAAGAATCAACGATACCGCGAACTTCTGTATTACCAAGTTTGGTTTTGGTTTGTCCTTCAAATTCGGGGTCAGGGACTTTAACGGAAATAACTGCTGTTAAACCTTCGCGGACGTGTTCACCACTGAGGTTAGATTCATTTTCTTTAATTTTATTCCGCTTGCGAGCGATCGCATTTAATGTCCGAGTTAAAACTGCTTTTAAACCTTCTAAGTGAGTACCACCATCAATAGTACGAATATTATTAGCAAAACCTAGGACATTATCAGTGTAAGCGTCAGTACACCATTGTAGTGAAACTTCCACTTGCACATTATTACGTTCTCCCTGTACATAAATAATTTCTTCGTGTAAAGGCTGCTTCTCACGATTCATGTAGGCGATATACTCTTTAATCCCACCCTTGTATTCGTAAGTTTCTACCTTGGGTGTATCGCTTTTGAGGACTTCCAAGCGATGATCAGTGAAGGTAATTTTTACACCTGCATTCAGATACGCTAATTCACGCAACCTACCAGCTAAAGTGATATAATCAAACTCAGTACCAGTAGTAAAAATTTGCTCATCCGGCTTAAAGGTGACAGATGTTCCTTTTCTGCCTTCTTTATCAGGTTGGGCTTGCAGTTCCGTGACTGGTACACCTCTTTCATATCTTTGGATATGTGCTTTTTTATCTCGCCAAACAGTGACTTCCACAAATTCAGACAAGGCGTTAACTACAGAAATACCTACCCCGTGTAAACCTCCAGATACTTTGTAGCCACCACCGCCAAACTTACCTCCGGCGTGAAGTACAGTCAGTACAGTTTCTAAAGCTGATTTTCCGGTTTTTGGGTGAATATCAGTGGGAATACCTCGCCCATCATCTGTTACTGTACAAGAACCATTAGCGTTAAGATCCACCTCAACATGAGTACAGTAACCAGCTAAAGCCTCGTCAACCGAGTTATCCACTACCTCGTAAACTAAATGGTGGAGTCCTCGCGGGCCAGTAGAACCGATATACATCCCTGGTCGTTTGCGGACGGCTTCCAGACCTTCCAGAACCTGAATCTGATCGGCACTGTAACTGCTCGTCATGAAAATTCTCCTGATATCTGGGGTTGAACTTGCAAAAAACTTGCAAAAAAATTAAAAAAGTCAAATCACCCCAAAATTATAACACAAAAGCCTTGTTGCCGTCTGTAGCGCAATTTAATGATAAGTTTAGACAGGGGATGCAACCCTTTATTCATTAAAAATTACCTTTTTAATTTTTAATTTTTCATTTTTAATTGCAATGAAGCGACTAATGACTAAATTAATTGTAATTTGTGGGGCTACAGCAACGGGTAAATCTGGTTTAGCTTTGAGTTTAGCTAGAAAGTTGGGTTCAGTAATTCTCAGCGCCGATTCTCGTCAAGTATACCGTGAGTTTGATATTGGCACAGCTAAACCGAATGTAGAAGAACAGAAATTAGTACCACATTATTTGGTAGATATCTGTGATCCAACTGAAACTATGACAGTAGCAGATTACCAAGAGCAAGCACAAGCTTTAATAGCTAGTCTTGGTGTTTCTCCATTGTTGTTGGTTGGTGGTACTGGGTTATATATCCGTTCTATTGTGCAGGGGATGAAGATTCCCAGGGTATCACCACAACCTGAATTGCGATCGCAATTAGAATCTCTTGGTCAAAATCAACTTTACCCGATGTTGCAACAAGTTGATCCCATTGCTGCACAGAAAATTCACGCTAATGATTTGGTGCGGACTTTAAGAGCTTTAGAAGTATATTATGTTACAGGATGTCCAATTTCTGAACAGCAAGGGGAAAATCCACCGAAATATCCGATTTTGCAAATTTGTTTAGATTGTGAACCGGAAATTTTAGATGTGAGAATTCGCAGACGTACTGAACAAATGATTGCAGATGGGTTAGTCGCGGAAGTTGAATATTTATGTCAAAAATATGGTGCTGATTTACCTTTATTGAATACTTTGGGATATCAAGAGATAAAACAATATTTAGCTGGTGAAATTTCTTTAGATGAAGCTACTGATTTAATTGCTTTGCATACTAGACAGTTTGCAAAACGTCAACGGACTTGGTTTAGACAAGCGCCTAATCTTGAATATTTTAATGTTGATAATCCTGATTTATTAGCACAGGTTTTTAATAGAATTAATGAATTTGTCAGAATCAGGATATCCAGGATTTAAGGATGTACAGGATGTGATGATTTGCAAGTTCAGGATTTATCAAATTCAAACATTTTCAGGATGTTGTTATTGTCAGAATCAGGATGTCCAGGATTTAAGGATTTTCAGGATGTGATTATTCGCAAGTTCAGGATTTATCAAATTCTCTAATTTTCATGATGTTGTGATTGTCAGAATCAGGATATCCTGATTCTGACAAATAACATCCTTAAAAATCAAAGTTCAAATAAACAAACTTGGAGAAACTTTAAAATATTCTCCCAAGGCTTTTGCTTGTGCTTTACTAATGGAACGTTTACCATTAACCATTTCAGAAACCACACCACTACTAGAACCAAGAATACGTACTAAGTCAGCTTGACGAAGACCGCTAGATTCCATGATGTGTTGTAAAATTTCATGAGGTGTAGATTCATCCATTGGATAATTTTCTTCCTCATAATCTTCAATTAATTTCACAAGCAATTTATCTAATTTTCGCTCCTCTGGAGTAAGATTTTTTTTAAAAGTTAGAAATTCAGCAACTTTTAAAAGACGTTCATACTCTTCCTCTGTTTCAATTACTTGAGGAGCGACTTCTGCTAGTAATTGACTATAGGTTTTATTGTCAAAAGTGAGGGTCATTTTTCCATTTATTTTTACTGTATTCGGCGTGAGTTAGCAAGTATTTGTAGAAAACCTTCTGTGTTGCATAATTAATCCCGACAATTAAACGGTAATCATTACCTTTGATATTGAAAACAGTAAAATTACCAACAGCTTCAGCATCACGGTAAATTTTACGCACATCCTCTAAATTTTGCCATTCTGCTTTTTTAACAATTTCATACCAGCTATCAATTTGTTTTTTGATATCAGGATATTTTGCAGCATCATTGCGGAGGGTGCGAATTGAAATTAAATTCATATATTCTAGGTTTGAAATGATAGTGATTGGTGTACATAGGTTTGACAATCCTTATTTGTGATATTTATATTCTCTCAAAACGAGAGCAAGATGTCAAGAGTGAATTTAGGACTTATGCAAAATCTCTCTTAAACTCTCTTCCCTTCGTGTCCTTTGCGTCCTTCGTGGTTCATTCCTCTTTTATTCCCAAACTCTTGACTCCCAACCGACATAAATGTATGATTTATATCGAATCGAAGGGGAGTAGCTGCTGGCGCGACATAAAAAGCCAGCGCATTTGAATCAACATACTGGCGATGAGCCTGGTTCAGATGGCGAATAACAAAGTATTTGAAAGCGAGACCTTCACTGAGTTCACACAAAAAGAGTGTGTGAGCTTCAGTGAGGTCATTAAACACTCATTAGAAGCTCCACACGGTAAAAAACCCTTAAGGAGCAACAAAGAGTGTTAACAGCATTTACAGCAGGTTTACTATTAATTACAATTTCCGAACTAGGTGATAAAACCTTTTTTATCGCTGTAATTTTGTCAATGCAGCACCCACGACGAGTAGTGTTTGCTGGTGTAACAGCAGCCTTAGCAGCAATGACGATTTTATCAGTGATATTTGGACAATTGCTGTCTGCTTTAACACAAGGCTCAAAAATTTATGTTTATTACGCCGAAATAGTTTTGTTTATAGCCTTTGGCTTAAAACTGCTCTACGATGCTTGGAAAATGCCCGCTAAACCTGACGAAGAAGTCATAGAAGAAGCAAAAGAAGCCATAGAAAAAGCAGATTTAGACAATCAGCAAAAAAGCTTGTGGTCAATATTACTGAAATCATTTGTATTAACATTTATAGCAGAATGGGGCGATCGCACACAATTTGCTACCATTGCTTTAGCCGCGAGTAACAACGCCATTGGTGTAACAGCGGGTGCAATTTTAGGACATTCAATATGTGCAGCGATCGCAGTTATTGGTGGTAGATTAATCGCAGGTAAAATTTCCGAACGACAAATCACCTTCGTAGGCGGCTTTCTGTTTATTATCTTCGGTATCGTCGCCGCCATAGAAGGAAGTTGAGGTGACAGGTGACAGGTGACAGGTGACAGGTGATAGGTGACAGGTGAGAGTTAATTATTTATTCTCCCCATCTCCCTATCTCCCCATCTTCATGGACTAGGTGTACTTTCCGGTGATGGTGATGTGCTGGGTGAAGCAGACGGGGTGGGAGTTGGTATTCCTGCTGCCTTGTTAATTTCATCTTTATACTGAGCAGGTGCTAAAGCTATGGCGCTTTCAAACAAAGGTTTTGCTTCGTCAACTTTGCCCTGTTCTTTTAAAAGCATAGCCTTTGCTAACACAGGACGAAAATCCTGGGTATCTTTCTTAATTGCTTGCTCGTATATTGAGATAGCTTCCACATCTTTTTTCTGATAAGCATAGACGCTGCCCAATAGCACCTGTACAGCAACTACATCAACACTTCCAGGCTGAATAGTATTAGCTTGAGCAGCAGCAGATAAAGTATCTTGCAGCAAGCCAATAGCAGCTTCTGGGCGTTCCTGACTTAGTTGTAAATTTACCATCCCCTGTAAAGCTTTCAGATCTCCTGGTTTTGTTGCTAAAATGGAGCGATAAGTTTGGGCGGCTCCTTCATTATCACCAATCTGCTGCTTTGCTTGTGCTAGTAGCACAGCGTACTCAGATTGTTGTGGATTTAATTTAGCCAACTTTTCTAAAGGTTCAATTACCCCTTGAATATCAGCAGGTTTTACTTCACCTCTGCCTTTTTGACTGAGTAATTGTAGCCGTGCTTGTACAAGCCCTTTGAGAGCAGTTTGATTTTCTGGTTCTCGTTGCAAAACTAGTTCATAACCCCGAACTTCATCTGCTATTTGTGATTTTTGGTTAGATGTAGGAGAACTGCTAGGATTGCTGGTAGTATTTTCGGATACTGATTGGGGATTATTCAAAGCACCAAAGATGGGAATCACAGAAACTCCAATAAAAGCCGCAACAGCTAAAACTAGAACGACTTGAATGATCCACCGATTACGGGGTTGAGACACAATTTTTTCCTTATGATAAATTTGAACAAGATGAATTGAGATTAATATTTACACAGATTGCAAAGTTAAGATTTTCCAAAACTTTGCGGAATACGGTTATTTCACTGTGAATTTTATAACAAATAACTATCTACACTGCTAAAGTAAGTGATGACTTTGGGAGGAGCATTCAGAATTTTAGCTATGCTATGCTTCCAAAACTAGTGTCAAGGCGCTAAATTACACATTTAGTCTCTAAATGCAAAATTTCGCGCCTTTCTGTTCGCAAAGGGCGCTATAGGATGGCTAGATGAAAAGGAAATATACTTTTATCATCAGCCGCACCAACGCTCTTTCCAGATGCCTTGATTAAATCCCACAATGGGATGTGTCTCCGCCGCAAGGAGTTTTTATGAATTCCGACCTGATGCCGTCTCCTGAATCTTCCAGTTCTACAGCTTCTAAGGAAGCTCCAGCTAAAATTGACTTAGTAACTAAGTCCCCGAAACCAGATAATTCACCCGTTAACCCTAGTGCAACTGATGGCAATGGGAATTTACCGAATCGCCAACAACCGATTCCACCTCCCAGCGAACCATTACAGTACCGAGCAATTGGGTTAGTCAGGGGATGCTACATTGCCAGCAGTGAACAGTTTACTCAAGGAACTTTGGTAACAACTGATGGTGTAGAACTCAATGCCGTCCTTTTAGGTCGGATTATGAGTTTAGTCAAGAATCATCTGGACTTAGAAAAACAACATCTGTGGGTGGTTTATCCGCGAACCAGACAAGAAAATGACTCTCTCCACATCCAAATTGTGGGAGTTTGGGAGCCAGAAAATCTGGCTAAAAATTCCTCAGATGATGATGGACAAGCTTCAATTGCACAAGCTTTAGAGAGACCAGAAAATGGTGCAACCAAGAAATCGGCTCGCCAAACAGCTGCTAAAGAAGAAATTTCCCAACCTCTCAAAGTTTCGTCAGAAATACCGGATGGGGAATTTTCTGTGCGTGGTGAGGTAGTTTACCAATCTTTTGATGCCAAGAGTTTAGTCGTTAAAATCAAACAAGCACCACGAAAACCAACTGAAAAACCGAAGTATTTTAAGTTGAAAATGCGGGGTGTTTTGGCTACTAAAGCTGTGGGTAAGTTTTGGGATTTCAAAGTCAAGCGAGAAGCTGACATTTTGGTGGTAGAAACTGCCGAAGCGATCGCTGATTTGCCTAAAAAACGTAAACCGCCATTTGCTAGAAGCGGTCCCCGTCCTGGTGGTGGCCCCGGTAGAAGACCATTTACGCCCAGACGCAATGGAGAAACTCCGCGTCCTGTTAAGAAAATAGGTGGTGATCCCGCAGCGGTTTCTAAACCAGTGCCAAAAACCCCTGCTCCTAAGCCAGTCAAGAAGCCAAAACCCCAGGATAATTCGTAATTTATAATTCGTAATTCGTAATTGAATTTTTAATTATGAATTACGAATTACGAATTAGTAATTATTTAAAAGTCCGTCCAACGGTCTTGGGGTAGAAAAGCACGTTCCATAGGAATGGAAGCAACGGGTTCTGTGAGGGTAAATGTGCCTGCTTCTATCCATTGTTTCAACTCTAGGGCAACTTGCCGTGAAAGAAACATACTGGCTAAAGGAGCAACTCGCACCGCTTTACCCTCGATGGTGATTTTTCCCGATTTCAATTGAGCGTAACTGACTAAACCAAAGGTGGGACGGACACGACGGGGAATGGAAAAGTCTACTATTGGCGCTACTAAGTCTTTATCTTGGACAGCACAACGTTCAATTACTGTTTCATTTAAAACCGGAAGTGGGACACCTACTCCCAACATTAAAGAAGGTCCGTAACTTTTGAAGTAACAACCCCGCACCCACCGCTCATCCATTTGTTTGGCATCACCAATTAAGGCTAAAGTGGCTGAGGGTCCTATGGGTGTACGATTAGCTAATCGCTTTTGTAAGGGGAAGTGCTGTGTACCTTCCCAGGCTACATAACCAATTCCACCACCTAAAAATATTCGCGTTCCAATCCCCACTAATTGTAATTCGGGATCATTGAGTAGTGGGGAAACTGCACCGGGGTTGGAGTAAACAGCATTACCTAACCGTGGTTGCAGGGGTCCGAGATATGTATGAAGTAGGCGATCGCCTCCATTTACGCCAATAATAAAATTTTGATAAAGGTTGCGCGGATTAAATAAATAAAACTGATTGATAGTTTCACGGGTGACGGTGGTTTCAAAAGTTGCCCTTGGGTAACAGTCGGTAACTTGTCCTAATGCGCGTACTTGTACGGGTTTACCTGCAATTAAATCTTGGATGACGTGGCCACCACCACGTTCTCGGAGTTCTTCTCCGTCCATCGCTTCTACAGCACAACTAGCACCCAAGTATAAATCTACTGCACCAAAACCAGAATATGCTGGCACTCCGTCTATCCAACAACGACGAATTTTGATGGGTGGGTCTGTGTGTCCGAGATTAATAATTGCACCGCTTGACTCCATTGGTTCAAAAGTGCCGGTGGTAATGACATCAACTTCTTTAGCAGCTTTGGTGATACCGATTTCTGCTACTCGTGTTTTTAATTCTTCAACCGTCCACACTACGGCACGTTTCTGGTTGATTTTTTCGTTAATTTCCGCAATAGTTGGCATTTTGATATCTCACGCAGCGGCGCAAAGACGCAGAGAGGGTTAACAGCTAAGTAGGGTTGAAAATTGTCATTATGGCAAGGCAAGAGGCAAGAGGCAAAAGGCAAGAGGGAAGGGACTTTTAGCAAGTTTACATCTTGTTACATACCTCTGTTTTTTCACACCGACTTACTTAGTCTAGCCGTGATATTGGGAAAACTATCAATATAGGCAGATCACATCTTGCACGAAAAAATTGATGTCATAAACTTTTCATTTTCAGCCCGTTGATCGGTTTCTAATGCTAGGGGATCAATACAGGGTTTGGTTGTGGGTTGCAAGCTGAATTTATCCCTTGTCCCAATTGCCCATCTTCATTGCTACCCCAAGTATAAACAGTGCGGCTATTAGCTCCAAATACGGCATTAGACCAGTGAGCAGCTGCAATACTCTGTAATGTAAAAGTGGACAAGAGGACAGGTCGAGTGACTTGATTAGGTTTTTTGCCACAGACACTGACACGGTTATTTGACTGTCCATAACGGTTATCACCCCAACCCCACACCCGTCTTGTAGTATCAATTGCAATTACTTGGGGACCTTCAGCATCTACGCTTTGGATAGCTGAAATAGATAGACCTTGAAATTGAACCAAGACCGGAGTAGATTGAAAATCTGTTGTGGTGCCATCTCCTCGCTGACCAAAGGTTCCTCGCCCCCAGGAATAGACTTTTCCATTTTTAGTGATGGCAAGAGAGTTTTCTCCACCTGCTGCTATTTGGGAGATATTGGCAAGGCTATTGACTAAGACGGGGTAGGCAGTGTTAGTAACTTGAGGGGGCTGTCCAATTTGTCCATAATAGTTAGAGCCAAGGGCCCAGACGGTTCCATCATCTCGCAAAAGGAGGGTGTGGTGGTCGCCACCCGCCCCTTGAACGAATCCTGTGTAGGGATAGCCATAGCTGTCAATTAACAGTCTGGGAATAGATACGTTCTGTCCAGATGGCTCACCTACCTGTTTGTCGTTGTTTTTTCCCCATAGATAGACATAGTTCTTGCCATCAGGGTGACGGACAATTACCCCACCATGATGTCCTCCTTCAAACAGGGAAACTATTATGCTATTACTATGCCAACTGCGAATGACAGCTGCTGGAGTGTCCTGAAAACCTCCGGTGAAACCAACTCCGAGTTCACCATTTTTGTTAGTACCCCAACTTAGCACTCGATCACCAACAACAGCAAGTGAAAACCCTTGTCCAGCGGCAATAGCTGTTACTCCTGATACGAGTGTTTTGATAGGAACATTGGAATTAATTCTATTTCTATTCCCTAGTTGGCCTCCTTCATTGCCACCCCAGGCCCAGACATCACCATTTGATAGCAATACGAGGTAATGATTACCTCCCCCTGACAATGCAGTTACGGTTGGTTGAGAGGTTTGTGCAATTAGAGATTTTTGAGAATTAAACTTTGGATTTCTATAGTCCAACTTTGTTTCAATTCGGCAGGGAGGTTTGGAAAGAGGAAGACCAAATCTGGCATCACAACTAACTACTGCTGCTGATACCTTTACTGGACTCAGAAAAACTGAAATTGTAGATAATAAACAGACCCCAAGTGTTGAATTTTTAAGCTGCATAGACTTATTCTTGACGTAGTTGGCAATAGCCTAATTAGAAAGACATAAGTACGTCATAACCAGTACATTTGTCTAACAACCTCTTCCCGTCTACCTGCTACTTTCTGCTTCCTTTCTGGTCATAACGAATATGTTTAAAAACAGTATACTTAGTGATTTATCTGTAATTATATAGAATCAAGCTGCGTAGCAGCTTAAATACGCAACAAATTTTTGTAGGTAATGCTATAACCAAAGCAAAGACCAAGGGAAAACCCTTACACCCTTAATACCCAGTCTTCACAGATAACTTCTGTGGGTAAGTCCTGTTATGATTAACTACAGAAACGTAATTAAATCGGTAACAGGCTATACTTCTCAATGACCATAGAACTCAATAATGACTCTCAAAGATCATCAAACAATCTCCATGCTTGGGGTATAGCCGTCTTGTTGATTGTCACTGCTATCTGGGGTACAAGCTACCCGCTTCTCAAGGAAGTCGTCGGTAGTCTTTCTCCATCGGCTATATTTGCAACGCGCTTTATAGTAGCAGCATTACCTTTTACCCCCTATTTGCGTTTCCTAAATCTTTCCTTACTACGGGATGGCGCTTTATTAGGACTAATCATTTTTTGTACTTTGAATCTTCAAACATTTGGTTTGGAGACTACTTCAGCTGATCGTGCAGCTTTTATTGCCAGTTTTAATGTGATTATAGTTCCTTTACTGGGACAATTGCTGGGTCGGCAAGTATTACTAAAAACCTTCCTCGCCGCAGCACTAGCTATCTTTGGTATAGGGGTGATGTGTTGGGAAAGTGGAGAGATAGTAATTGGCGATTTATTGATGTTAGGTAACGCCTTCCTTTATTCTATCTACATTCTCAGGCTTGAGTCGATCAGCCAGCGCCACCCGGTTTTACCACTAGCAGCAGTCCAGCTTTGGGTAATAGCCATAGTGTCTTTAATCTGGGGCGCACCAGACTTATTTAGACAGCATGAGATCATCAGTGCCAACTTTGGTGTACTGTTATATCTTGGTTTGGTTGATACTGCTGGTACTATTGTTCTGCAAGTATTAGCTCAACGATGGGTTAACGCTTATGAAACGGCGTTAATGTATACCCTTGAACCAATTTTTGGGGCGGTTTTCTCGTTTCTACTACTGGGAGAGAAACTGGGAATACGCGGTTTGATCGGAGCAGTTTTTATATTAGTGGCAATGGTTTTGGGTCAAAGCAAATCTCAGGATACTGAGGAGAATAGCAAAAAACTATTTGAAGAACCAATTGTTACCACTCTATCAACTGCGGATACTGAGCCAGTTGTAAGTATTCAGCCTTCAGCTATCAGCTTTCAAGATTGAAATACAAAGAAAGGTAAAAAATCAGGAGTGTGTAACTTGATTTTGTAACTTGTCTGAAATTAATAATTATCAATCTTTACTCTTGCTGTTATTAGCTGATTACTGATTACTGATAGCTGAATGCTTACAGCCAGTTTAATGTTCTAGTGTCACTTCTTAATACCAACTTCATTAAATCAGAATGCGATTTGTAATCTCTGCTAGGAAAGAATCATGAACAGTGATGTATACGTCAAAGTGACACATAAAGGAAAAAGTGTTTTTGCTAACCGATGTTTCCGTCAAGGTGAGACTGTAGTAGTAGGACAAAGAGTAGAAATTCTCTCAGAAAGAACTATGCACTCTTTTCAAATGGACTTTGACTTACATATAGAATTAGATGAACCAGGAAGATTAATCAATCATTCTTGTAGCCCAAATACGGGAGTTTGCAATAATCAATTTGGAGGCTACAATTTTGTAGCATTAGTTGATATTGATGCCGGAACGGAAATTACATGGGATTACGAGACAACAGAATATATTAGTATTGCCGTTCCACAATGTTCTTGTGGTTCTCCCCAATGTCGATTAAATATTCGTGGATTCAAATTTCTTCCGGTCGAAATCCAGAGAAAGTATGGTGAGTTTGTAGCTGATTATCTCAAAGTAACTTCACCTGAAAATTCTACAATATTGGCTGTTAAATCATAAATAGTATGTAAGCATTCAGCTATCAGCGGTCAGTAGTCAGCTTTTTAAAGGTTACGCCAAAAATCACGCTAGTGATAATCTACGGTTTGATTAAATAATCTGACTTCTGACTCCTGACTCCTGAATTCTTAAGGTTTTTACTCTCCACTTACCTGTGAGTTATTATTATTCTTCCGGTGATGTAACTTCCATCTCCTCAGTTTCATTATTATCAATAGATTCTGAAATCATGACAAATTCAGTATCTTGATGATGATTACACCTCCATTGATCTAATACATCTTTAACTAATACTTCTTGTACCCAAATTTTAGCCACAACAGTTAAAGGTAATGCTAAAAATAATCCTAAAAAGCCAAAAAAGGTAACAAAAAATAATTGAGAAATTAATGTAACTGCTGGTAGTAAAGATACCTGATGTGCCATGACAACAGGCGTGATGAAATTACTTTCAGTTTGTTGAATGAAAAAATAAAGAATCAAGACAAAAATCGGTTTCCAGGGAGAATCTAACAAAGCTATTGCCATTGCTGGGACTACGCTCATTGTCGGTCCTAGGTTGGGAATTAGATTCATAAATCCTGCTAAAACTCCCAGTGCTAAAGCTGCTTTTACACCTAAAATTGACAAGCCGATCAAACTCATTAACCCCACTACCAATACAGCAATAAAAGCCCCTGTCACCCATCTTTCTAAGGAAATTTCACACTGGCTTAAAATTCCTTCTACTCTGCGGCGATAAAAGGATGGAAATAGCCTCACAAATACTTTTCGATAAGCATTGGGATTAGCTAAAAACATCCCCGTCAAAACTAACACTAATAAAATATTTAGGAGTATTACTAAAGAGCCAGAAACAAAAGCAAAAGAGTTTCCTAATACACGATTAATCAAAGGTTGTGCTTCGGCAATGAGGTTATTAATATCTGGAATTAAGGGTTCTAATTGCTCAGGAATATTTGTTCTCTGTTCATCAATCCAAGTATTAATGCGCTCAAATCCTTGGGGGACTCGATAGGTTAATTCTTGAAATTGCTGGGCAAAAGGTGGGACAATCAACCAGAAAAAGCCAATTACACCAGCGAAAAAAATAGTCACTGACAAGAAAACAGCAACTCCACGTTTCATCCCCAAGCTTTGGAAACTGCGTGCTAACCGATTTAAGGTAGTTGCTAAGACAACAGCAGCAAATATCAGCAGTAGCACTTCGCGCAGTTGCCACAATATATATAAGGATAAAACTAAGGCGATTAAACCAATCCATTGACCCAGTTTCACAGATTAACTCCCAAAACTTGGTGAGACTCAATTGTTTAGCTATGCAGCTAGGTTAACTGACAACCTCTAACCTCATTCTAAATCTCGCTTTTAGCTGACTGGTGACTGCGGCTTTAATTTTGCTTCTGTGCTGGAAGTCGCGCAAGCAAGACAGGGATCATAATCACAGTAGGTAACAAAACCAAAATTAACGCGTTTAATGATGTAGCTGGAACTAACAGCATTGGTCCAGCATACTTAATCAAAAACGAGATAAAAGTTGAGAGTAGAAGTAGTTTGAGCAGAAAACCTAGTTGATTTTTCATAAAAGTACGGCAAGACACATTTTTTGGTTGGGTATACACTAATTTAGATTCAACGATTCTGTCTCTAGAATAGAAAACAGATACAAAACTTTACTTGTCCACCTTTTACACCTGTAAACATACACAAGATTAATTTCAATGTCTTTAAAATGTGGAAATAAACACATTTTCGATTTAGTTGGAGATTTTCAATCTATTTTCTCATCCCCATGATCTATCTACCAGTTTCATTACTGTTATTTCTCGCGTTGTTACTGTTGCTGCCATTTATTTGGTTTGCTGTTGCAGTAGATGTTGTAGAAGTTGCGGTAGCTAAGTTGGGGTTTTCTCCTAACATTGCCTTTCTATTGTTCGTGCTAGTAATTATTACCAGTACAATCAATATTCCTCTCTACCGTCTAGAAACTCCCGTTCAATTAGCAGATGATTTTGCTGCACTTTGGTTAAGGGAATTTTGGGGAATTCCGTTAAGGAAATTGACAAGTTCTACGGTAGTGGCTTTGAATTTAGGCGGTGGATTAATACCTATAGCTTTGGCATTATACCAATTTTCTCACGGTAATGGGCTGGCAATTGTGTTAGTTACTGCCATTGTGACTGTTGTCAGTTACTTTGCAGCGCGAGTAGTGCCAGGAATTGGGATTCAGATGAATCCATTGCTTGCACCACTGACTGCGGCTTTATCAGCAATGTTAATAGCTTCACCCCATGCTGCACCTGTCGCTTTTGCTGGTGGTGTTCTCGGTACTTTGATTGGTGCTGATTTATTACATCTTAAAGATATTCAAGGAATGAGTGCGGGGGTGTTGAGTATTGGAGGTGCTGGTGTATTTGATGGAATTGCTTTGTGTGGACTATTTGCTTTGTTGTTAAGTTGAGAAAAGGTGACAGGTGACAGTGTAAGAGGGAATAGGGAATAGGGCAGAAAATTTGAGATTTTAGATTGTATTTGGTGAAATAAAATCCAAAATCCAAAATCCAAAATTGCATCACCAATTACCAAATTTTATTGAGGTAAATTATCATGCCTGTAGAAACTAATAATAATAACAAGATGAAAACTCCGAAGATTCGGCAGTTTGGTGGTAGCTTCCTAATTTTATTGACTTTTTTACTATTGCTGAATTTGATAGTTCCCAATTTTTTTGGACAACGTTTACAGCAAGTTCCTTATAGCGATTTTATCGCTCAGGTAAAAGCTGGTAAAGTGGATAAAGCAATTGTAGGGAGCGATCGCATTGAATATGCAATCAAAACCCAAACTCCTGAAGGTAAAACTGTTGAACAGGTATTTAGAACTACTCCTGTAGCGATTGACTTGGATTTACCCAAAATTCTCCGCGACAATAATGTAGAGTTTGCCGCACCTCCACCAGCGGAAAATGCCTGGATTGGCACTGTATTGAGTTGGGTTGCACCCCCCTTAATTTTCTTCGGGATTTGGGCTTTTTTAATGAATCGTCAAGGTGGTGGCCCTGCTGCGTTGACGGTAGGTAAAAGCAAAGCGCGGATTTATTCTGAAGGTAGCACTGGGGTAAAATTCCCAGATGTTGCGGGTGTGGATGAAGCGAAAGCAGAATTAGAAGAAATCGTTGATTTTCTCAAAAATGCGACCAAATACACCAACTTAGGAGCGAAAATTCCCAAAGGTGTGCTGTTAGTTGGCCCTCCAGGAACTGGTAAAACATTATTAGCAAAAGCGATCGCAGGTGAAGCTGGTGTTCCTTTCTTCAGTATTTCCGGTTCTGAATTTATTGAATTATTTGTTGGTGTGGGTGCTGCACGAGTTAGAGATTTATTTGAACAAGCTAAACAACAAGCACCCTGTATTGTCTTCATTGATGAATTAGACGCTTTAGGTAAATCTCGTGGTGGTGCTGGTGGTTTCGTCGGTGGTAACGATGAACGGGAACAAACCCTCAACCAGTTACTAACAGAAATGGATGGTTTTGACGCAAACACTGGTGTCATTATCATCGCTGCTACCAACCGTCCCGAAGTTCTCGATCCTGCTTTACGTCGTCCTGGTCGTTTTGACCGTCAAATTGTGGTGGATAGACCTGATAAAATTGGTCGAGAAGCAATTCTTAAAGTTCACGCTAGAAATGTGAAATTAGCAGAAGATGTAGATTTAGGAATTATTGCTACTCGCACACCTGGTTTTGCTGGTGCAGATTTAGCTAACTTAGTAAATGAAGCAGCTTTATTAGCAGCAAGAAATAATCGTCAAGCAGTATTAATGGCAGATTTTAATGAGGCCATTGAACGTCTAATTGCAGGTTTAGAAAAACGTTCTCGTGTGTTAAATGAAGTCGAGAAAAAGACCGTTGCTTATCACGAAGTTGGTCACGCTATCATCGGTGCTTTAATGCCTGGTGCTGGTAAAGTGGAAAAAATTTCTGTTGTTCCTCGTGGTGTCGGTGCTTTGGGTTATACCATTCAAATGCCAGAAGAAGACCGTTTCTTAATGGTAGAAGATGAAATTCGTGGACGCATTGCTACTTTATTAGGTGGACGTTCTTCGGAAGAAATTGTGTTTGGTAAAGTTTCTACCGGCGCTTCTGATGATATTCAAAAAGTCACTGATTTAGCGGAACGGGCAATTACAATTTATGGTATGAGTGATAAACTCGGGCCAGTTGCTTTTGAAAAAGTCCAACAACAGTTTATCGAAGGTTATGGAAATCCTCGACGTTCAATTAGTCCGCAAATGACGGCGGAAATTGACCGGGAAGTGAAGGAAATTGTCGATAATGCTCACCACATTGCTTTAAGTATTCTGCACAATAACCGCGATTTATTAGAAGAAATTGCCCAGGAATTGTTGCAAAAAGAAATTCTTGAAGGTGTGTATTTACGGGAACGTCTAAAGGCAGCCAAAGCACCAACGGAAATGGATGAATGGTTAAGAACTGGTAAGTTAGATGCTGATAAACCTTTGCTGCAAACGCTTTTGGTTTAGGGTTTTTTAAACGCAGAGGAACACAGAGGTAACGCGGAGAGTTTCTTCTGTGTTTCTTTTTTTTAACCAAAACTCAACCAACCAAAAATTTCTGAAACTGTTAATTCTAAATCAATGCCTGCAAGTATTGGTAATTTATCATCACTTTGATATAGTTCGATTTTTTGTCCAGGAAATATAGCTAATACACTTTCTTCTTCTGGGTTCATTAACCAGCCTAATTCTGTGCCATGACGCGAACAATGTAATAATTTAGTTAATACCTTTTTTTGTTGTTGGTCTGGGGAAAGAATTTCAATTACCCAGTCAGGATGAATTTGAAAGCGGTTAGCAACTTTTCCTGATGCAGTTTTGGGTATTCTTTCCCAACGAAATACAGCTACATCCGGTACAATAGTGTCACCACCAAAGGTACAGCGTAGTTCTGAAAAAGCTATGGCAATTTTTTGAGTTCTAGCTTTGCCATTAATTACTTCAATTAAAGTGGTCTGAAGTAAGCTATGTTCACCCTGTGGCATAGGTTTTTGTATAATTTCCCCATGAATAAATTCTGATGCTGGTTTGGTTTCCGGTAGATTGAGAAATTCTTCTAAGGTAATTTGGCGGCTGGCTATAGTCATCGTGGGTAATGATAAAGCATAGTTATTTTATCAGCTATAATATATTTTTTTAAACGCAGAGGCTCGCAGAGGTTACGCAGAGTTACACAGAGGGGTTGACGGGTGTGATTTTGGGGTTAATTTGGGGTTAACTTGGGGGTTCAATTTAGCTTCTCTGCCAAATTTTAATGGTTTTATCTAAACTCCCACTCACCAACATTTCACCGGAGTTTGTAAAGGCTAAAGCTGTGACTGTTTTTGCGTGACCTGTGAATGTTCCTAACAGTTCTCCGGTTTCTAAATGCCACAGTTTGATTGTTTTATCAGCACTGCCACTGGCAATAATTTGTTTATTAGGACTTAGGGCTACAGCATAAATTCCATCTCTGTGACTTTTGAGAGTGTGAACTAATTGCCCATTAACTAAATTCCAAACTCTAATGGTTTTATCTTGACTCCCACTAATTAAAAATTCACCATCAGCACTCATAGCCAGGGAATTAACAATATGGGTATGACCCATTAAGGTATGTATTGGTTTGATTTCTTGCTGGTTTTTCTTATTGAAGTCAGATGTTAACTGCCAAACTTTGATTTTGCGATAGCTGCCTGTAATCAAAATTTTTCCATCTCGACTTATTACCATTGAATGGGCTGCTGTATCATCCAAAGATAAGGTATTTTCTACTTGGCGATCGCGCAAATTCCAAAACAGTATTCTTCGATCATCTCCCCCAGTAGCTACTGTCTTACCATCCGGGGTAAAAGCAACACAGCGTACACTACCATTATGTTTATGCAAGATATCAATTAAATCTAGTGCGCCGGTATGCCAAATTTTGATTGTTGAATCTGCACCAACACTCACTAAAGTTTGTCCATCTGCACTCAAAGCTAAGGAATTAATCTCATCTACTTTACCTGAAACCGACCATTGATATTCTGATAAAGTTTCAATTAATTCACCTTTGGACAAATCCCATAATTTTGTCTCTCCACGACTACCACTAGCTAGTATCGGTACGGTTTTATTGTATTTACAACCAGCAGCTTTAACTTTTAGATTTTTCACTGTATAAGCTAAACAGTTAATCCCTCTGGTATGTCCTTTTAATGTTTGCCAGCATTCCCAATCACCAATAATATTTTTTTGAGGATGCTCTGATGGTAAGGTTTGAATTGTCTCTACTATCGTTGCTTCGTCAGCTAAGTTTAAATCATCTTGTTTGCTAGTTAGCGATTCTAAATACCAAGTTAATCCTCCTGCATATAACAAGCTACTGGGAGTAAGATTGATTTTAGCTTCGGGAAATTCTAGTTGATTTGTGGGTAAAAAACCAGTAATAATAGTTTGCTTTTCGTAGCCTAATTTAGTCGTTCCAGGATAAAACAAACACAGAAAAATTAATACTTGATGATTTTTTACATCTTCTTGAGTCACTGACCAACGGATTTTATCTTTTTTAATGCCGTTAAAACTTTCTCCATCGGCTACATGAATCTGAATACTGATTTTTGGGTTATTAGTTAACCAATAAGTAAACTTACTTTCACTACGTAAATTTCCTTCATCATCTAACACCATATTTTCTAAGGTGTCATGATGAGCTTTTTTTACTAATTTACCCAAACGTTCTGTAATGACTCGATCTACAATTTGTTCACGCACCAAATAATCTTCCGCTTGACTCTGAAAATATCTAGGAAAGGGAATTGTCCAATCTGGTGGTTCAGGATATTCAGGTGGTATTGGTGGTGGGTTTTTCGCCAAAATTTCCGCTTGTTGACGAGAACATTCCAAAATTGTCGCCAATGGTTCACCCCAAAATGCCATAATTTCACTATGACAACCTTTAACTTGACCTTCCAGGAGAGATAAATCAGCGGTCTTGGGTTTTTTCACTCTTTGAAGGAAGTCAGTTTGTTGCGCTTTAAGTAAACTAATCCAATCCATCTGCATGATAGTTGTCAACTATTGCATACCTAAGATAACGTATAATTAGAAAGCAAGACTACTTCTTGCTGGAGACAGGAAGTAAAAACCTTTTTCTGAGAAGGTTTCTCTGGTAGGCATTTTACATTTATTTCACATTTAATTTTGTCTGCCTAATTACCAAGACGTTTAGCCAATTTTATAACCTGAAATGAAAGGAAATTATCGTAATTGTCACAGTCTTATAAAAATCAAAGCTACAGTCAATTCTAGGTAAATGAACTACATACATAAAAAATTAGAAAACCATGCTTAATGAAGGTTTTACTGCCGACTGTTGACTACTGATAACTGCTGTATTTAGATGATTTCTAGAAATTCTAACCAACTTAAGCAATAATTTACTGTTTCTATAGAAACAGTTATGGCAATAAATGAAGTGTATTATTTACCAGTTAATTATTTTTTCTAATAATGTGATGTCTGAAATTGAGCAAACCAAGATATATTAATTATTTGTGTAACCTTTGCATCTATCTGAGAAAATATTTATGTCAAATACATCTTACATCTTTGTTGCTGGAGCAAGTCGCGGTGTTGGTCAAGAAATCGCCAAATATTTAACAAACCAAGATACAAAGGTAAAAGCACTGTTGAGAACAGAAGTTGCTGCTAAGGAATTAGAAACTATCGGTGTTTATCCAGTTTTAGGGGATGCTTTGAATGTGGATGAGGTTGAGAGGGCAATTTTAGGAGATGACCCTATACAAGCTGTTATCAGTACAATTGGTGGTTTACCGACAAATGATGTTAACCCAGATTTTATTGGTAATAAAAACCTCATTGATGCCGCAGTTAAAGCAGGAGTACAAAAGTTTATTTTGGTGACATCTATTGGCTGTGGTGATAGTGTAGGTGCGCTACCTCCCCCAGCTTTAGAAGCTCTAAAACCAGTTTTAATTCTCAAAGAACAAGCTGAACAATACTTGATTAATAGCGGACTCAATTACACAATTATTCGTCCTGGCGGATTAAAATCAGAACCAGCAACAGGAAATGGTATTTTAACCGCAGACTCGCGTATTGTTGGTAGTATTCATCGTGCAGATGTGGCTCAATTAGTTTGTCGCTGTTTAAATTCTACTAATGCTAATCATCAAGTTTTGTCAGCATTAGATAAAAATATGATTTATCCAGGTTTACCAGAATTCACAGAATTTAATTTTGGGTAATGGATAATAGATAATGGGTAATGGGTGATTGGTAATTGGTAATTCTTCTCATAATTCCCTATTCCCTATTCCCTATTCCCTATTCCCTATTCCCTATTCCCTATTCCCTATTCCCTATTCCCTATTCCCTATTCCCTATTCCCTATTCCCTATTCCCTATTCCCTATTACATTGTCACCTGTCACCTGTCATCTATGCCTTTACAATCCCAAGACTTGCTTTGATTTTTCCAGCACTTCTTTAGGGCGAAATGGTTTAGTCAAATATAAATCTGCACCTACCTCAATTCCTTTTTGTTTATCGAATTCCTGTCCTTTAGCTGTCAATATGATTATGTAAATATCATTCATTTGTAAGTCATTTTTTACAATTTGGCAGACTTGCAAACCATTCATTTTCGGCATCATCACATCAAGAAAGACTAGATTCGGCTGTTCAGTTTTGATGGTTTCCAGTGCCTCTTCTCCATTTCTAGCTGTTAGGAGTTCAACTCCCTCATCTTCTAATTCTTCTAGGGCTTGTTCCATCAAAATTAAGATATTCGGTTCATCATCAACAATGAGAATTTTTTGAGACATAAGGAATTAGGTGACAGGTGACAGGTGACAGTGTAAGAGACAATAGTAATTGATTCTCAGTTTACGCGATTATCTATCAGATAACATAATAAAGACTACATTCTCTAATCCCTTCTCAAAGCGCAGGGCTTTCACCAAGTCACCTTCTTGAGAGAGGATAGAATCAATGATGATCATATCTGGTTTATTTGACAAAGCTTTATTAATACATTCTTGAGGATCGGAAGCTTCAATTACGCTATATCCTTGGGTTTGTAGTACATCTGATATAGTTTTTAAGGTTGAGGCATTTTTATCAACAACCAATACTTTTTTATTGGAAGTAACTTGAGAAAGCAGTGAGCCAATTTCGCTCAGTAGTTGTTCTGTATCTATGGGTTTAGTGAGATAGCGGTCAATACCTATGTGATAGCCTCGTTCCTTATTTTCAACAATTGACAAAATAATGATTGGAATATCTGCGGTCTGAGGATCATTTTTGAGAACGGCTGCCACATCAAACCCGTTGATTTGGGGCATCATTACATCTAGGAGAATCAAATCAGGACGATGGGCTTTGATTTGATGAATTGCATCCACACCGTCTTTTGCTTCCCGGACGTTATAATTTTCATTTTCTAGTTGTTGACGCAGTAGTTCTCGAATGTTGGCATCATCATCAACCACCAAAATAGTTTTGTGGTTTTCGTTTTCTACCGTATTTTTGGTGATGACGTGATCTTTGAGTTGTTTAACTAGGGCATCTAAATTCAGGCTGGTACTGGTTTGCTGTTTGCTGGCATAGGTAGGAACAGTAAAGGAGAATGTGCTGCCTTTACCCGGTTCACTTTCTACCCAAATTTTACCGCCGTGATGGTCGATGATTTGTTTACAAATCGGTAGTCCTAACCCTGTACCTTTGGGTTTATCGGTCAGGGTATCGCCAACTTGCCGGAATTTCTCGAATACTTTTGATTGGTCTTCTGGGGCAATGCCAACGCCTGTATCAATGACGCTGATACAAACCCTATCTTTTTCTTGTCTAACGCGACAGGTAACACAACCGGATGTGGTGAATTTAACGGCATTGGAAATTAGGTTGATCAAGACTTGTAACAGTCGGTGGCGATCGCCTATTATCTGCGGTAGTCCTGGTTCAATTTCTTTCGCCAATTGCAAGTTATTGGTTTCAAATAAGGCTGCTGTGGAATTGGTTGCCCAATCTAATAATTCGCTGGCATCAAGGCGCTGCATTTGCCATTCCACTTTTCCTGCTTCCATTTTGGCGATATCTAAGACATCGTTAATCAAAGATGTCAGCCGTTCTGCTTCCGCAACAATAATGTTGAGATTGTCAGATACTCGTTTAATCGTTTTTTGCAGCTTGCGGTCTTCGGTAGAAATCATTGGGAAAACACTAGTTTCCAGCTTTTCTTTAATAATGGAGGCAAAACCAAGGACAGAAGTAAGCGGTGTTCGCAACTCATGGGAAACTGTGGAAATAAAGTCGGTTTTCATCTTGTCAACTTCTTTTTCTGCCGTTATATCCCGAATTAGCAAGGCTGAACCAAAACAAATAGCGGGTTCGTTGTCTGCTGTTTTCTTAAAGACGGCGGTAGCCACTGCTTGGCCAATGCGTTCTTTTGCTAGTGGAACTTCCGATGCAAACACTTCTCCGGGATGGCTTTGAGTGCGTTCCACCAACTCTGCCAAACCTGATATCGGCAGTTCCTGATAATGTCCATTCATGGTGTTGGCTGTCAACCCATACATGGCTAAAAAAGCAGGATTGAAGTGAGTAATGATGCCGTTAGTATCTATAACTAATAAGCCATCGGCTAAGTTATCCAAAATGGCGTTTAAACCCTGTGCTTCTGCTAGGGTATTTTGCAGGGCGGCTGTTCTTTCTATCACTCTGGCTTCTAGTTTTTGATTGAGTTCCCGCAAAGCGATTTCTGCTTGTTTGCGTGCAGTAATATCGGTATTAATTTCTAAGGTGGCGCATGGTTGGCCAGATAAATCTCGTTGCACTGTCCAACGACTCTGAACAATGATTGATCTGCCATCGCGGGTGGTGTGTTGTAGTTCACCTTCCCAAATACCCTGTTGCCAACACTCGGCCTCGATTTGTTCCAAAGGGTGAGGAAATACTGTTTTTAGCAATTTATAACTGATAGCTTGGTTTTTGACTTCGTTAGCAGTCCAACCATAAAGCCGTTCTGCCCCCTGACTCCAGTGTATGATTTTGTCGGTGAAGTCTCTTACAATCACAGCATCACTAGAATTATTTAACATATCCAAGAGACGGTGATATTCGGCTTCTGCCAACTTGCGGTCATGAATATCGGTGCAAGTACCAATCCATTCCCGGACACTGCCATCTGCTGCTAGGACGGGCGCACCACAAACAAAGAAGTGACGGTAATTTCCATCTTTGCTACGAATTCTATATTCAACTTCATAGAGGGTGCGGTTGGCTACAGCCTCACCCCAGACTTTGCCAGTACGTTCCCGGTCTTCAGGATGAACAGCATTAATCCATCCGCCATTAGCACCTTCCTCTAAAGTTTGACCTGTATAGGCTATCCAACTTTCCAACTCAAAGCAAATTCCTTCTGGAGAAGATACCCAAACAATTTGTGTAGTCGCTGTCACTAAAGAACGGTATCTTGCCTCACTCTGTTTGAGAGTAGCTTCAGCATTTCGCTGTTCTTGTTTGGCGTGTTGGATAATGCTTAAATTTTCCACGCTACACCAAAGTAGGCGCTCGCCATTTTTCTCTATCATTACACCGGAAATTCTCACCGGCACTAGATGTCCGTCTTTATGGATATACTCTTTTTCATAAGGCCCATAGCGATCTGTTGGTGCTAAATTCTCTACCATAGCTTGCTCACTGGCAACATATTTTTCAGCAGTAATCTGCCAGTGATTAAGATTCAAAGCTTCGGAAACTGTACGTCCTAAAATATCAGCATAGGCAGGATTAATATCAATCAGCGTCCCATCTGTTCGACAGAGTAAAAGACCAACTTGACATTGTTCAAATAGCTGACGATTATATTGATCCATTTGCTTGGGCATAATTATTAATTATTAATTCGTAATTCGTAATTCGTAATTATTTATTTTCTCCTCTGCACCCTGCACCCTGCACCCCTTTTTATTAATCAATTTCCGTCGGACAATAGAACCCAGATAATAAAGTGGTGTAAAGCTTTAAGGAAATTGGGTAATGTTGAAACATCTGGTAAATTGGCTCAGTTGATGCCGCTGCAATTTGTGTATTTTGTTGTGCAAGTCGGCGAATCAATTGAGCATGACGGATGAGTAAATCTGTTGGTTTGAGGATAGGAGTTGTGGAAGGAATGAATCCATCAGCATCGGGTGTGGGCAATGATTCAGTGTTGGTAATTGGTATTAGAGTTCCTACATGGAGAATAGAGTTAATGCCATTGTGTTCTTGAGAATTGGCTACTTCTATACAACTTACAGGAATCTGTATCCAGAATTCTGTCCCTTCTCCTGGTTGAGAACGACATTTGAGAACTCCTCTGTGTCCATCCACAACTATTTGATGGCTGATAGACATACCTAACCCTGTTCCTTTACCTACCTCTTTGGTGGTGAAGAAAGGGTCATACATCCGTTGCATTACCTCTTCTTTCATCCCTTGTCCGTTGTCTGTAATGCGAACTACCACCCACTCGTCTTCGAGAATTTTGGTGCGAATAGTGATTTGAGGAATATAGGTAGATATTTTGTCATGCTCCATTTTTGCCTCCAAGGCATCAACGGCATTTGACAGGATATTCATAAATACCTGATTCAATTGTCCGGGGTAACATTCAATCAGGGGGAGTTGGGCATAATCTTTAACAATTTCAATTTCCGGACGGTGAATTGCTGCTTTCAGACGATGGCGAAGAATCATCAACGTTCCATCAATACCATCGTGAATATTGACGGTTTTCATTTGCGCTTCGTCATGGCGAGAAAAGTTTTTCAGAGATTGGACAATTTCTACTATGCGGTCAGTACCTAACTTCATCGAATCCAGAAGTTTAGGAAGATCCTGCATAATAAATTCCAAGTCTATTTTGTCTAACTCTGATTGCAAAGTTGGCGGAGCAACAGGTAATAATTTCTGATAGTCTTGTAGCAAATTTAATAAGTCTTTGGCGTATTCTGCAACATACCTTAAATTTCCACAAATGAAGTTGAGCGGGTTATTGATTTCGTGGGCGACTCCAGCTACAAGTTGCCCTAAACTGGACATTTTTTCGCTTTGAATTAACTGGGTTTGTGCTAGTTGTAAGTCACGGAGAGCTTGCTGAAGTTTCTGGGCTTGGGCTTGAGCTTCTTGTGCGACATGAGTGCTTTGTTCATAAAGTAAGGCTTTTTCAATGGCGATCGCTGTTTGGGTGGCAAAGATACTGACTAATTTCAGATGTTCGGCTTTGTATACGTCTGTTTTATCTATGCCAATGGCGATCGCTCCCAGTACCTTTTCCTTAGCTTTTAACGGTACACAAATCAAAGCTTTAACGTTTTTCTGCTTTTTTAATCGCGGATCACTTTGGACATCATTAATTAGTTCTGCTCGACCAGATTGCACAATGCTACCAATAATTCCCTGACCAGGTTCTGGTTGAGAATGATGAAAAAATACGCCAAATTCAGCAATAATTTCAAATGTCTTTCCATCTGGACTCAGTAGTAAAATTAACCCCGCCGAGGATTCAATTAATTGACTCATTTCCTGAAGTACAAGTTGGGCAATTTGCCTTGTCTTCAAACTCGTTGTTAATTGAGTTGAAATGTCCTCAAATAAATCTATTTCTTGGTATCTTTCCAGCAATTCTTTAGCTAATTCTTTTTTTTCTGCTTCCTGCTTGGCCTGTAATGAAAGTAAATTCGCTAATATAGTTGCCTGTTGTTCTCCCACCACCCAACCAATAATTTCTCCTGACACCTCAATTGGATATCTATTCTCTGACGTTTTCTCTCCCATACTCATCAGTATCGTGCCGTCTACCAGTTCAATCTCAACTGCAATATGCAACTGATTTACTAAGTCTTGAATCAGAGATAGTAACTCTTTTTTGTGAAGAATCTTTTTGAGGTTCACTGTAGGCATAGCACACTTTATACCACTTAAAAATTAAAAATTAAAAATTAAAAACTAAACCTAGGTAATTGGTAATTTAGATAATTTTCACCTGTCACCTGTCACCTGTCACCTGTAAAAATACTGTTCGCTTACGCGCACCATCTAATTCAAAAAATAAAACGGATTGCCAAGTTCCTAATCCTAATTTTCCATCCACAATCGGAATTACTTCACTGGTAGTTAACATCATTGCCATGAGGTGAGAGTGGGCGTTGATTGGTTCATCTTCAGGAACATCTCTTAAATGCAAGTCATTGTGTAAATATTTGTCGTTTTCTGGTGCTATTTTTTGTAAAAATACTTTGACATCTGCCAACAATCTCACCTCATTTTCGTTGATAGCTAAAGCCGTTGTTGTATGCCGAGAAAATACTAATACTTGACCGTTTTTAATTCCTGTTTCCTCTACAAAATCTTGGATTTGTGGAGTGATATTATGAATATTAATTCCCGGTTCGGTTGTGATTTCGATGAATTTGTGAATAATTGCCATGATTTTATTTGGGGATTTTAGATATTAAACCGCAGATAAACACAGATAATATCGGCGTGCATCCGCGTCCATCTGCGTTTATGATAAGATAAGTTGTAATCCTTTGACTAATCTTTCTATTCCCGCTTTTGCTGTATCTTGTTGCAATGCACCATAAGCGACACGCAAATAACAACCTTCTTCCATCCCAGATGTTGTACCTGGGATAACTGCTACTTTATATTCTTGAATTAATTTTTTTACTAATTCAAAAGCATCTATATGGCTATGCACTTTTAAGAAAAAGTAGAAAGCACCATTTGCAGGTGTGATGGTACATAAACCTTGGAGTTGCTTGAGTGCATTAATAACTATTTGCCGAGTTTGGGCAATTGCTTGGATATTATCTTGTAAATAATCTTCTTTTGCTTGTAATGCTCCCAAAGCTGCATACTGGGAAACAACAGGAGGACATATTAATATCGTATCTTGTACTTTTTTGACTGCATTTAATAGATGTTGGGGAATTACCATATAGCCAATACGCCAACTAGCAAAACCATAAGCTTTAGAAAGGCTATAAAGCGAAATTGTATATGCACTACTTCCCGGAAATGCACCAGGGGAAATGTGCTTTACGTCTTCATAAGTAAAATATTCATAGGCTTCATCGCTGATGTGATAGATTCCTTTTTTTTGACAAATTTCATTAACTTGTTTTAATGCTGTTTCTGAATAGACTACACCTGTGGGATTATTAGGTGAAATTGTCACAACAGCGCGGGTTTTTGGGGTAATAGCTTTAGCTATATTTCCAGGAATTAATTGATAATTTTCGTCTGTCCCTACTAACACTGGATGACAACCTGCCATTGTAATTGCCATTTCATGATTGAAATAGTAAGGCGTGTTTAATATAATTTCATCACCTGGAGAAGTAATAGCTAAAATGGCGTTCATAAAGCCCATATTGCTGCCTGCTGTGACGACAATGCAATTTTCTTTGTTAATATCTATGCCGTTAAATGTTGATAATTTTGCTGTTAATGCTGCTAATAAAATGGGAATACCTTCAACGGCTTTGTAAAGATGATTTGTTGAATCGTTCAGGAATTTTGGTAATAGTTCTATCGCTTCTGGTGGAGGGCTATAGTGAACTACACCTTGTCCCAAGGAAATGGTCTCAGGAGAGTTTTTGATTAATTCCCCAACCACGGGAATAATTGGTGATTGTACCGCCATCATGCGGGAGAATTCATGATTCATAATTCGTCAGTTTTAATTACTTAATGGGGGAGGGAAGCGGATGTCAGAATTGAATTGGGCAATATTTCTACTTTGATAAATTGGTAAAACATATTCTAAATTTTCATGGGGACGGGGAATAATATGATGAGATAGTAGTTCACCGCCATTAACTCTTAAAACAGATTCAAGTCCCTGATTTACTGCCATATTTACTTCACCCACATCACCGCGAATTAATATGGTTATTCTCCCTAAATCTGTATTTTCATAACCGACAAAGGTGATGCGGGCAGCTTTACACATTGCGTCTGCTGCTTCCACTGCGGCGGGAACACCGTATACTTCTATCATGCCTAATGCTAATGTCAATTTTTCTTCGCTCCAATCCAAAATCTACAATCCAAAATCCAAAATCCAAAATCCACAATTGAATTATCCATTTCCAATTTTACGTTCTGGAATTCCTACAGGTGATAAAAGAGCGATCGCTCTCAAGTTTTGACAACGAATTAATTCGCTAAAATCTAAACCAGAACGCCCTTCAATTTTTGCTACTGTCTCAATGGCTGTTAACAAATGTTGGGCGGCTTCTACTTCTGAATAATTGCGTCTTTGGGCGATGCGAATAGCTGTTTTATCGGCGTTTAATTCCGCTTCTTGCGATTGGTTCATACGCCAGATTCTTACACCAGCTACAGCACTTAATCCCCCAGCAATAATTACACCTACCACATCAGACTGGGCAACTTCTACTACACCACCTAACAACCCTGCTAATACCAGTCCTTGATAAATATCTGGTTGCAACCACTTCACCCCAGTTAACCAGCTAACCTGATATAGCAGTAGTAAATCTCGTTGCGGCTTAGTTAAGCGTCGCCACAAATCAAAATTAATATATATTGGTCGTTCCTGACTCCAGGGTAAGGGAAAAGCCGCATCTATAACCTTTTTTTGTTCTGGTCTACTGACGATTTTAGTCGTCATGCGTCCAGAAGCAGGCATTACATCTAACAAACGGCGAATTTCAATATTTGGCTCCATTGTCTTTAATTATTGGTCATAATATATGTATATTAATTTACTACTAAGACTTCACTCCAAAGATTTAAATTACATGGATGCTTTTGCTCCCACTCCCCCAGAATGGATAGATCAGGCGATTCACGCATATCAGTTTTGCTGTCCCAAGTGCCACTCCAGTAGTCGAGAAGCTTTAGAAGTTTGGCTAAATAGGCGATCGCCTGTCACCACAGTAGACCATCGTCGTAAGTGGCAAGAATTCTACCATTGTCATTGCGGTTGCGCTTGGTGGGCTTGGAGTAATGACAGACCACCCACAAACCCACAAGTTTGATCTAGGTTGTCAACTTCACAAGCGCAAGTTTTAACCAAGTAGCAATGGCTGAGATATTTAGGTTTTGATAAATCGGAGCGGCGGGATTCGAACCCACGACCTCCACTACCCCAAAGTGGCGCGCTACCAAGCTGCGCTACGCCCCGTTTACTTAATTTTGGATTTTAGATTTTGGATTTTGGATTGGGGATTTTTCCAAATTTGAGAATCTAAACTTAATTAAGTCACTTTTCTAAATTTATCAAAAGTTGAAGGAAAAAGCAAGGGGTTTTTCAAAAAACTTTTAGCGTTGCCGCAGCTTGCAGTAATCCTGGTACAGTATCAGCATTCCATTCTCCTTCTGCACAACGCCCTGTATTGAGGATAAAGCGCAAACTGTAGGAATGGGGATAACCTTCTGCTTCCATCCATAATAAATCGCTTTCTGCTTCACAGGCAATTTTTTCTTCATCCATTAATTCTGTTGCTAAATGCTTCATTGTGTCTGCAAGCTGGTTTAGTAAGCGACAAAAATCGTCTAATTCCAATTCTGTCAATTCAATCGCCCAATTATCTGTACCAACCAAGCCTTTAAATTTTGGTGCGTCGGGATTCCAACCTATACGCCAACCAGTTCCGCTTTTAATTACTTTTTCCATTAGTTATTAGCCTATAATCCTTATCCCCAATATGTTTCCGGCATTTTTAATAAGTTATTTTTCAATGCAGTGTGAAAAACCGGAATCTATAGAATGTATATTTTATAAGGCTTTGAGAGTTGTGGTGAGAAATCCGAGACCAAGAGTGTTAAAATCTAGAATTTAGTCTTTTCAGTTTATTTTGTCACTCCAGTAGATGATTTTACTGCCAGATATCACAATTGTCAGCCAAATTTACGAAAGTGCTAATTCACTTGTATACCAAGGCATCTTTAATAAAAATCGGCAACCTGTGATTTTGAAACTCCTCAAAGAAGATTATCCAACACCTGCCGAACTTTACCGCTATCAACAAGAATATGAAATCACTCATAATCTTAACCTAGAGGAAACAATAAAAGCTTATGAGTTGAGAAAATACCAAAATACCCTACTCATGTTGTTGGAAGATTTTGGAGGACAATCCTTAAAAATTATCCTGGAAAACCATCGCTTTTCTTTACCAGAATTTCTCCACCTTGCCATTCAAATTGTAGATGCTTTAGGCAAAATTCATCATCATAAAATCATTCATAAAGATATTAATCCATCTAATATTGTTTTGAATCCCCAAACAGGACAATTAAAAATTATTGATTTTGGTCTATCTACCCTTTTATCCCAAGAGAATATCACTCTACAAAGTCCTAATATTTTAGAAGGAACATTAGCTTATATTTCTCCAGAACAAACAGGAAGGATGAATCGTGCGCTTGACTACCGCACCGATTTTTATTCTTTAGGTGTCACTTTCTATGAATTGTTAACCAACCAGTTGCCTTTTGCATCTTTTGACGCACTTGAGTTAGTTCATTGCCATATTGCCAAACAACCAATACCTCCTTATCTGTTAGGTGGAGAAGCAGGTGAGATAAATCAAATTGTCTCTGATATTGTCATGAAATTGATGGCAAAAACACCAGAAGAAAGATATAAAAGTGCTTGGGGAATCAAAGCAGATTTAGAAAATTGTCTGACTCAATATACAAACGGTACTATCCAAAGATTTACTTTGGGATGTCAAGATATTTCTCCTCAATTACAAATTCCAGAAAAACTTTATGGGAGAGAATCGCAGATTGAAAGTTTATTGAGCGCCTTTGAGCGTACAAGTCTTGGTCAAACTGAACTCATGTTAATTTCTGGATATTCTGGTATTGGTAAATCAGCTTTAGTCCACGAACTTTATCAGCTAATTACTGAAAAGCGCGGGTATTTTATTAGTGGAAAATTTGATCAGCTACACCGTGATATTCCCTATCAAGCTTTAGTTGCTGCGTTTCAAGAATTAGTGCGACAATTACTCACTGAAACTGAAATACACTTACAACAGTGGCAAGAAAATATTCTAGCTGCATTAGGAGCAAACGGACAAATTATTATTGATGTTATTCCCGAAGTTGAATTGATTATTGGTAAACAATCTGTTGTCCCCGAATTACCTCCCACAGAAGCCCAAAATCGGTTTAATTTAGTTTTTCAAAACTTTATTCAAGTATTTTGTCAAAAAGAACATCCCCTCGTTATATTCCTAGATGATCTTCAGTGGACAGACAGTGCTACATTACAATTGCTCCAGTTGATAATGACCCATGCTAATACTCAATATCTGTTTTTGATTGGAGCTTATCGAGATAACGAAGTCAGTGCAACTCATCCTGCTATGCTGAGTGTAGCAGAAATGAATCAGCAGGGGTTAGTGGTTAATCATATCTCCCTTTCACCTTTAAATTTTAATCAAGTTAATCAATTCATTGCAGATACACTCAAAACTAATTGTATCCATACCCAAAAATTAGCGGAATTAGTTGGGGAAAAAACCCAGGGAAATCCTTTTTTTATCAAGGAGTTTATTAAGTCACTTTATACAGAGCAATTGCTGAAATTTGATATCCCCACTGGTATGTGGTCTTGGGATTTAGAACAAATTATCAATAGAAGTATCACTGATAATGTTGTCGAATTAATGACAGAAAAAATTCAAAGATTATCAGATTCAGCACAAAAAGTTTTACAGTTAGCTGCTTGTATTGGTAACTCTTTTGATTTAAAAACCCTAGCAGTTATCAATGAAAAACCTGAAAAGGAAATGGCTCAGGAATTATGGAAGGCGATGCAAGCTGGATTGATATTACCTATCGGTGATGACTACAAGTTTCTACAAACAGATAGAGAAACTAATGAATTAAAAATTATTTATAAATTTGCTCATGACCTAATTCAACAAGCTGCATATTTTCTCATTCCTACTGAAAAAAAGCAAGCCGTTCACTGGAAACTTGTACAACTGTTCTTACAAAATACTTCAATACAATTACTCCCACAAAAAATTTTTGATATTGTTAATCAATTAAACTTAGGTATTGCAGCAATAAACTTTCAATTAGAACATGATAAACTTGCACAATTAGAACGAGATAAAGTCGCTCAATTAAATCTCATTGCTGGTAAAAAAGCGAAAGCTTCAGCAGCTTGGAAAACTGCGGGAAATTACTTCAGAATTGGTAGAAATTGTTTGAGTTTAGATAGTTGGAAAAGTGAGTATGATTTAACTTTGGCGTTATATGTCGAAGCTGCTGAGGTAGCAAGTTCCTATGGCAATTTTGAGGAAATGGAGAATTTAGCCGATATAGTTTTACAGAAAGCTAATTCGTTACTAGATAAAGTCAAAGTCTATCAGGTAAAAATTCAATCTTACACAGCCCAAAACAAACCCCTACAAGCTATTGAAACTGCACTATCAATATTAAAGATGTTGGGAATTAGCCTTTCCCAAAAGCCTCATAAACTAGATATTTTACTCAAGCTGGTAAGGACAAGATTAAATTTTGCAGGTAAACCTATTGAGAAGTTAATTGATTTACCAGAAATGACTAATCCTTATAAATTAGCAGCGATGCGGATTTTATCTGATGTGACTGCGGCTGCTTATTTTGCAATCCCGGAACTTTTTGCTTTAATTGTGTTTGAACAGGTCAGTTTATCCCTGAAATATGGAAATACACCTACTTCCTGTTATGCTTATGCTACCTATGGATTGATTCTTGCAGGGGAAGTTGTTGGAGATATTGAATCTGGCTATCAATTCGGTCAACTTGCTCTAAAATTGTTAGATAAATTCAATGCTAAAGAACTGAAAGCGAGAACATTTTTTGTTGTTAATTTCTTTATTAAACATTGGAAAGAACATCTGAAAGCAACTTTAACTCCTTTACGGGATGCTTATGTAATTGGATTGGAAACTGGAGATTTAGAATACGCTGCTTATGCGGCAACTTCCTATACTCATCATTCTTATATTTTGGGTCAGGAATTAGCAAAATTAGAACCAGAAATGGCTATGTATGCTAGTTCTCTCCAGCAATTTGGACAAGAAACAGGTTATTATTATATTGCAATTAATCGGCAATTAATTTTAAATTTAATGGGGCAATCTGAAGATAAGTGTCGTTTAATTGGTGCAAGCTATGACGAAGATAAAATGTTGCCGATTCATCGTGAAGCTAATGCCCAAAATATTTGTCATTATCTATATTTTTATAAGATATTTCTGGGCTATTTATTTCAAGATTATCAGCAAGCTATAGAATATACTCGGTTAGTGGAAGAATCTAACGACAGTGCTGTGGGTAGTATTCATATGTCAGATTGTTACATATCTTTAATTTACTTGGCTATATATACTGATGTTTCTAAATCTGAACAAACCCGCATTCAAAAACGGGTAAAAGCTAAGTTGAAAAATATTAAAAAATGGGCGCGTTTTGCACCGATGACTCATTTACAAAAATTTTATCTGGTGCAGGGGGAATTACATCGAGTTTTGGGGGAAAATACTAAAGCTATTGATTGCTATGATCTGGCTATTGCTTTAGCTAAAGAACATGACTATGTGAATGAAGAGGCTTTAGCTAATGAATTGGCTGCTAAATTTTATCTAAATTGGGGAAAAGTGCAGGTTGCCCAAGGTTATTTGATTAATGCTTATCATTGCTATTTGCGTTGGGGTGCAACTGCTAAAGTTAAGGATTTAGAACAGCAATATCCGCAACTTTTGCAGCGATTTATTAAAACTAATATGTCTTTAGATTCACGTAATAGTTTACCTAGTACCTCTGGTAGTACCGCCGGTGAGGTGCTAGATTTAGCGGCGCTGATGAAAGCTGCTGTAGCAATTTCTAGTGAAATTGAACTGGATAAACTCCTGGCAACTTTGATGCGAATTATGCTATCTAGTGCGGGCGCACAAACTGGTTATTTGATTTTAGAATCTCTGGAAGAATTACGAGTTGAAGCGTCTGGTGAGGCTAATTCTGAGGAAGTTTTAGTATTACAATCTACTCCTATTGAAACTTGTTTACCTGCATCTATTATTTATTATGTTGCTAGGACTCAGGAAGGACTAATTGAAAGTAATGTTGCCCGTGAGGGTAGATTTACGCAAGATGTTTATATTAAAAAATATCAACCAAAATCAATTCTTTGTGCGCCGTTGTTGAATCAGGGGCAATTAATTGGGATTGTTTATTTAGAGAATAATTTAGCTGATGGAGTTTTTACACCGGAACGCCTGAAAGTAATACAAATGCTTTCCACACAAGCGGCGATCGCCCTGAATAATGCTAGACTTTATACTCAAATACAATCAACACAAAACCGCCTGAATAAATTTCTTAATGCTATTCCTTTGGGTATTTCTGTTCATGATGCTAAGGGAAAACTGGTTTATGCTAATCAAGTTTCACAACAGTTATTGAAAATTCAAGATTTAGTTAAAGCTGAAGCCGAACAACTTTCACAAGCCTATCGCATATATCGGGCAGAAACTAACCAGATGTATCCAGTAGAACAGTTGCCCATTGTGCGATCGCTGGGTGGTGAAAAAACACAGGCAGATGATTTGGAACTGCACAACAATGAGGGAATTGTACCTTTAGAAGTCACCAGTACGCCAATTTTTGATGAGACTGGTAATGTAGAATATGCGATCGCTGCCTTTCAAGATATTAGCGATCGCAAACAAGCAGAAAAAACCCTGATTGAAAATGTCCGTTTAGAACAGGAAATTAGCGAACGAAAAAAAATAGAAGCAGAACTTGAATGGGCTAAAGAGTCAGCCGAAACTGCCAACCGTGCTAAAAGCACATTTCTTGCTAATATGAGTCATGAATTGCGAACTCCCCTCAATGCTATTCTCGGTTTTTCTCAACTGATGAACCAAGACGCAAATCTATCAAACGAACAAAAAGATAATCTTGACATTATCCATCGCAGTGGAGAGCATTTATTAACACTAATTAATCAAGTGCTGGACTTGTCCAAAATTGAAGCCGGACGCATGGTTTTATCCACAGCTAACTTCGATTTGTATTACTTATTGGCTGATATCGAAGATATGTTTACTTTGAAAGCCAAAGATAAAAACTTGCAGCTAATATTTGAGCGATCTTTTGATGTTCCCCAATATATCTGCACTGATGAAATTAAGTTGCGACAAGTATTGATAAACTTGATCAATAATGCCATTAAATTTACGGACTCTGGCAGTGTGCTGGTGAAAATTGGATTCAACGTCCAGATGCAGAAAAACAAGGAAGAAACAACTATTACCTTTGAGGTTGCAGATACGGGAGTTGGTATTGCGGCACAGGAACTGGAGAATTTATTTCAGCCCTTTGTACAAACAGCATCGGGACAGCAAGTGCAGCAAGGAACGGGATTAGGATTAACAATTAGCCGTGAATTTGTGCGCTTGATGGGAGGTGATATTACTGTTATTAGTCGTGGTCAAGTTTTCACCCCTGGAACTGCGCTAAAAAATGAGGCAGATAATAGGGAAGAGGGACAAAATTCGGGTATGATTTCTTCCTTATCTTCCTCACTTTCCTCTGGTACAAAATTTCAATTTGATATCTTAGTAGGTATTGCGGAAACAAGGGAAATTGAGAATCAACCTCACGGCGATCGCATTATTGCCTTAGCTCCCAACCAACCTCAATATCGCATCTTGGTGGTGGATGATCAAGAATATAACCGCCAACTTTTAGTTAAACTTTTACAACCTGTTGGTTTTGATGTGCAAGAAGCTAATAATGGTGAAGAAGCCATTAAAATTTGGCATGAATATTCACCCCATCTGATCTGGATGGATATGCGAATGCCAGTAATGGATGGTTATGAAGCCACCAAACGCATTAAAAGCACAACTAAAGGGCAAGAAACTGTAATTATTGCTGTAACTGCTAGTGCGTGGGAAGAAGAAAAGGCGGTAATTTTATCGGCTGGCTGTGATGATTTTGTGCGAAAACCATTTTACAAAGAAACCATATTTGAGATGATGGGTAAATATTTGGGAGTCCATTATATTTATCAGGAACAAGAGCCACAGTTTCACCCTTCTAATATGACTGAAGAACCGTTAAATTTAACTGATTTATTAGCAGCTATGCCAAAATCATGGATTGTAAATTTGCATGAAGCTGCCCTTGACGCAGATGCAGAATTAGTCACTCAAATCCTAGAGTCTGTTCCTGAATCTCATACTTTACTGCGTCAGACTTGCCAAGATTGGGTGAAGAAGTTTCAATTTGAAAAGATTTTGGATTTAACTGAATCATTAGTGTAGTAATTCTTGAATCTATGAAATCGAGGTTGAGATTTGTTCTAACGAAACTAAACCATTGTCTTCAAAATCAATCTCTAGATGATATCCTTGCATCAAAGCCTTTCCCAGTAAAGGTTTAAAACCAGATGCTAAAATAGGGACTACTTTCTAGAGAAGAGAATATTAAACAGTTGATTGAAACCAAATAAGCTTTTATCAAGAGTGATAATTATAGAGAATAACAGAGCGTAAAAGTGCTAATTGCAGAGTTGATAGAAAAACAATTTATCGCCAGAAATAATTCGTCATTAGTTAACAATAATAAATAAATTTATGGGGATGTAATTTGTAATATATGAACATAATTAAACCCTCCCTACTTCAATCATTTATGATAGGTAGGGAGGATTTCAAATATTGAATTCATGAATTATCCAGCTAGGGATATTCATTAAAAATTATTAGCAACCTTTTCGATTTCTATAATTACACAAGCTTGTTGTACCTTGTCCCAGTTGAGTTTGTTGGCTCAGTTGATCTTGATTAACTTGGGTAAGCTGAATAGCTTGTGCGGGAAGAGAAAGCGCCAGTAATGTGAATGTGGTAGCAATCAGGAGTGCTTTTTTCATAATTGAAGTTACTGTGTTTAACTCTTTTTGATTTATAACTTACAGTCCTAAATCTTGTAAGTCGGAAAGGTCGGATATGTAAGTCGGAAAAGTCTGCTGAAAACTCTGGTAAATTGTGATCTTATTTAGTTAATTATCTTGTTATCAATTTCATCAAAACTTCATCTTAATTTCATAAAAAAACTGTTTATGTTATGGTATGAGCCTTGGAAAATCAGCAATTAACAACAAAATTCAACGAAGTAACCCCATAATCTTTCACCTCACGCACAGTCATCGAAAATCCATCTCCTAACTTCACAGCTATCAATTCATAGCATTTCTTTTGCATATTGGTTTCCAAAAAAAAATCTTGTTCTAGTCTTTCTCCTGTTTCCACTACCTGTACTAACTGTTCAAAAAAACCGGGAATCAGTTGATTTAGGAATTGCTTTTGCCCTAAATTATTAGTCAATTCTTCTCGTTTTTTACCCAAGATTCTAGCAAAGATAGGATTAACTAATAAATAGCGAAAGTCTTCGATTTCTCCAGTGATCATATCTCTCACAGCTTGCATAGCAGCAATTCCATCTCTGGAACTATTCAATAAACTGGCAAGCAGGGCGCGAGATTGGTAGAGAATTTCTGCGGTTTGTTGATGTTGCTCAATTTCTTGTCTTAGCTGGTGTTTTTGCTGTTGCAAAGTGATGTGAGTTTGAATCCGGGCGATAACTTCTTCGGTTTGAAATGGCTTGGTAATATAATCTACTCCCCCAACTTCAAAAGCTTTGACTTTATCAAAAACTTCGTTTAATGCACTGAGGAAAATAATCGGAATATCTGAAGTTTCTGCCTCAGCTTTCAGCATTGAGCAGACTTGATAACCGTCAATATCGGGCATTTTGATATCAAGTAAAATGACATCTGGGGGGTTGTTGCGGACAGTTCTTAATGCCATGTTACCGTTGGTGACGCTGCGAACTTTATACCCCTGTTTGGTTAAGATATCGTATAAAAAATGCAGATTTTCGATGAGGTCATCAACAATTAAAATATTGCCTTTGGGGTTTTCAGTTTGATAGGTGTCGTTTTCAACAATGTTGATAGAGGACTGAGTAGAAATAGCACTTCTTTGTAAAAGTAAATGACGAAAGTTATTTTTAGTTACTTTTTCTTCTAGTAAATCTGAAAGACGTTTCCATAATAATGAGGCTAAATCTTTAATATGCCCCACACTCATATATAAGCTATCTGCAACAGCATTATAGGTTTCGTTTTCCCAAGCAGCTTTGAGGATTTCTTTCTCTGGTACGGTTAGGTGTTTACCTGTTTTAGATTTTAGGGTCAAGTCTACCCATTCGATTGCTTCTTCCAGATTCATGGGCGGTTAGAGGTTATTTTTCAGGGTTTTTGATGATACTATTTCGTAGTTTATTTTACAGATAGAGTTGCAATTAGAGATGGCTGCTGCCTCTGGTAAGTGTTTCTATATGTAAATATTGGCTAATTTTTCAGTTATGCTGACCGTATTTTCTCTTAATCTCTTCCAAAAATCAAATAGGATTATCATAATATTTACTTATAACTACCCTTCAGTATTTATATGAGCAGTTCTTCTATTAGCCGTGTTACCACTTACTTTTGAGCATTTTGTCAAGAAATTTACTCCATATAAATACTTAATATTAAAAAATATTTCAGACAAGACCCGACTCGATCCGACCTGAAGATCCGACTTTTCCGACTAGCGCACAGGCGGAGAATGGTAGTAACTTTATCTACAAGCAGCGAATAGCTTACTAATTGAATGCTCAAAACTTGACCACAATAATTTTTGGTTAAGTATTTTGAACATACAACTAAGTATGGAAACACACTTTAAGGGCTAGGGATAAGAGATTGCCTCTATCTTTTACTCTGACCATTTTTCCTCACAACGAATCGCACCCAGAATCGTCTATAAAACGAAAGCAAAGGTACGCACAACAAAAAGGGATCTATACAAAGCTAACTAAGCTTCTGTTGTTCGTATTGACCAATACCGTTCTTAATGAAAATTAACAAGGATAGCATATGTCCAATCAGAATCAGAATTCATCACCAGAATCATCACAAAAAGACCCAAGTTCATATGATTATGATGTGGTAAGCCTATTAGGATGTGGCTATGATACAAATGGCTTTTATGCTAACGCTAAAAGTGTACGTGCAAGAATTTATGATTTGCCGCGAAATACATCACAGGATACTCAGACAACAGAAAATATTACCAATATTTCCTATGGACTTTTTAAATCTTTGTTCAGACCGATAAAACGTTCAACAACGAAAACAGCAGAAGTTTACAATGCTTATGGCTTTATGAATAGTCTAGCTAGTAAAGCCCATTTATCTGGAGAATATGTCTTCTTTTCTGCTTCTATTGAAGCTAAGTTTGATAATACAGAATTAGTATCCTCTAACAAAGAGATGATAAGAATGAGTCACTTAGAAGAGTTGGGGATTGTTGATATTGATAGTTCTTTTCATTATATAACAATGAACCCTACAGCAAAGACAGAGATTACACAAACTGTGGAGAAAGGAGGATTACCTGCAACTAAAGTTTTAGAAAAATATGGGACGCATGTGCTGAGAAAGTTTGTTATGGGAGGACGACTGGACTACACTTCTATGATTGATAGAACTAAGTACACTGGCAAAACAGATATTGCCGTGGTTGCAGGCGCACAATATAAGAAATTAACTTTCGGTGCTTCAGCAAAAGTTGAAATAAATCAACAGGCAGATATTGACAAATTTAACTCAATTGCAAACACAACAATGCTTGCTGAAGGAGGAGATTCAAGTGAGGTGAATTCTAATTTTAATAAGGATAGCTATAAGAACTGGTTAGATTCTATTAAGGAATCCCCCGCTCTAATTGATTTTATTCCAGGTAGTTTGATGCCAATTTATGATATTCCTGAAAAAGATTTTGACCAAGCAAGACGAGATGAACTTAAAAAGGCTTTCCATGAATATATGGAACATGTTCTTGAGGTTTGGATTGTTCCTCCTGATTCGGTCGATGTAGTTTCTTCTGATGCAGGAAGTGGTGCCAAAAAGAATGTGACTTTTTACCAACCAAAACATCAAGAAGGTTGGTACTGGCTTGGTCACTCCAACACAAACAAAGGTTTGATTTTGGTAAAACCACGTATACTAGGTGTAGTCCAAACTCCAACTGACTACAAATGTGCTTGGTATGATGAAGGCTCAGGTAAAGAGCTAGGTTACTCATTATGGAACATTAGCCCTATGCCCGGTTATGTAGCTCTAGGAAATATTGCAAGATTTAGGAAGGGAAAATGTGACTGGAACCCACCTTCTGGAGATGAAGTAAAAGGTCTTGTTTGCCTTCATCAATCAGTTTGTGTCAAAGGAGAGATTGGTCAACTAATATGGGATGACCGGGAAAGTGGAACAAAAAAAAGGAATGGAAGTATTTGGGAAATCAAATCTTCAGATCCAACTTCCGTTACACCAACTTCCGTTACACCAACTTCCGTTACACCAACTTCCGTTACACCAACTTCCGTTACACCAACTTCCGTTACACCAACTTCCTCTCACATAGGTTCCTCTCACCTAGGTCTTGCAGCAAATACTTTCTATTGTCACAATGGCTACTCTAAACCTGAAGTTGATGTTTATGTGATGGATCAGGAAAAGATAAAAATAACCAATCCGCCGGATGGATCAGGAAAAGATAAAAATAACCAATCCGCCGGATGAATCAGGAAAAGATAAAAATAACCAATCCGCCGAAGTAGTTTCTTTCATCTAAGTAAGTCGGTGAGAATAAACATAAATATGTAACAAAATGTAAAATTGCCATAACTCTTGCGATTGCTTCATTCCGCTTCGTTTCATTCGCAATGACATAGCGTGGATTATTTAAGCCATTCTACTTATAAGGGGCGATCGCCAATCTGGAAAAATCTCTTGCAACGGGAAAGTGGGGTAACAACCACCAAGAGTGCGATCGCTTATCTTTCATCACAGCCATTTTACCAAAGAGCGATCGCCCTACTTATCCCAGAGAGCGATCGCAAATCTATCATCAAAGCCATTTTACACAAGAGCGATCGCCCTACTTGTCCCAGAGAGCGATCGCTTTTCTTTCATCAAAGCTATTTTACCGAAGAGCTAGATCGCCCTACTTGTCCCACAGAGCGATCGCTTATTTTTCACGAAAGCCATTTTACCAAAGAGCGATCGCTTTTCTTGTTTGTGGAATGCGATCGCACTTCCTACATCTCCAAAATGCGATCGCCCTACTTGTCCCAGAGAGCGATCGCTTTTCTGATTTGCGGAAGGCGATCGCCCCACTTATCCATTAAGCGGTATTTTACCGGAAAGCGATCGCTGCTTCCTAACCCAACAACCCCCAAAGCCTGCCTCAGCCATTCTGGGACATCCAAATCAGAAAGCCCAAAATTTGATCAACTGGTGGTACTGGATAATCATTCAAGTCAATGGTTACTGTTTGTCCTTCTAGTTGGAGAAACCGCCAAACCGTACCACTTGTCACCGTTCCGTAAATTGTGGAAATCGGACGCTGCTTCTGTTGATTAAAACGTTGTGCTGCTACCATTTCGGCTAAACATTGTCCCAGTCCTGGTTTTAGGTCTTCTTTCTTCGCTTCGACCAAAACCACTGCCGGAGCTTTAATATATAATTGCTCTGGAGAGCGACTAATCAGAAAATCAACATAACCCGTCAAATCAACCTCTGGCTGCACGTTGAACTCTTCGCCGGAAAAGACGCTAATTTGTCCATGAAGCTGACGTTTGACTTCTAGTAAAACGGGATTGATAATGCCTTCAGAACGCGCTTTTTCACTACCTACTGCAACTGCCCAAGGTATGGTTTCTTTCAATGTATCTTTGAGCAAAGAACTCGGATTAAATGGGGAAATCTCTGGTAGAAAGCGATCGCCTTCAACAATTGTCAGTTGAAAATCATCTACAGCTTTACTCAAAGTAAATTTACTATAAGGCATACAAGTTTTCTCTATAATTGGTAATATTTCGATGTAATTATTTTGTTGAATAAGAATAATTTCTTCTAGAGTTTTATTTAATGTTAGTTTACCTAACTGCTGTTTAATTTGTATTTCCCAGAGACTAACAACACTCAATAATCTAAGATTTTCTTATTCGTTCAATAGCTCTAAGGCTCTTGGAGACAGTTTTGATGGCTGACTATCCCAAAAAATAAAAGTATGTGTATCTAACAGTAATTTCATGGATTTTGCAACCAAAAATCATCGGATAAAGGTTGATCAAAATCATCACTCATGACCATTGCACCTAAATTTAATCCGGGACGTGGAGTATTTTCTGATTCCCAGACATTTGGCTCAATAGAATTAAGTAGAGTTAATCTAGCAATGGGAGTATTCCCATTAGTAATTACTATTTCTTGGTCATTTTGAATCAAGGAGAGTAATTGACTAACACTGATTTGTAATTGTTGAATATCCAGTATTTTGATTGACATAGTTGTTACTTTGAACATTAATATTTGTCTATTATAGCTATGAAACTCGGAAATCGCCGAAGCACTGTTCCCTATTTCCTAGGAGAGTTAAAGATATCAACCAGCGTTTGTACTAGATTATTGCGTTGGTTGTGGGTGAGTTTGGCTATAGCGGTGCGATCGCCTGCTAATGGATTTTGCTTTAAAGAATCATTACCTGGATAGGATGCTTCATATATAGTTTCATTAGCATTCAAATAATCAGCTAAAGTGAGTTTCCAATCTAAGCGATATATAGGAGATCTACCTTTGACATAAATGTGATAGCGAATCAACCGACTAGCTAAAGTGTTATTTTCGGCAACTTTGCGCGTATCTTTACTAAGATATTGATTTTCTTTTGGCAGGTCTGGTAATTGCTGATAAACTAGTTGCCAAACATCGCTAGGACTGATTCGTTGAGCAACAGCAGATGAGATAAAAAAGTTTGTATTTGGTAGACCTAATGCAATTGTCGTCACTGTGATCAAAGCAATAATGAGTCCCAAATTAAACCGCAAAAATAAAAGTTTATTCTTTTTCATATCACTGATTGAGAAGATACTGGGAAACTGGAAATTAAGAACAGATGAAAAAACTGTCTTAATTTCCAATACCCTGCAAATTATAATTCGCCGATAATTTCTGGCTGAGTCAGTTCATCCGACATCTCAATAATTGCTCTGAGTACAGGTTTCATCATTCCATCTTCGTTATTTTCAAAGTCTTCATAACGCCGACGCTTGGCTCGATTTGCCACTTGAACCGTAATCCGATAGCGATTGGAGGCGGCGCTAATGAGATCCTCAGCACGGTGCATAATCTGAGACTGAGTTGTCTCGAACTTGGAACGCTTGAGCATAATTAGTGGTTGTTGGGATTCTACCCCAGTTTAGCACCAGTCAGTAGCGGTTAACCGCAACTATATTTCTGTTACGAAAACGCCAACAGTGAAACGATTTTCTTGATTGGCATAGATAATGTTTTGATAGAGAGCGATCGCTTATTTGAAAATACCAATTTCGCCAATCAACAAAAAACCATATTTATTTGACAGTAATAGTCACAAGTATGACTAGTTTTTCTATACAGCCATCAGGATTACCAAGTGATTTGACAATTTTTCAAGCAGATACCCAGCTATATCAGAATTATAGCCTTGTTATCGCTCAAAATTACGAGGAAAAACGCGAATTCGACTGCAATCAAATTAGATAAACGTTTTGGGAAGATTTAGTTTCCCAAAGAAACTAATTTGGTTGAAAATTTGATAAAAGATAGTCAGGAGTGTTTGAATAATCTTCAAATGAAAGCTTTGATTTAAATGCAATGTAGAGACGTTTCATGAAACGTCTCTAAAATTGTTTTCCGAAATATCTAATCAACTCTAAATCTAGCTAATAATTCCTCACGAGAAAGATTAAGTAATAACTGAGTTCTTTCTGTCAGAGAAAGTTCCATTATCGGAGAGACAATAGCAGATAATTCCTCATCTAAATTACCAAAACGCACTGCTAACAAACTCTCTACCATCAAACGCTGTCCATCTTGTCGTCCTTCTTGTCGTCCTTCTTGTCGTCCTTCTTTTATTCCCTCTTGTCGCCATTCTTCCCGTTGTTTGAGATACGCTGGTGATAAACTCATGATTAACTCCGTTACCTCTTCATCATTGACATTACTATTCAATTCTAAATTTTTCCGCCAAGATGCGAAAATTTCTAATAGGTACTTCCATTTGTCATCCTCTTCTGAGAGTTGAACTACTTCGCTTATCGCTTGAGTTTGAGTTTTACCTTTTCCGAGTACCCTTAACCATAGTGTATCCTCTGTAGTTGGTAACTGATTTATGGCAACAATGGCAGCTTTCTGATATTTTGGGAGAAAATACACTCCTGTTTCCCAATTCTCGTTTGCTTTCGCGCCAAAGCCATCGAGGATTTTTTCAGAGCAAGTTGGTGTTAAAATCCATAGACAGGGTAATTTTGCTTCTGATAGCGAAAATTTTTCCCTTTTCGCCTGTCTTAACAATTCTCCATGAACGTTATACAATTTTAATAAACAACTTCTAATTTCTATTTCATTGGGAGCATTACGGTATGGTTCAAAAAGACAACTTGTAACTGCCATTTTTGCTAATAATCCTAATTCTGAATTTTCAGAAGAGGATGATGTTGTCGGAACAAACCAAACATCTATTTCTTGAACTTCGCTTTTTACATCTTTGCTAGTTTCTACCTTACCTAAAAGAGTTAGTAATTCTTCTAGATATTCTTTGGCAAATTGGTCATGGGGTTGTCGTGTCATAAAATTAAGTAAGACCTTGATACTTATTAAATTTATGTCAACAGTCAGCTTTTTAATAGTTACGATTTTTTTCAGATGGACTTATGTGTAAATACAACCTAATTACTCACAAGAAACCTCTGTCACTCCTACTCAGCTTTAGTCTGACTACTTGTTCGAGTTTACCCATCCTCCCCACACAAGCAGAAACCATACCTCGTCCTTCTGATGCACCACTAGAGTTGAATTTGTTAACTAAACCCACAAGTTCTGTAATTACAGCTAACATTATTAATCAAACAGGATTAACAGTTCCAAGTTTATGGTGGGCGAAAGAAAACTCTGAAAACAAACTTTTAGATAACTGGATAGCATATCCAACTTCTGGACAAGAACCAGCCCGTGTAGACTTGATAGTAAATCAACAAATTTGGAGTTTGCTAGATTATCTAGAACGTTATAAATTTGTTAATACCTTGGGTAACATGGCTAGGAATTTTGGTTATAATATCCGAGTTTTTAATTACCAACAAGATATGTTAGCTACTTATACTTGTAACCTGGGTATAAGTCCCGCTTCATGCAATATCCAGATGGGTCTTCAGAGTAAGTTTGGGTTACGTCAAAATTTACAGCTAAGGGTAAAATAATTCGTAATTCGTAATTTATCGTTCCTATACTCTGTAAATATAGCAGGTGACAGGTAACAGATTTACAAGGCTTTTATTGTCTACGTTTTATCATCTGTATTTGTGTTCTTGATTGTATTAAATAAATATTGATACCGCTTATTTTCTAAACGTGACAAGGGCAGCAAAAATTCACTTTTATTGAAAAATTCCTGATTATTTATTAACAGGTTTTGCAATGGTTCTGGAACATCAGCAGCAGCTAAATTTGTCAACATGGGCGAATTAGTTTTAGTCAGTAAGACAATTTGTTTGGCTATATTTGGTTGCCAACAAAAATTAATCCAATCAGATGCTAATGTGTTTTGCTCAACTCCAGTCGGACTTACCCATAAATCCGCCCAAATTGCAGTTCCTGATTCGGGAATAACTGCGGTAAGTTTTGGATAGCGACTGAGTATAGGTATAACATCATTTGACCAACCCACAGCCAACCAAGTATCGCCTGTAATTAGTGGTTCTAGATAAGTAGTAGAATCGTAAAATTTTACTTGTTGGTGTAATGCTAGTAATTCTGATTTTAAGGCAGGAATTTGCGTAATATTTTCTGTATTGTAGGATTGTCCTAGTTTCTTTAGCACTAAACCAATTACTTCTCTATGATGATTGAGCAAGGAAATGCGATCGCGCAATTCTTCACGCCATAAATCACTCCAATCTTTTGGTCGCCAATCAAATTTTTGAAATTTTTCCCGATTATAAACAATTACTGTACTACCCCAACCATAAGGTGCAGCCCAAACCTTTCCTGCCGGGTCTATATTCCCTTGATCGTCGCGTTTTACTAATTGCTGCCACCTAGGATTTAAACTCGACCATTTTTGAATAATTTTTTCTGTTTCCAGTGGTTGAATCAGTTTCTGTTCAATTGCTGCTTTGAGCCAATAATCACCCAGTGTCACCAAGTCAGCTGGAGATTGTTTTTGATTTTGAATCAGGGGAATATATTTTTTCCATCCTGCTTGATCTTTTGTTTCTGGTTTTTGCCAATTTTGTAACTGCTTAAATATATCCTGAATCTGATTAATAGGGACAAATTTTAAATTGGCCTCTGACTGCAAACTTTTGCGAAACTGATTAACTATCTGAGCAGGTATAGAACCTTTTAATAGCTGCACATTGAGTTGTGTCTGTTTTTTACTATTACACCCAATCAGCATTTGAGAAACTGCTAGTCCGCTTGCGCCTAACAAAAAAGACCTTCGATCCATTGTTTTTTAAATTAATGTCTATCAATAGAATTTTAACGACAGGAATAGGAATATACCCGACTTTTGTGAGGAAATAGGGTTGAAAGCCTGTTAGTGTAAAGCTTTTTAGATAAATTTTTTACCTCATTCAAGTCCATACTGCTATAGGGTAACATGGCATCAACCATAAAACTGAGTACCGAGTACCGAGTACCGAGTACCGAGTACCGAGTACCGAGTTGTGAGTAGGAAGAACAAGTTAGAAGTTTCTTTCCCTATTTACTGAACCGATGAGTCAGTTTAAAACTCAAATAAGACTGCTGAGAGCAAATACTTAACTTTTTTCAACAAATATGTAAGTAATACTTTAATAATTTGTTGAGTTATATATATAGATAATTATTTTTATAGCAAAATACAAAAAAAGATAGGAAAGATTAAATAAATCATAAGTATTTTAAAGTTGAGCAGTAAATTGAATAACATAGAGAAACTCTTTTGGAATGCAGGTATTAAATGGAATCATTACAAAAACAAATACTGACGTTAAGTCAGAAAGTAGATGCTCTATACCAGGTGATTGAAAGCCTTGATAGGAAACTATCTCAGGGTTTATCTGATTGCTTTTTAGAGCAAACACAGCCAAAAAATCGTTATCTGGAAAATCATCAAGTTGAAAACTATCAGTTAAAAACATGGAGTAATTTCAGTTCTGATTTAGAACATAAGGATGTGTTGATAGACAGCATTTACTCGGATATGAATCCCCAAGCTGGAGATAAGCAAATAACGCCAGAAATACAAATTCATAGGCTAACAGCACAATTAACCGCAGCATACAATCGGATTGCTGCCCTAGAAGAACAACTAATGCGAGAGCGAATTCATTAATTGCTCAAATTGGGCTTCAATAGCTGTTAAAAGTTGATTTTGTTGCCAATTCTGGCTAAGATAGGCGGCTATACACGCTGCTCCAGCACCAACACCTTCTTTAACAAAACCCTGCTCATAAGCCTGGAGTTGAGGATAACGAGAATCTGCAAAACTTAACTGTGTAGCCAAGAGGGGAGGAATTTCTTGACCCCGATTCATGCTGTTTTTGCCTAAACTGAGTGATAAATCAACTGTAGCTCCTGTAGAGTCTTCTGCTACCCAACGGGTTGTACCAATTACTACTGCTTCTGGTTGCCAAGATAAAGAGTAAACTTGAGCGATCGCTTGGATTAGAGCATAAACAGCCAGCATTTGTGTACCACCAGCTAATAATACCCCGCAACGACGACTAGCAGCGATCGCCATCCCAGCCACCACCACTTGCATAGGATCTCCCACAGCTGCTACTAGTTCTAGAGGATCTATAAAAGTGGGAATTTTTGCCAGTCCAGCTTGCACTACAGCCCACTTTTGCTCATGATTACAAATAGGATGACTACTGTTAACTTTCCCAGCCGCATCAATACCTAAACCAGTTAAAATTGCCAAAGCCGTTGTCGTGCCACCCACAACACACTCGCTTAAAATCAGATAACTTTGGGAGATATTAGCACTCAATTGATTACCCCATAACAAACCCTGTTCCAGCAGATGTTTTACGGTTGTGATTTCCATAGCTTCACCTGTAGTTAAACACCTAGCAGTCGTACCGCCCAAATCAATAATTGGTACAGATGGAATTAAAGGTAAACCCACATTAAATAAATAAATCGGTATCTTTAGTTTCTCTACTACAGCACGAGAAATCAACACAGGAGAAGCACCAGCCGTCAAAGGTGGTAGGGGATATTTAGGCTGATGTGTTGCACCATAATATAAAAATTCCGCATCAGCACAAGCAGTATATTTTCTATCCTCTGGAGTCAGTCCAGCGGCAGAAATACCAGGAATTAAACAAGTTTCTGTAAAACCTAAAATACAAGCAAACACAGGTAAACTACCACGATAACGTCTTACCCATGCTTCACCCTGGTCAATTTGCGTATAAATATGAATCATATAAAAGGGAATAGGGAATAGGGAATAGGGAATAGGGGAAGAAGAGGGTGTAGGGTGTAGGGTGTAGGGAATAGGGAAAGAAGAGGATGTAGGGTGTAGGGAATAGGGTTTAGGGTTTAGGGTTTAGGGTTTAGGGTTTAGGGGAAGAAGAGGGTGTAGGGAAAGAATATCCTATTACCTTTTCCTAAAGACTAAAGACCAATGACTAATGACTAACTTTCATAATCCATTAATACTTGTACCCAACGAGGTGGACGGGGGATAGGATTTCCCAAACGATCCAAAAGTAACCATGCGGCCAAATGTACCACAAACAAGTAAAGCCAATTGTTGAAGGCTATTAAAATTATCGCCCCCACTTGAATGACAAACACACTCGGAGTTGCCAAGATTTGCAGCTTTAGAAATATCCATTCAGTAATTTCTGTCACCTGGTTAATGACATAAACCCACAGGTCTTCACCAGATAATACCGACAGTAACCACAGGCGAAAAAACACACCCAAAGTACCCAAAAGCATACCTAAAGTGATTGACACCATCCAAGGTACACGACGATGCCAAGTCGCTCCCAATAGTACACCCATCAAGCCAAAGGGCATTAAAAATAACAAACTGCGGACTGGCCCCATCAACACTGCCAGCAGTAACCCAGATGTCACCGCGCCCATCCAAGCCGCGCGTTTACCCCAACGTAAATAAACCAGTGCAATAGGAACAGGAAAAAATATCCTTAAAACTGGCCCCAAAGGAAAATAGAAATTAATAAACCAAATCAAACTAGCGGTACTAGCTAAAAATGCTGTTTCCACCAACCGCAAAGGAGCATCAACCTGAAGTTGGGGATGCTTTAAAGGCTGTTGATTGAGGTTATGACTAGGTTGTGGTGAAGGAGAGGAATCTTCCTCCGGTTCGTCTGGCAGAGAATCTAAAATACTCATATCATCTTGGTAATTCGTAATTCGTAATTCGTAATTAATTACTCCTGCCTTTTGTCACTGACAACTGACAACTGACTAAATGATCATTTTTTCCAAGGCTGACATATCGGGAATGCATAAAACATCTTGATCCCTGATGATCAAGCCTTTTTTTTCCAGCCTTGTCAATACACGAGTGACTGTTTCCCGTGCTAGTCCACTGAGACTACTTAATTCCCGATGAGGTAAATTGGGAATTTCTGTGCCTGTTTCTCCTTTCTTGCCTTGTCCTTCTGCTAAAAATAGCAAAGTATCTGCCACCCGCGATTGACTATCTGATTCTCGCAGCCGTAAACGTCGGTTGACTTGTCGTAACCTTCGTGCCATTAGTTGCGCCAGTCTCAGTCCGGCTAAAGGCTCTGTTTGCAACAACTTGACAAAATCCTGAGCAGGCATACTACCAATCATGGTTGGGGCCAGAGTGATGACATCAGTGGAACGAGGAACTTCATCTAGCGCCGCCATTTCCCCAAATAATTCTCCACGACCAATAATGTTTAGTGTTACCTCTTTTCCTTCTAAATTGTAGGTACGGATTTTTACCCATCCATCGACAATGAAATAAACCGAACCACCCCAGTCATTTTCCAACAAAATTACTTGATTGGCTGGGTGAGTACGGGTAACAAGATGGGTAAGGGCTGTTTCTACAATAGATTCAGGCAACCCTTGAAAAAAGGGCGCTGAAGTAATCCATGTCTGAGCGGATGTCTGCAAGCTATATCGATCTTCCATTAGAACTTATTTATTAAAGCTGCTATTAACAGAACAAGCAAGATCGGCGTTTTTAACCTAAGCTATAAAATCACAGCCGCTTTCAAGACACAGTACCGAGTTCTGAGTTCTGAGTACCGACTTAGGAGTATGGCTTAGGCCACGCTGCGCTATCAGGAGGAAGAAAGAATCAGAAGTTTCTTCCATTTATAGCCGGTGGTACGCCGCCTATCGCCCACTTTCAAAGAGGAAACTAGACTATGTTACATAAGAAAACGAAAATATAATTTTTTCTCAACAATCTTTATTTTCTCTTTGTATTTACTAATTACCAAAGAAAGGTAAGGGTTAGCGTCTAACAGTAATGACTTTAACTCCTCTGTTTGGCAGTCAGAAATTTCTTTTTCCTGCTTGCGTTTTCCCGTTTTCCTTTCATGTATACTTAGTTTACCTGCTACACAAAACTTGGCTAAACTTATTTAAGTTTCACCATTGAACTAGAAATGAATCATTTCTAGAGGATCTGTTTCCTGCTTCTGCCAAGGTAGTCGTCTACTTCTTGACCACAGGCATAAATTTGGGTTTGACATACTTCCCGCCCTAAAAGTGCGGAGATTCTGGGTTCAAACAACAGTTGCAGTTTCATACTGTCTGAAACTATCTCGCCCAACAGACAATGCCCTGCCTGTTTGCACTATTGTATCGTATCAGAAAGCCGTCTCCGGACGGGGAACCTCAAACCCATTTTTTCAGTAACTTTAGTCAAGAATTTGGCGATTTAATCTATCTCCTTGTCACTACGACCACATAGACTTCTAATTTTACACTGAAAAAGAGTGCAAAATTTAGTGAACTACCTGAAAAGGTAGCTAACCATCAGAATCAAGTTGCATCTCCCAGTAATTCATAACATAATTGCCCTCAGAAGTTAGGGCAAGAACTTTTGTCACTCAGAACTTCGGTAATTGTAAATACCATAAACATCAAAGTACATTTTTCGCTAAGGTAATTTAACGTGACTTCCCGTACAGATGAAATTCACAAACTGATTGCAGACATTGACAACTTGCTTACCAACAGTGGCAATCTGCTGTCAAAACTACTGTCTGGTCAGGGTTCTGAAGAAAGAGACGTATTACAACGAGTGCGTGACTTTCTGATTCGACTCCATGAAAATGCGGCTTCAGAAGAAATCATTCCTGACCAGTCTGAGGCACCAATATCATCTCTGTTAGCACGATATGTGGAACAAGAGAATCAGCAAGCTGCATATTCCTATCAGTCCCAACAAGAACAAAGTAACTTTATAGCTGGACAATTAAAAGATGAAATTTCTGTTTTGCTTCAACCATTACAAGCAGAATTAACAGGATTGTTGCAAGAAAGAGCTAGTCTTATCCAGGAAATTAGGCAACTAGAACAAAAGCGACTGCAAAACTATTCTTTGACACAGCAGTTAGCAAACCAAGAACAGATAATTACCGAATTTTTACAAGTGCTAGTCAGTCGTTTAGTGCCAAATTTAATTCCATATTTGACACGAAACGTGCCTAGTTCTTATACTTTAACTACAGGTGAATATAATCAAGAAGCGGCAAATTCTTCTATTCAACCGGTGATCGAATCTGTTGCTAGTGTAGAACGGTTAGATAGTTTGGCTAAAGAGTTAGATCAACGCTTGTTATCACTTGATGGAACTGTCAATATTGTCTTTCAGGCATTAGAGCGGAATATTAACACCTATCATCAGTCCTTATCTGAAGCACTGGCAAGAATGCACATTCAGGGGATGCAAGGTGAACAGTTGATGGTCAATTTTTTAAATAATTTGACTCAGTATTTACAACAACAATCCCCTGATGCTCCAACTTTTATTTTTGGGGTAGATGCTACAACACCAGCATCATCAACTTTATTAGCATCACAACTAGTTACTCATAGTGCTGAGGAAATAACTGCAAATATTACTGGTGACACACAAGCAAATCCCACGGAGGAGGATTTAGATTTAGTCCTGTCAGAAGTGACTCTCAATGAACCGACAACATCTGTTAATGACACTTTTACCTCCGCTGATGAATTACCAGCGGAAATAACTGCAAATATTACTGGTGACACACAAGCAACTCCCACGGTGGAAGATTTAGATTTAGTGTTGTCAGAACTGACCCTCAATGAACCGACAACATCTGTTAATGACACTTTTACCTCATCTGATGAATTACAAGCGGAAATAACTGCAAATATTACTGGTGACACACAAGCAACTCCCACAGAGGAAGATTTAGATTTAGTGCTGTCAGAACTGACTCTAAATGAACCAGCAACGTCTGTAACTGAGACTTTTACTATTCCTAGTGAACTAGAGTTAGACAGTGCTGCTGATACACAAGCAACTCCCACAGAGGAAGATTTAGATTTAGTGCTGTCAGAACTGACCCTCAATGAACCAGCACCGTCTGTGAATGAGACTTTTACTACTCTTGGTGAATTACAGTTAGACAGTGCTGATGAAGTAGACCAACTTTACGCTAGTTTGTTTGGTGGTGCAAATGCTACCAACACCACAGATGCCATGACTTTGCCGGTGACAAATGAGGTATCTACTCCAGACAGGTCTGTTGAATCAGTATCTCCGATGGCTGGCAGTATTTCCTCATCTCCAACTATTTTAGAGCCACAAGAGGATGATTTGTTGGTTGCTGCCAATCCTGTGAAGTCAGAAAGTTTAGATATTTCCGAGCCGAGTGAAAATCTTGATAGTCTGATAGAAACAACAACTCAACCGTCTGAGTTATGGGGAGAATCATTGTTAGCAGAGGATAGCCAACCACAAGCAGAATTTGCCCCTCCAGTAGCGATATCTCTGCCAGATAGTAGTGATACAATCACAGTCTTGACTGACTTGTTGGTTGATGTTGGTGGTGAAGAACAAGTTTCAGAAGTTTTATCCCTAGAAGATAGTCTAGAAACGACAACAGTAGACACTCCCATATCAATACCACCTGTAGAACAGCCAAGTGCAGCGCCAGATTTACGTGCGGCGACTTATATTGCTGCTTCACCAAATGAAGATTTACTGTCTCTCGGAAATTCGGAGACTGAAGGTGTACCGGAGATTGTTCTAGATGAAGCGCAGTTGCAGCAATTGGATCAAGATTTAGCTAATTTTGATTGGCGGGTAAATTCTGAGTCGGTAAATCAAACAAATTTAGAAACTATCCAAACTCCATTACCTGACATTCAGGAACAGGTCAATCCTAGTTTGCTAATGGCAGAATTTCCTGGCAGTGAAACGACAGAAAATATAACCGAAAAAATCACAGAAAATATACCGGTAATTACTGCTTTTGATTTAGATATTCCTAAATCAGAAACTGAGGCAGATTTGAGCCAAAAAACTGAAAAAAAAAAGGAAGCTACTATTTCCCAAACCGAAGTTACTGCCTCTGTTGGTGACAACTTGAGTGATAATTTTCAGGAGACTGTTAAAGATATAAACGCAGTTTGGTATTTAGGAATTGATTTAGGTACGACTGGTATTTCTGTGGCGTTGTTGAATCGTTCGAGATTAGTTGTTTATCCGATTTATTGGTCAGCAGAAAGTCAAACAGGAGCAACTACTTTTGAGCAATCATTTCGGTTGCCAGCAGAAGTTTATCTGCCTACGGCTGCCATTCCTCACTCAGAAACTGAAAGCAGTGAAAATATTGAACAGACAGCACCTGCGGCGGTGGCACAAAATAAAACTCGCTCTACACCAGCACCGCAACATAATCTTTACTCTGCCAATTTAAAGCCTTATTTACATATAGCTATTCCCTACAAAAATACTCAGCAGAAATGGGAACCAGTTTTGCAATTAAATGAATTTTCTGCGGGTCCGTTAATTTGGGTAGTGCGATCGCTCTCCAAATTACTGTTAACTCTCAAGTCGGCTCAAACAAGTACGACTCCGGCTTTAATTGCCAATGCGATCGGTATAGATAAACAAACTTTCTCTGCAATCATCAATAATATTGCTGGTGTTGTCTGCACTTGTCCCTCTAACTGGTCAGAACAATATCGGTTTAATCTGCGAGAAGCCATACTCACTAGTCAACTTGTCTCCCATCCCCAAAAAATATTTTTTGTAGAAGAAGCGATCGCCACTTTACTTCCAGAACTGGATACTGTTAATTCTCCATCAGTGCAGTTGCATGACAATCAAGGTTTACATCCTCTTAAAACTAGTGATAATCCACTTTTCGGTCATACCCTCACACTGAATATTGGTGCAACATCCACAGAAATGGCACTGGTTGATTTACCGACCAACTTGAGCCAATTAACATACAGAGATTTTATGCTCCATAGTTTTGCCTATGGTGGTAAGGCTATTGAGCAGGATATTATCTGTCAGTTACTATTGCCACCAAAGTCTCATCAACCTCGTGGTGCAGCACCGTCTGATAGTAACACCTCTGCTAGTAATCCTTGGCATTGGCAACCTTCAATTCCCGGTTTAGACCAGATGCAATGGTCTAGTTTTAGTTTGCAAGGGTTAGAATTACCACGAGTAGCTGAACCAGATGTTCCTGCTCGCATCCGCTTCCAGCAAAGATTAGAAAGTTCTTTGTTAGGACAAGCTTTATTAGATGCTGCCGTGGCTTTAAAGTTGATTTTGCAACACCAAGAATCTTTTACCCTAAAATTAGCTGATCAATTTTGGGTATTGCAACGAAGAGACTTAGAAAGTCAAGTATTTGTCCCTTATGTGCGTCGTCTCAACCGCGAACTCAATAAATTATTAGTAGCTCGTGGTGTCCCCACAGAAGCTATTAACCAAGCAATTCTTTCTGGTGGAGTTGCTGGTATTGGTACAGTGAACCGTTGGTTACGCCAAAAATTACCCAATGCCAAAATTATTCAAGATTTATATCTGGGTGAAAATGGCACTCCTAATTGTAGTCGAGTAGCTTATGGTTTGGCGATGTTACCTCTGCATCCCCAAGTTTTAGAAATACCTAGACAACAGTATACAGATTATTTCCTGTTTCATGAATTGCTCAAAGTTGTACCAGAACGTTCTGTCTCTTTTGGCGAAGTTCTGCAATTATTTGAGAGTCGGGGTATCAATACACGCCAATGTCAACAACGACTACTGGCGTTTTTGGAAGGGGAACTACCAGCAGGTTTGATTCCTTCTGTGCTTTCGGAAATGTTCCCTGAACAAGATGGAAATCCAACACCTGTAATTTCTTTGTGGTTAGCAAAAAATTCCCATGAAAATCCAGATTATCAAGCGATCGCATCTGCACCACTGTTTGAAAAACAAGGTAATCTCTCCTATCGTCCCAATTCTCAACAACTACTGGTGCTGCGTCGCTACTTAGATGCGGTCAAAGCCAGTTCTCTGCAATCCCTAGAAGAACCTTATACGGTTAATTTTGCCTTGGCAATTAATCCATGATCATTAATGTTTTCAAAAAACATCTTCCTAAAGAAGGATATCCACAACGATTACCGAAAATTTACGCAGAATTTAACTAAAACTTCATAAATAATGCCCACTTGCGAGTAAAAACTTTATCCACTCTTGAGTGGGCATTTATTATTTCATATTTCTTTTTTAATTACTTTGTGAAAAAAACATCAAAAATTTAAAATCACCTTCCTGATTACAAAGATTGTATGAACTTCCATTATTTTTCTTGGTGGAGTATGAAAAATTACCTACAATCTAAATTAAGTGCAGTAAAGTTTACTCTAGTTCGTAAAATTCCAGGTGTAAAAAATAAACGCTAATTATGTCACTTTCTATCTCTAGAACTAGAACTCAAAATTATAGTGCGTCTAAATTAGGTGTTTTGAATAATCTCACTCTGGTTGACTTGTCACCAAAGTCATCACACCCATCAACTATTAGCACTACCAAAAGACTAATTGATATTCTCGGAGCCATTGCTGGTTTAATAATTACATCTCTAGTAGCAGTTCCCATAGCAATTGCTACCTGCATTTTTGATCCAGGTCCCATATTGTATTCTCAACTTCGTTGTGGTCTGAATGGACGCACCTTTCGGATCTGGAAATTCCGTTCTATGGTGGTGAATGCAGATAAACTCAAATCTCTAGTCAAAAACCAAGCTAAAGGTAACATTTTTAAATCTACTAATGATCCTCGCATTACTCCTTTAGGTAGGTTCTTACGACGCACTAGCTTAGATGAACTACCCCAATTTTGGAATGTTTTCATGGGAGACATGAGTATAGTTGGTACTCGCCCCCCTACTCCTGATGAAGTCATAAACTATACTGCACATCACTGGGAAAGGTTACGAGTCAAACCAGGTATTACTGGAGAATGGCAAACTCATGGACGTTCAACTATTACAGACTTTGAAACTATAGTCCGTATGGATTTAGACTATCAGCGTAAATGGTCTATTGGTTATGATTTGATGTTAATTTTTAAAACCATTTGGGTAGTATTACACAGAAAAGGTGCTTATTAGGTGACAGGTGACAGTAAAGAGACTGGTGATTGATAAATGATTAACCTTTAACACCACTACCTGTATCTGTGGGAACAATAAACCTTTGTAAAAATAGAAATAATAGCAAAACTGGAGTAATAGAAATTACTGAACCAGCTGCTACTAATCGCCAATCTAGGGAAAATGTACCAGCTAATTTAGCAACTCCCAAGGGTAAAGTATATAAACTCTCATCTTGGATGACAATTAAAGGCCATAAAAAGTCACTCCAAGCACCAATAAATACAAAAATCGCCAGAGTTATCAATGCTGGCCGAATAGCTGGCAACATCACAAACCACCACAATCCTAACTCAGAACTGCCATCCATGCGGGCAGCTTCTTCTATTTCTTTTGGTACTCCCATAAAAGCTTGTCTTAATAAAAAAATGCCAAAAGCAGAAGCTAAACTGGGAAAAATCATCCCTAAATAACTATTTGTTAACTTTAACTGCACGGTCAAAATATATAAAGGAATCATCACGATTTGGAAGGGAATCATAATCGTGGAAACAATGGCAATAAAAATTCCGTTGCGTCCTACAAATGATAATCTTGCTAAGGGATAAGCAGCTAAAGCACAAAAAAGCAGGTTAAATATGACAGTTAATACGGACACCACAATACTGTTATATAAATATTGTCCAAAAGGTAAAGATTGCCAAACGCGAGTGAAGTTATCTAAATTCGGTTGCAGAGGCCATAACTGCGGTGGAGACTGTAAAAGATTTTCTGTAGGTGATTTTAAGGATGTACTAATGAGCCAGAATAAAGGAAACAGGGTTAGGAGTGCGATCGCTCCCAATAATCCGAATATGATGAAGATTTGCAGTTGTGATTTTTTGATATTCATATTTTTTTCTCACGTAAAAATGCAAAGTAATACTAATTATCTGTGATCCTGCTCTTGATATTTATTAAACATTTACAGCATATTGCAGATCAATAAGGTATTTTTATGACAAAGCCTTGCACCAAAAGGTTTTTACTGCTGACTGCTGACTGTGGAATGCTTACCTTTTTTTTGGTAATCCTTTTTTTGGTAAGTACCTAAGCAAAATTAATTGTACATATTGATTGAAAACAAAAATGTCTGTATTCCTTACCTATTCCCTATTCCCTCTTCCCTATTCCCTCTCCTAACTATAAAATTTATTTTGCACGACTACTTAATCCTTTTTTTGGTAATATGTCTGACGGTAGTAAGCGTGAGTTCTTTGGGACAAGCAACTATGATATCACCACCGCAACTTCTAACAGACCCATTTTTGCAACTACCAACAGAAACTTCTGTGCGAGTAGTTTGGTTTACTGAGTTTGCAGGTGATCAACATTTAGTTGTTTACGGTGATAAACTTGATCACAGTTCAATTGCACAAACTAGAAAACTCAGCCGTACCAGAGAAGACCAAGAATCAAGAATAGCAAATCAAACTGAAACCGGGCAAATTTATCAACAACCTGTAAAACGGGAAATTTGGCGACATGAAGCCGAAGTTACAGGTTTAACTCCTAATTTGCGAATTCCATATTATGTCACTAGTATCACAGAAGATGGTGAAAAGGTTAGGAGTGAAGTGTTTACTCTTGCACCTTCTCCAAAACCAGGGACATCTTTAAAAATTCTCCTCACATCAGATCATCAATTAAAACCGATGACAGCTGCAAATCTGCAAAAAGTGGTGGAAACTGTTGGGAGAATTGATGGGGTATGGTTTGCAGGAGATTTAGTCAATATTCCAGACCGCGCTTCCGAATGGTTTGATGATAATCGCGGAAATGCTTTTTTTCCTAATTTGCAAGGTCGTGCTAATTATCAAATGGAAGATAATGGCGTAAAATTCACTTACACAGGTGGTAAAATTCTTCAAAATGCCCCTATGTTTACTTGCATTGGTAATCATGAAGTCATGGGAAGATATGGCAGAACAGAAAGTTTAGATGATGAATTTAATGATACTTTTCCCCGTGAAGTTGCTAAAACAATGTATGGGGAAACATCTTTAACAGATAATGCTTTTAATACTATAACTTACGAAGAAATTTTTACTTTACCCGAAACTCAAGCAGGTGGAAAAACCTATTATGCAGTTACTTTTAGTGATGTCCGCTTGGTAGTTTTGTATATTACCAATATGTGGCGACATCCAAAATTAGAATTAGATAAAAAAGGTAGATATATAGAACCAGAAAAAGATTTTTACAATCTTGAAAATTGGGGTTATGGACAGTTAATTTATGAACCTGTTTTTCAAGGTAGTCAACAATATAATTGGCTTCAGCAAGAATTAAACAGTCCTGAATTTCAACAGGCAAAATATAAAGTTGTCATGTTTCATCATCCCCCCCATACATTGGGTGATAATATTGTTCCAGCTTACACTAATCCTGTACAGAATATTGAAAGGGATCAAGCTGGAAATATCAAAGCTGTTCGTTATGAATATCCCAAAAATGCAGATTATATTATTCGTGATGTGATTCCTTTATTGGAGGCGGCTAAAGTCCAGTTAGTATTTTATGGACATTCCCATTTATGGAATCGTTTTGTTAGTGACAGAGGAATGCACTTTTTAGAAACTTCTAATGTTGGTAATTCTTACGGTGCAGCTTGGGGTGAAAGAAAGCGAGAAGTACCAGCAAACTATCAAGAAGATTATACAGCCATTGGTGATCCTAACGGTTTAGAACCAGTGATACCAACTATTTCGCCCTTGTTAGGAGAAGATGGCCAGCCAATGCCTTATATTGCAAGTAATGAAATTACAGTTTTTAGCATTTTTGACACGGGAATAGGTACTATTAGCAGTTATCGCTTTGATACTAGAAAACCTGATTCTGAAGTTGTTAAATTTGATGAGTTTAAGTTGAAATAGTCAGCCATGACAATAAAAGCTTGATATAAATTCAGCTTTATAGAGGACTGGTATTTGATTTTTGAAATTATCTGTGTAGAGAGGGAACAGGGAACTCTTAACAGGGAACAGGGGAAGTGTACGGAGTGTTTTTCAAGAATCAAATATGATTCCTATAGCATATTTCTTGAGACATAAGTAGGGAATATTGCCTTATATCAACAGCAAGATGAAATACTAGCAAAACAGCTTCATCATAACTTTCAAATGCCATACTTGTGCTTTTTTCGGTTTTGAGAAAAATAACCAAAATTTCAACCCGGCTTTTGTAACTGTACGGGGATGAGCAAGCGTTAGGTGACGAGAATATGCAATGAACACAATAAATAAAGAGCGTAAACCTCTTTTACGCCTGCCAGCAATATTGCTATCAGCTTTATTAACAATGCCACTATTTACCAGCTGTAGTGGTGGTTCCCGAACTGCTTCACCACCACCCCCGGTTGATGATACAGCCGGTAGAACAGTGAGCCAAACTACTCCTGTCAATCAACCCCAGGCCAAGAAGGGATTATCAACAGGTCAAAAAGTCGCAATTTTAGCCGGAGCAGCTGCACTTTACTATCTCTACAACCAACACAAAAATGCTCAAGGAACGGGAGCGCAAGGCAAATATTACCTTTCCAAAAATGGGCGCGTATACTACCGCGATGCTGAAGGTCGCGCTCACTGGGTAACGCCACCACCAGAAGGTATTCGCGTTCCAGAATCCGAAGCTCAACAGTATCGAGATTTCCAAGGCTATAACGGGCGCACCACAGGCCGGGATCTCACTCAAGTACCAGCAACAGCCCCAGGGCTGTAAGGAGACATATCATGGTCAATGACTTTTTGCAAAGAGCGAAAGATTTATTCTTCGGGTCAAACGATAATCGAGTAGACGAAAGCGATCTCCCGGTACGTCCAGCTAGTGAAGATCCTTACGGCGACCCCGCAGACCAAGAGACTTTTGGCAATATTCGTCCCGCCAGTGAAGATCCTTATGGCGACCCCGCAGACCAAGAGACTTTTGGCAATATTCGTCCCGCCAGTGAAGATCCTTACGGTGATCCCACCGATGAGGAATATTAGCTTCTGTAATTGAAGTGAAGTTTGAGCAAACTTAATTTATGGAAAGGGGGTTGGAGATCAAGTGTCCTGCAAAATCGCCAACGCCCTGGTAATATTTGTCCTCACCGACTCCGCTGAAGTCTGCAAAGCTTTCTTTTCTTCATCACTGAGAGTTATTTCTAAAATACTCTCAACTCCACCACATCCCAAACGACAAGGAACACCAATTACAATATCGTTTAAACCATATTCACCTTGCAGATAAGCTGCTACTGGCAACAACCGCGACTGATTTAATAAAATTGATTCTACCATCAGGGAAGTGGCTGAAGCAGGAGCAAAAAACGCTCCTCCTGTGTGCATTAATTCCACAATTTCTGCGCCGCCGTTGCGGGTTCTTTGTACTAAACGTTCAATTGTAGCTGCATCTAATAATTCTGTAATAGGAATACCATTTACAGTTGCATAGCGGGCTAAAGGCACCATTAAATCACCGTGGCTACCTAAAACCATCGCTTTCACGTCCGCAGGTAAAACCCCTAATTCTAAAGCAATGAAAGTTTCAAAACGGGCTGAGTCTAACACTCCTGCCATACCCATGACTTGATTTCTCGGTAAACCTGTAGCTTGCCAAGTTAAATAAGTCATGACATCCAGAGGATTTGTTACCACAATAAAAATAGCATGAGGAGAATGGGCGATCGCATTTTTTGCCGCTTCAACCACAATCTTGGCATTGATTTTCAGCAAATCATCCCGACTCATTCCGGGTTTACGGGGAAACCCAGCGGTAATTACCACAATGGTTGAATTAGCTGTATCTGCATAATTATTAGTCCCGCTAATTTGCCGATTATGTAATTCCAGTCCTTGCGCTTCTAGCAAATCTAAAGCTAAACCTTGGGGCATTCCCTCAATAATATCTAACAACACCACATCAGCCAAATTTTTCTCCGCGATGCGTTGGGCTAAGGTACTACCAACTCTACCCGCACCCACAATAGTCACACGGGGAGATTTACAACCCACTGGGGAAGAAGGGAAATTAGACATAATCATTTATCAGTTAGTAGGGTGGGCATTGCCCACCACAAGCATAACTATGGAAAGCCTATACAAACTCTTCCAATTGTTCTAACTTTAACCAAATATTTGGTGTTGGTACTTTGCCAAACTTCACCAAGGCGTAATCACCTTTGATATCTACCACTTCCCCTTGACTATCAAATAAATAGGAAGGGAAGCGAGAATCACTAGCTTTAGCTTCTAGGCTATTCTCCAGCTTTTCGCGGATAGCCCGAACCATATTTCCTTTTTTAACTGCCATGAGTTTCCCTTACAATTCATAAACGCTTTGATTAAAAATTTTATCTTGCTCTCAGACGCAAAGGCATGATTTCTTTCCTTAAACAAATATAACCGCCTACTCTCAGGCAAGCGGTTGAGGAGACTTTATATTTTTATTGATAGATAGTTCTTCCTTATCAATTACATGATAACAAATCTCAGACCTGTTGTCAACCCCCAAATACTTTATATTCTGGACTTTGATTAATTTTCAAATTCTTTTGCAAATTGCTGATTTGTCGATTTTTCCATCAATCAATTATAAAGCGAGTCATCAGATTTTGGATTTTGGATTTCGGATTGATGCCACGAATAAATCCGGGTGAAAAGTATCATCTAGGAATTATTATTGGTTATTTAATTTAATTTAAACTAATAATGGGTACTGAAATTCCTATTTTCATCCTGTTCATCCTTTAATCCTGGACATCCTGATTCTGACAAGAAATATTTTCCTATCACCTGGATCTTACTTCTGACACTGAGAACAAAAATGACTAGAACGCCCACCTAATTTAATTCGCCCGATGACATGACCACAAACTTTACAAGGTTCCCCGGTGCGGTTGTAGACCCATGCCTCACCGCCATAATTGCCGTTAACACCTTTAACATTGAGGAAATTACTAAAAGTTGTCCCACCAGCGGCAATACTGGCAGATAAAACTTCAATTATTGCTGTTCTTAAAGGTTCAATTTGTTCTTTCTGTAAATCTGCACTGATAGTAGTTGGTAATATCCCACTTTTAAACAAAGCCTCATCAGCATAAATATTACCTAATCCCGCCACTACTGACTGATCTAACAAAGCTGTTTTAATCGGACGACGACCTTTTTGTAGCTTGTTGGCTAAATACTCAACGGTGAACTCTGGTGAAAATGGATCTACAGCCAGTTTTGCTAAACCTGTAATAATACTTTCTACAGCCACACCAGGGGGAACATACCACATTTGCCCAAAGGTGCGTTGGTCAACAAAGCGTAATTCTTGTTTTTCTCCAAAAAATAACCTTACCCTCGTGTGTTTGTGTAAAGGTTCATCTTGGTTTAGCCATAATAATTGACCGGTCATTCGTAGATGAACACCCAACCATGAAGATGGAGAAAGTTCCGCTAACAGATATTTACCACGACGATGCCAAGATTTAATGGTACTTGCTTTTATGTTATTTATAAACTCTTCAATAGAAAAAGGGTAGGCGATGGTGCGTTGTAGCAACACATCTCCCCCCGTAATTCTTTCCTTCAAGGTCAATTGATTTAAACCCCGTCGGACAGTTTCAACTTCAGGCAGTTCAGGCATTTTTAGAGTAATGAGTGCTGGGTGTGGAGTTGAGAGTAAGACCTCAACAGTAGATTAAGGCATGGAGTCAGCATTTTTAGTTTACTGCTTTTCCATGTTTCTCGACTCACAACTCAGAACTCAGCACTGTAAAGCTACTTACTTTTTAGCAGGAGCTTTTTTGGGTGCTTCCACCTCTACTAATTCTTCTGGGGCAAAGTTGTTGGTATTGATCCCAGCGTAGTTAACATTGGGGAAACGGACAATTACAGGGTATTTAATGCCGCTTTGGTCGATGGATGCTACGGTTCCTAAATCTTGATACCAGTAGGACTCAGGACGGAGGATACGTACTTTAGAACCACGTTGAACCATGATGATCTTCCCTTTGAATTATTAATTGACAATTAATTAGGGCTAATTGTTCTCACTCTACAACCTGAAGGTCTTTGCTAGAGTCTTTGTTAAGTTATTTTTCATTTGTCAGAGGAAAGGGGGCAGGGAACTCTTAACAGGGAACAGGTGACAGAAGGCGGAAGGCGGAAGAAAGTTTTTTCCCCTAAACCCTACACCCTAAACCCTACACCCCTATCACTTAATAAAAGTATCAGTCTCTACTTGACAAAGTACCTATAATAGAATAAGGTCGTTCGCAAATACTTCTTGCGAACACTCAAGCTTATGGCCGATTATGTCTTGCTTAAAACAAATACGCTGCCCTCGTTACCTCTGCCAATTCGCAGATCACTATCTATGTAGGTGATATCTAACCATCCTTGCTGCTGGTCGCTGTTGATAGGAAAATCAATAGCTGTAAACTTTCGACCAGATTCAATTTGTTGGATAAAATCGGCTGGTGATTTGTAGCCAATTAGCTTTTGTAAGCCAATAATGGAACGCTGGAATTTTACTTGTACTCGACGTTCGGAAACTGGTGCAAATTTTGCAGCTACGCTGACTAATCCTTCTAAAGAAGGTAGTCCGTAAATTTCAGCTATGTTATAAACGCTGGTAGTTTCTACTCGAATACATTGGTAAATTTGGCCAAGTTTACAGAAAGGAAAGCGATCTAGGTTTAATAAAGCTTTGCTGGTAGTGTATAGTAGTCGCCAATTACCTTCTAGTAAATGGCTTGCTTCTAACGGGCGTGGATTGGGGTTAAATTCTTCTAAACCGACAATCGCTGCTAAAATAGCCTGTTTTTGGGTTGCAGTTGCCAACAAACCCCGATTTGTACCAGCAATTGCATCTAAGAGAACAGATTTTTTCATGATGGCCTTATCCCTTGTAAAAACAACTATGAAATCAGGATTAACAATCTTATTAATGTTCCGTGTACACAGCTATCCTATCTACTAAGAAAGAGTAGCTGTTTGCTATAGGGTTATTAAATAAATTTTTTTGTTTAATTCGGATTTACAAATCAAAGAGTTGAATCATTAACTAAATTATCCCGTATCAAATGATAGACTCTTAATGTCTAGTTACACAGTTGGGGCATCAACTATGGGACTAGGTGATATAAGACGAGATTGCTGGCAATCACCGTTTAAATCTACAATCTCTGCCCTTTTAAGGCGGAGAGTATGTCAAATAAACCTCTTCTTGCATTCGTTGATATGTTAAATTCTCCCCTGCGCGAGCAACCCCGAAACCAACGAGCTACTGTAATTCCCGTGAAGCAAGAGTCTTCTATTTTAGACTGGTTGCAATCTAGCGGTCGTCTAATAGCGCGTGAACCTCACGAATCATCATTTTTAGAACAAGAAGAAGAAATATCAGACTTTTTGGGTGGAGAAGATGGAATTGGCGACCTTGACTATGATGATGATAATGATATCAGTCTAGATGAGGACTAGTCTGAAGAGGTGTGAGGACTGGGTTTATCACCAGTCTCTAATTTGCCATTTTTTTTTGTGTGGAGTGAAGGGAAATTTTTGTGGACGCTAAATTATCTCCTAATCAAAGTTTGAACATTTCTGGAATAGGGCTGGCCTCTCTGTTAGCCCTTTCACTGACTATAGCTGCATTGGTTTTAGACTGGCTAGGGCATAGACTATCCTGGCAGACTAGCTCTCTCACGATGCCGTTTTTGATGTGTGCGGTGGGTGCTGCTGCGGCTGGTTATTGGGTTGTACCCCTACTACAAGCATTAAAAACAGGGCAAATTATTCGAGAAGATGGGCCGCAAGCACATCTGAAAAAAGCTGGAACTCCTACTATGGGGGGTATTTTTTTCATACCTGTAGCTGTAATAGTTGCCTGTGTTTTGTCTGGGTTTACTCAGGATGTACTGGCTGTTTCTGTTTTAACACTCAGCTATGGTTTAATTGGTTGGATAGACGATTGGCAAATTTTGCGTCGGAAATCAAATAAGGGTATATCTCCGAAGATGAAACTGGCTTTGCAGATAATTTTTGCCACTGGTTTCTGTCTGTGGATGATGTTTAATAGAGATTTTAGTATAACAAATATTGCCTTACCTTGGGTTAGTTTTTCCCTACCTTTAGGATTACTGTTTTGGCCTTTGGCTGGTTTTGTGTTGGTGGCAGAAAGTAATGCTACTAATTTAACTGATGGGATTGATGGTTTGGCCGGGGGAACGGTAGCGATCGCTATTTTCGCATTAGGTGCTGTCGTTGCCACAAGTTCACCTGACCTAATGATATTCTGTGCAGCTATAAGTGGTAGTTGCATCGGATTTTTAGCCCATAATCGCAACCCAGCCCGTGTTTTCATGGGAGATACAGGTTCTCTAGCTTTGGGTGGTGCTTTAGCTGCTGTCGCACTTTTGACTAACAGTTTAGTAGCCCTGTTTATTCTGAGCGGTATCTTCTTTGTAGAAACCCTATCTGTAATGGCGCAAGTGAGTTATTACAAAGCTACCAAGGGTCCAGATGGTAAAGGAAAGCGGCTATTGAAAATGGCTCCTTTACACCATCACTTAGAATTAACTGGCTGGTCAGAATTGCAAGTAGTTTCGGTCTTCTACATTATCGCTGCGATTTTGGCTACCATCTGCTTGACAATGATTAAATTCTAAAAACTTTAGCATATCAACGACAATAAAATGAAAGCCCCCTGAAGATTAGGGGGTTTTTTATCAATTGATAGTTGATAGTTGATAGTTGATAGTTGATAGTTGATAGTTGATAGTTGATAGTTGATAGTTGATAGTTGATAGTTGATAGTTGATAGTTGATAGTTGTTTTATTTAAGGTTTAAAACCTCTCCTTTCCAGGAGAAAAAAATCAAAAAGTTCCTATTCCCTAACCCTCTCACGAATCAGCAAGAGTTAATTGACAATTGTCAATTGTCAATTGTTAATTGACCCAGAAGTGTCACTGACTATTGCTGTATTTGAGTAACCAGATGGACAAGTTCTGGTAAAATCAGTTTTTCCATTCCCAGTCGCACAGCGTTACTAGAACCGGGAAGAGAAAAGATTAATTTATTTTGATAAATACCAGCTACAGCGCGAGATGCGATCGCTCTTGCACCAATTTCTTGATAACTTAAAAAGCGGAATAACTCACCAAATCCTGGTAAAGTCTTTTCTAACAATTTTTCTATGGCATCATAGGTGGTATCTCTAGGAGCAATGCCTGTACCGCCATTAAATATTACTGCATCTATGTTTGCGTTTTTCACCAGCAGTTCTATCTGTTGTTGAATCTGTGCTGGTTCATCTTTAATAATGGTGTAATCGCCAACAGTATGATTAGCAGTTAACAACAGTTGCCGAATCAGTTGACCACTTTTATCTGTTTCTGGGGTGCGTGTATCACTGACAGTGACAACTGCACAAGTCACCGTTATTGCTGGTGAGTCTGGATGTGGTTGCGATCGCATAAATACAGGTAGAGTTAGTAATGCACAATAAATTATCTATTGCAGGTAAGGGAACAGAGTCAGTTATCAGTTTTTACGATATTACTGTTGACTATTTACTGTTCACTGTTCACTGTTCACTGTCACCTGTCACCCGTCACCTATGATTTACTTAAACCAAGACCGTTTTCTTCAGCGTAGCGATTCATAAAGCGCATAAAGCGATCCCATTCTTCTACGCTTTTCATTAGGTAAACTGCTTCCAATGCTTCTGGTTTACCGTTCACAAATTTACCCTTCACTTCACGGGTAATAATTTCCCCCTCTTCGTCAATCATGTACATCCCTGTGATATCGTCGGTACTGCTTTGGCTTAAAATTTGGGGATTAGTAAAGATAAACGTCGCTGTACCTTGATCACCACTGCGCGATCGCGTTAAACGCACCTCTGGAACTACGTCTTCGTTAATGCCTCTAGAAAACTGGATTTTGGCCATGATGAATGAATTTTAAGTTTTGTGACTTTAGTTTAATATTCTCTCATCTTACAGTAAGCATTGGGTGATGGTAGTGGAATCTCTTTCAGGGTGGCGCTGAAATAGCTCAAAACTTACTTGATGGGTATCCTTTTCCTGAAAAATTCCTCAATAATTACCTAGACAGAATTAATTACACCATGTCATTGGGAATGTAGCGTTCACGAAGTGTGGCTTTAGCTATAGCGGAATGTATCCCTTCGTGACACTGCATGACCGCGTAGCGTAATGCAAGCTTTAGCAATTGCAAGGGTTGGGATTGCTTCGCTTGCAATAACTGTAAATATTTTTTTCTATATACTTAACTGGGATGCTGGCATTGGTATGATTCAGATGCTTACAAACCTGATAACTGCTAATTATTAAACAATCTGAGGTTTAAATACCTGAATTTAACTCAACTTGGTATGATTCAGATGTTTAAAAACCTGATAACTACCAATTATTAAACAATCTTAGGTTTAAATACCTGAATTTAACTCAACTATTGAATTAAAAAGATAGGTATCATTTAAACCTGCATTACATAAACCCAGAACTTTTCCATCGTTTGTACAAATCTTCACTCCTAAAGTTTGAGATGGTCAACAGCAAGTCATATATACAAGCGAAACCAAAGCAAGAACTCTTGTTTTCTTTATCATCGGGTCTGGAAATCAACAATATATTGGCAAAACAAAGCCAATCTAAAACTTTATCTCAAAATACTTGTGGGGATTTTTGGCAATTATGGGAATTATATCAAGATGATTTTTACAACCTTTGTCTAAAGTGGATGGGAGGTAATTGTCATGATGCTGAAGATGCACTAAGTGAAGCAAAGCTCAAAGCCTGGAACGAATGGACAAAATATGGAAATAAAATTATATATCCTAAATCGTGGTTAACTCGAATTATTCATAATTTCTGCATGGATTTGCATCGAAAACGTAAACGAGAAGCCACAGTAATTGAAAACATTGAAAATATTAAATTTACAGATCATTCAGCATTTACTTATAGGGGAGAATTTCCAGAATCTAATATTTTGAATATGGAGATGGGAGCATATATCTACCACCAAATTGAATCTTTACCTGACAGATTGCGCTATCCTTTTTTTTTACATTGCTGCCAAGACAAATCCTATCAAGATGTTGCCAAACAACTCGCCCTCTCTGAAGAGAATGTTCGCAAACGTATTCAACAGGCACGAAAAATTCTCAAAAAGCAGTTAAACAAGTATCTTGCAGGGGAAGATAAAAATCCTATTGATTACCTTTCACTATCCTTAAAAAAGGATATTCCGATGGGAGAAAAATTTCAATCTGATGAAACACTTCGACAAGCTCAGTACGGTGCAGTGAGTAGTAATTGGGAATCATCAATACCAACAAAAACCCAGCACGAAGAAATTAACTATAAAGTAACCTTAATATGTCTGGAAACATTGCCACTTCATTGGTACAATTCACCCAATTATCTGGGCTGGAGATGAATGCTCACTTGGTTGTAGAGGAAAAATCAGCTAGACAAAAGCAGAAAGTTATCACCTTAAGTCAGTATGTCCAGAAATATCCCCAAGGGTGGAAAAAAAGATTAGAACTGGCTAATTTGCTTTATGAAATAGGAAATTGGCAACAAGCATTTGCAGAATATCATCAAGTGCTTGAGCGACAACCTCAATTAATTGATGTGCATCTGCAATTAGGGAAAATTTTACAGATAATGGGACTCGAAAAAGAGGCTCTAGAAATATATGAAAAAGCCTTATTATTGTCTGCAAATGAAGGGACTCATAATCATATCAAAGGATTGATTGCAGTTTGCCAAAGTGAGATTCAGAAGGCAATCATGGCTTTTAATTTAGCAGCAGCTTTAGAACCTGACAAAGTAGTTCACTGGCTGGCTTTGGCACAGGTGCATCAGCAGAGAGAAAATCCTTTTGGTACTCTCAGCACCTTGGAGCAGGTTTTGTCCATCAACCCAGATGATGTTTTTTCCTTGATTTACAGCTATGATGCCCTGATGGCGGTGGGGGATATACAAACAGCTAGAGGGTGGTTAAGCAGGGTTATAGCCTTAGCTGGGGATGATTTCCGGGTACTGCAACGACAAATTAATCAACGTTTGCAGATGAGATTGGTATCAGGTGAAGAGGGGAAACAGACTAAAAAAATGATTACCTCTCTACTGCGACAGACTCCTCATAGCGTGGAAGTTCACAAATCCCTGGCCTATTATCACATTTTCCGAGGGGATTGGGCGCAAGGTGTGGAGGTGTTGGCAGAGTTTACCGCAAAACATCCAAATCATCCTTATGGTTGGTATGACTACGGACGGTGTTTATTTGACACAGGGGAATATCAGAAGGCGGCACAGATGATGGGGAAGGCTTATCATCTCTATCCCCATGATTGTGCAATTTATCGGGGGTTGTGTGATATTTTACCTTTGGTGATAGGAGATCCCCCTAAATCCCCCTTAAAAAGGGGGACTTTGAATAGTGATCCTCTCCTGGAAGACGTAGTGGAGGAGATGTTGAAGCGGTTTCCTGAACGTTGGAGTGTTTGGGCGACTGCGGGGCGGGTGTTGGTGGAATGCTTTCAGGAGGTTGAAAGAGGGTGTCAGATTTCTGAACAAGGAACGCAACTACAGCCCCAGTTAGCTGATGCTTGGTTTCGTCATGGACGGGTTTTAGCGTTGGCTGGAAAACATCAGGAAGCGGTGGAGGCGTTGGAGAAAGGATGGCATTTTTTACCAGCATGGGGTTATGTGCAATCTGTACCTGCGGCGGTGTGGCTAGGGGAGAGTTACGGAGTGCTAGGGGATGTTGGAGTTAGTAAACGATGGTGGGAAGTGGCTTGTGAGGGATGTCAGGAGTTGAGGGCGTTTAATCCGGTTATGGCTGATTACTGGTTAGGGAGAGCTTTAGTAGGGTTGGGGGATAAGTCAGGAGCGATACAGGCTTATGAAGGTGCGTTGAGTCAGCAGTTGTTGTATCCGGCTCGTGGGGAGGTTGAGAAGAGTTTGCAGAGGTTGAAAGGTAAGAGGAGGAAGGGTTCTAGGGGTTGAGGGGGGATTTTTGGGAAGAAAATTTGCCTGTAACTTGAAAAATTCACAAATTGGGGTGAAAAAACGTCTAAAAGATGTGGGAAGAAAAAACCACACTCATTTACTAAGCTACGTAGACAGAGAGAAAGCAGGTCAAAATGTCCCAACTAAAGATAGGCGGATGGCAAGAAATTCCCATCAATAATTTAATCCCCCTATTGCGAACAGCAATAGGGTTTCAAATAACAAATAATACTAAAGGAGCGAATGCTATTGATATAGAAGTACTTGAAACAAACTGCTCATACTGGACAATCCACCAACCAGCAAAGATAATAGAACCCGAATATACTACATATTAAATCTATGAAATCAAGGGTGGGATTTGTTCTAACGAAACTAAACCATTGTCTTCAAAATCAATTCCCAGATGATATCCTGCCATCAAAGCCGTTCCCAATAAAGGTTTATAACCAGATGCTAAAATAGGAACTACTTTTTCTTGATTGTCCCAAACAATTGTTGCTAAATGTATAGATAACAACGCCTCCCTACCATCGGCTAATCTGGCAAACGTAGTGGAATATAACGGCAGATTCATCGCACTGACTGCTTGTGGTGGTAAGGTAAGATGGTCATTGAATCCAGTATCAATAATAAAATCAATAGAAAAATCTGGTTGTGTCGGTAAACGAAAAATTACTGGCACTACGGCTTTACCGTCAATCAATCTCCCGTAAATCATTTGACATTACGCTCAATCGCTCCCCCAAAGCTGACAGCAACATCATAACCAATCCGCATCGTAAATAATCTGGAATTTGGTTTTTTCTGCTTTAACTTTAATGCTGTTTCTACACCAGTTTTATCAATTCCGTATTCGCCGGTTTCCGCATCAATCACAATCATTTTGCCAATGTTATCATCACACTCTACTTGTTGCCGAATGCCATTTTCATAAAATTGTTTAGCTCTTTGGGCAACTTCTTCTACAGTCCAAAAAATAGCTTGCATGATCATTACACCTGCTTTGTGCTGTTCAATTATTTTAGCTGAATTTTAACCAAAAAGCGATAAGCAGAAGACCTGAAAACGCTCAACAACTAGACTATGATTACGGAAGAAAAAGGATAAAATGTTTGTGTCAATCAAGGCTGGCTGCATCACTTCTTCTTCCTAAAAATGCTTGTTGGCGACGTGTGATTATTTCTTCATTGAAATTAGCAAACACTTCATCTGACATATCATTCCAACAGCCAGCAAACTGCATATTTTTGTTAGGTGAAGGTTGAGATACTTCTAGACCTAATCGAAAATAATGAATAAAATTATATAATTCTTCTAATTTATCTGATGGGACAAGATTTATTTCTGTAATGACTTTTGTGCGTAGGTTAAAATAATCCATAGCAAGTTAATATAGATTGATTGAGTGACAAATTAATTATATCTCACATTATTCCTTTTACTTCCAGAAGTGCGATAGCGAAGCGCTGCTGCAAGCAGTTCGCCTCTCTTAGAGAAAAACCCCTAAAAATCCTCATCATCAACAAAAAACTCCGCCTCCTCATCAACCCCAGACTTCGACTCACCCAAACCCCAAAGCGGCTGCAAAATTGCCACACCAACCAAACCCCCAGCTACAAAAAAAGCCAATATTAAACCAAAAGGAACTTGTATAGATTGAAAAACCAAAAACCGTAAAGATACAGGTGTTGCATTCTGTACCGAAATCAGAGCGATCGCCAACACCCAACCAGCTATAACTATAGATATAAATAAATTCACAAATGTTTTCATAATTTTATATATAAAAATTTAGGAGTCAGGAGTCAGGAGTCAGAAGAAGCAGGAGTGCGGGGTGCAGGGGAGAAGAGTTATCCCCCTTGCTCCCTGCTCCTTGTCCTCTTCACTGTCACCTGTCACCTGTTACCTGTCACCTATCCCAACTTAGCAATTTCCGCTTCCATCGTTGCTGCAATTTGACTAAGTTTTTCTGGTGAGTTAGTTTCCATGTACACCCTCACCAAAGGTTCTGTACCAGAAGGACGCAATAACACCCAACTACCTTCCTCTAAATACAGTTTTATCCCATCCTTACGTCCCACTTCCTTCACCTTAATTCCTGCTACTTCGGAAGGAGGATTTTTGGTATAGGAATCAATCACAGCATTTTTGTGAGACTCAGTAAGATGTAAATCCAAGCGGTTGTTATACAGAGGACCATCAGCTTCAGCAATAGCTTCCTGTACCAACTGACTCAAAGGCTTACCTTCATAGGCGATCGCCTCAGCCACCAGCATATCAGCCAAAACCCCATCTTTTTCAGGAATATGGCCAATAATACTCAAACCACCAGATTCTTCCCCACCAATCAAAACAGCGGTTTCCCGCATTTTCTCACCAATGTATTTAAAACCTACCGCAGTTTCATAAATTTGCAGACCATGTTTAGCCGCAAAATTATCTAACAAATGAGTAGTCGCTACAGTTCTCACAATTGCGCCACTTTTACCCTTGTTTTTAATTAAATGGCGTGCTAAAACTAACAGCACCGTATTAGGAGTGAGAACATTACCTTGTTCATCCACAATCCCAAAGCGATCGCTATCACCATCTGTTGCTAAACCCAAATCAGCCTTATCAGCCTTAACAGCATCTACCAACTCAACTAACTGTTCTCCCTTGGGTTCAGGCATACCACCGCCAAAAAGTACATCCCTCCAAGTATGGAAACTTTCTAACTGAGTTCCACAATGTTCCAACACCTCATCTAAATAGCCACGAGAGGTAGAATAGAGAGCATCGTACTTAACCTTTAAATTCGCACTTTTAATTTTTTCCACATCCAGCAAGGTGTAGATAAAATGCAAATAATCGGGCTTTGGATCAAATGTAGAAATAGTACCTGATGGGTTACTTCCTGGTAACTCATCCGAGGCAGTTTCTATATTTGCCACAATAGTATCAGTAATTTCTGGAGTAGCAGGCCCAGCATAGTCTGGAATATATTTAATCCCACAATAAGGTGCAGGATTATGACTAGCAGTAAACATCAATGCCCCTGCGGAATTCAAGTGTTTCGCATTGTAGGCAATTACAGGAGTCGGACAATCCCGATCCGTAATTTTTACATTCCACCCTAAATCTGCCAAAACCGCAGCAGATGTCCGCGCAAACTCATCCGCTAAAAACCTTGTATCGTAGGCGATTAAAACTGGTCTGTCTTTACTATAGGCAGTTTCCAGATAACTAGCTATTGCCCTAGTTACTTTCCGCACATTGGGAAAAGTAAAATCATCGGCAATAATGCCACGCCAGCCATCAGTACCAAATTTTATTTTACCAGAACTGTTAGGGTTACTCATTTTGCCACTCTCTCCCGTACATGATCATTACTATTAGGAAGCATCCCGCAAAGCCTTTTTAGCAGCCACTATACAGCCACTGTGCCGCAAGTATCCCCAAGGTAATTTCTCTCACTCTACCTGAGCAATGTCAACCCCCGATAGACCCTTTGCCAGCTACCACCTTTGGTCTTTAGTTGCCCCCGCTAGAGGGCAAGAACATTGGCATTGCCAAATGAGGAGGGGATTTATTAAAGCTAGACAACATGAACCAGAGGTAAAAGCTTTATTAGCCACAGCAACTCCACCTCAACGTATTGGCATACTTGCCCAAAAAGGTGTGTATGAGTTTCACCATCATCTACATTGGTTAACTCAGTCTGATGGTGTAGAAAAAGTAGCCCAATTACTGAAATTAAGCAACTTCACTTTTCAAGTTAAGCACAGGGTACTACAAATTTTACAAAAATATCAAAAATCGCCTTTACTATTAGGTAAACGTATTCTGCAATTAACACCTGGAGATGAAGGATTTCCCAAACCAATTGTGATTGAACAAGCGAATTATTGTTTTCGCTTATATGCAGCTATGGATTGTGTATTTATCGAGTCTGATAGCACTTTACATATTTTAGATTTTAAAACTGGTAAATCTGCTTTTGACCGACGGCAAGCATTAGTTTATTTACTAGCAGCACGTTATCTTTATCCCGGTAAATCGGCTGTAGCATCGTTTTATAATTTAGAAATTTGTCAGAAATCTGAGTTAATTACTATTACTAATAATGAATTAGCATCAGTTGAATTTGAGTTAGCTAATATAGCTCATAAGCACCAACTAGATTTACAAGCATATCAATCAAGGAATAGTAATTTTAGTCAAATATTTCCACCCAATCCTGGCTATCACTGCCGTTTTTGCCCCTTTAATTCTATCTGTGAATTTTCGACTTTTAACCCGGCAAAATCACACTCAATGCCAATTACTAAGAATAGGGTGTAGAGTGTAGGGTGTAGGGTGTGGGGAGCTATCAAGTCAAAAGTCAAAAATCAAAAGTCAAAAGTAATAACTTCTGCCTCCGGTTGGTGAGCGAAGTCGAACCACTGCCTTCTGCCTCCTGCCTCCTAACAAAATCGCTTAAAAAATGATAAATCAATATCACCAAAGTGAATACTCATGGCAATATTTAATTGCTCTAATGTTCCTACTAACCAATCAATAGCATCAGTGGTAGCAGTTTCATAATGGTTAAATAAAATTGCAAATCTTTTTTCTAAATAAGGTTTAACTTTATGACAAATTAATACTACTTTCAGTAGCAACCCAATTGTAGGCAAAGAACCTTGATTACTAATTAAATCTAAAAAAGTTGAATGTTGTGGAGATGCTTGGCTATTGACAACTAAAAAATTGAGTAACTGACTACAAGTTCTCACAAGTAAGAAATCATTTGGTTTCTGCTCATCAGCTTGTGGCAATGTATTTTGTAAATGATTATATAATCTTTGATTAAATTGGCGCTTGCCATATTGTCCATCAATGGAAGGGATTAGATAGTCATATAAATCATCTTTAAATGTTTGGAATTTAGCAGTTTGACTACTATATTTTAAGAACTGTTGCGCTCTTTCTTGATAGGTGTAGTCACCTTCGCTTTTACCAATAAATTGCTTTAAGGCTTTGTAGAGATCACGATCACTTAACAGTGTGGGATTATTCACAGGTCGTAAAATGCGATTCGCTTCCAATGGCGAATATTTCTGAGAAATATGGATACTACGAACTTTATAAGTTACGTAACGAGACAAATCAATCTCAAACTTTTTTTGTACCTGTTTCTGAAAATTTCTGACTGTTTCTTGTTGTTCAAAAGTCGAATTTTCACTAATTAAACAATGTTCATATATATAAGGATAGCGACTAATTAAATTTATCAATGGCTGATTATTCCTGCGAACATCCCATTTCGGATTTTGATTCACTAACTGGATAAAACGTCGCAAGGTTACATACTGGTCACTATCAATAAAAGTTTGTATTAATTCTCTTAATCTTTTAATTTCTCGCATCCGAAAACTACCTGCTCCTACTCCTAATCTGGTAGGTAGTGGTGCATCAAATAATTTAATTAAATCAATAATTGCATAATGTAGCTGGGGTTGGATATACCAGCGATTAATTAATATATGACAACAACGATTGAGGAAAAACTTAAAATCCTCAGTTGCTGTTTTGGAAGCAGTAATTTTATCTAATATAGGTATAATTTCGGGTTCAGGATAATTAGCCCGTTCAATAAATAGAGAGCGAAACCTTTCAATCATTTGGTCTGGAGATTCCATTTGTACCAAATGAAGCAAGTGTTGATATATCAATTGTTCTTCTTGGTAACAGTCATGGTAGTTGTGAAGGTGTTCCAGTTTACCACCATGCAATTTTACCGAAGGTGTTTGCTCCACAGTTTTTTCAGATTCAGAACTTGTCCAATTTTTCACCTGTTAATACCGTTTACAAACTTGCTTATAAGTCATTTTTCTTACACAAATACGGGCGTGTCAACCGGATTAATACGGTTTTAACAATGCCTGGATGAAGGTTGTTCTCCATATTTTTATGGAAGAATCTCATATCAACATCTTACAGGCTAAACCGAAAAATTACTGACTATTTCCTTAAAGTGAACATAAATATTCGCCGCCTCAAATTAAATTTCTGATTAAGAAATGTCAGAATTTGTCCGAAACGGGGGAGTTGGGGCAGGAATTCCACCATTAGAGCTACCTAATCTCCCGTTTCTAGCTACAAGTTGCCAACTTTAAATTCCTAAATTAGAAAGGTGGTAATTCTTTAAGAATTGTAAACCGAATATGGTTAATAGCCAATTCGCCAATGGAGATGTCTTCTTTTGTTAACCGATCTCCATTACTGGTTAAGGTTTCAAAGGAGACTCCTTTACCAATTTCGATATGATACCAGCATAAGCCCATAAAAAACCGTGTGGGATATGGGCCGGAATCGCCTATGTCATCGGGATTTGATTCCATTGGTACCCAACCAAAATCAGGGATATAGAACTCTAGCCAAACGTGATTAAAATCCGGTTGTAGAGGTACTCCTTGTTGTTCAGGATATGGAGGGCATTTATACCTACCTACTGTCCGACAAGGAATGCTATTTAAACGACACAAAGCTAATAATACACCAACGTATTCACCACAGGAACCAACGCCTCGTTCTAAAACTACATCTGGTGTATCTATGTGAGGTTTAATACCATAAGATAACTCATCATAGACGTAATTGCGGATATTATACATTTTTCGTAACATATTAGTCTCTGACCCCACAGCATCACGGGCTGCACGGCGGACAACGGTAGTATCCATTGCTAAATCATCATCATCGACTAAGTAGCGACTTTGTAATTCTGGAGTCAGTTCTGGTAATTCTTCTACATCCTTGGGGGTGATGCGATACTTAATTCCCCGGACTTCCAAAAGTGCTTTCCAACCAAAGATATGCCGTTCTCCTGGGGTAAGAGAATCAAACTTAAATACGGCTACTCTTTGTCCATCAATAATTTCTTCTGTGAAGGGTAAACCTATGGGTTCAACTTGTTTCACCTTTTGACGTTCTGTTTCTGATGGTAGGGCAATACGCCATTCCACATTGGTTAAATACACCTCCTCTAAGGGAGAAATTTCCTCTAGATATGACATTTCCACCTGATAACCGTTGGATAGTGCGTAGCGTTTCTCTGGGTTGTAATGATAGTAGAGGGGGTGAATAAAAGTGATATCCCGGTAAGTTAGCTCATGATTAGGGTCTGCATTCGGATTATCACGGATATAAGGCTCTTCAAAAGAGTAGGCAATATAGAGCAGATCCTTACCTGTTTGCTCCTGTCTATGGATGGTGATGCCTGTAGGAGAGGCAAAAGGTGTGAGGACGCTAAAACGAACTTCTCCAGTTGCCCGATCCATCGAGTAAACTGTTTGTTCGGTGCGATCGCAAACCCAGAGAGTTTCTTGACTAATGGTCAAATTTTCTCTACCGACACCAGGAGCATAAAATCTAGTAATTTCTTTGCGTGTATCCCGGTCAAAAACAAGAATATAGCCTAATCGTTGGCAGCTAACATAGACAGTGGACTCCCAAACAGCGACACCATCAGCAGCATAAGGCAAGGTGACAAAATGCTCCAACCCCAAAGAGGCCAACTTACACAAATAAACGCTATTACCACGGCTGACCCACAGAGTATCTTCCCAGACTGCTAAACCAGTAACATCTGTAAATTCCTTGACCTGGTAGGGATTGAGAATTTTACTGTTATCAGAGATGGGGTCAATTTCTAGTAAATGCCCTTTAATTGTGTCAATGGCAATTAGTTTATCTTGAATAAAAGCAATGCCATAAATAGCAGCAGCGGTAAGCGGTCGAATTGTTTTTTGCCCAAACATCTGGCTAACAGTCAAACTCATATAGTGATCCGATTTGATTCATGAATTTTTCATGGAGGCAGGGAACAGGGAACAGGGAATAGGGAACAGGGAACTCTTAACAGGAAAGAAGACTTTCAGTATGTACGGAGTCCTGTATGGCTTACGCCGAGCTACGCTATCAGAAATCAAATAGGAGTCCTATATTATTAGTCATTAGCATTGGTCATTAGTCAGGAGGTAGAAGGCAAGAGGCAGCAGGTGGCAGGCAGAAATTTTTAAATTTTTAAATTTTTAAATTTTTAAATTTTTAAATTTTAAATTTTTAATTGTTTTCTCTCCATCTTTCCATCTCCCTATCTTGCCCCACACCCTACACCCTACACCCTACACCCTCTTAGTCCCCAGTCCCCAATGTAACTTTGGTTAATGGAATTCCAGGCATTACTCAATTATGATCGAATTTTGTAACCATTTCCTGTAACCTACACGATGTCTGCTCATTCTTTACCTGAAGGTGCCGCAGTTTGGCATAGTTTAGAAGTTGATAAAGCTTTAGACCTGCTTGATAGCAATGCAGACAGCGGCTTAACATCCCCAGAAGTTGAACAACGTTTGCAAAAATACGGACCCAATGAACTAGAAGAACATGGTGGTCGTAGCCCTTGGGAGATTCTACTGGATCAGTTCACTAACATTATGTTGTTAATGCTGATTGGTGTAGCTCTCATTTCTGGTTTTTTAGATTTTTTAGCATTGCAACAAGGCACATTAAAACAGAACGAAGTACCATTTAAAGACACAATTGCAATTATGGCGATTGTGATCCTGAATGGTATTTTGGGCTATGTACAAGAAAGCCGTGCAGAAAAAGCCCTAGCAGCTTTGAAAAAATTATCCTCTCCTTTAGTTCGCATCATCCGCAACGGTAAACTAGCAGATGTAGCTGGGAAAGAACTAGTACCTGGGGATGTAATGTTGCTAGAAGCTGGTGTGCAAGTAGCTGCTGATGGACGCTTAATAGAACAGTCGAATTTACAGGTGCGGGAGTCGGCACTGACAGGTGAAGCTGAAGCTGTCAATAAGCAAGCAATACTTACATTACCAGAAGATACATCATTAGGCGATCGCATTAATTTAGTTTTTCAAGGCACAGAAGTAGTTCAAGGACGGGCTAAGGTTCTTGTTACTAACACTGGCATGACTACAGAACTAGGCAAAATTGCTGCCATGTTGCAGTCAGTGGACAGTGAACCTACACCCCTACAACAGCGCATGACTCAATTGGGTAATGTGTTGGTATCTGGTTCTTTGATTTTGGTGGGTCTAGTTGTGGGTGGTGGACTCATCCATGATTTAGTCAAAGGAGTAGGCTGGAAGAATTTACAAGAACTGGTAGAAGTTTCTCTGAGTATGGCGGTGGCGGTAGTTCCAGAAGGTTTACCTGCTGTAATTACTGTAACTTTGGCTTTGGGTACTCAGCGCATGGTACGCCATAACGCCTTAATTCGTAAACTCCCAGCGGTGGAAACTCTCGGTTCTGTAACTACAATTTGTTCTGATAAAACCGGGACTCTGACTCAAAATAAAATGGTGGTGCAGTCAGTCTACACCAATCAAAAAACTTTCCGAGTCACGGGAGAAGGTTATGCTCCTGTTGGGGATTTTCAGTTAAATGGCGAGAAAGTTGACCTCGATGAAAATCCAGAAATATCTGCTTTGCTTGTTGCTTGTGCTGTGTGTAATGACTCCGTACTGCAAAAAGAAGCTGGCGAATGGGCAATTTTAGGCGACCCCACAGAAGGCGCTTTGATGACATTAGCTGGTAAAGCAGCAATTGAAAAAGATCAATGGAATAGTAAGTTACCCCGTGTGTCTGAGTTTCCTTTTTCCTCAGAACGCAAACGCATGAGTGTCATTTGCCAAGTCGAGGAAGTTGCTACCGGTGAACCCACAATGAGTGGTGTTGACCCCGTAATAGCAGGCTTTTTAGACTCGGAACAATATTTAATGTTTACCAAAGGTTCACCAGAATTAACCTTGGCACGTTGTACTCACATTTATGTCGGAGATCGTTCTATTCTCATCGACGAAGCACAACGTACTCAAATTTTGGCAGCTAATGACTACATGGCTTCTCAAGGTTTGCGGGTGTTGGGTTTTGCTTACAAACCTCTGACAGAAGTTCCACCAGAAGCTTCAGAAGATACTTCTGAACAAGATTTGGTATGGTTGGGTTTGGTGGGAATGCTCGATGCTCCACGCCCGGAAGTCAGGGCTGCTGTGCAAGAATGTCGTCAGGCGGGGATTCGCCCCATTATGATTACAGGTGATCATCAATTGACTGCACGGGCGATCGCTGTAGACTTAGGTATAGCTGATGCAGATGCTAGAGTTCTCACCGGTCAAGAATTGCAACGGATGAGTGACCAAGAACTAGAAGAACAAGTTGATTTAGTCAGTATTTACGCTAGAGTGTCTCCAGAACACAAACTGCGAATTGTCCAAGCTTTGCAACGTCGTGGTCGGTTTGTGGCGATGACAGGAGATGGTGTGAATGATGCACCCGCCCTGAAACAAGCTGATATCGGTATCGCTATGGGTATAACTGGTACAGATGTCAGTAAAGAAGCCAGCGACATGGTGCTGTTAGATGATAATTTTGCTACCATTGTCGCCGCTACGAAAGAAGGTAGAGTTGTTTATACCAATATTCGGCGTTTTATCAAATACATCTTGGGTAGTAACATTGGTGAAGTTCTCACCATCGCTGCTGCACCAATTTTAGGGTTGGGTGGTGTTCCCCTTTCACCTTTGCAAATTCTCTGGATGAACTTGGTAACGGATGGTTTGCCGGCTTTAGCTTTAGCTGTAGAACCCCCAGAACCAGATGTGATGCAACGTCCTCCTTTTAGCCCCCGCGAAAGTATTTTTGCTAGGGGTTTGGGTTCTTACATGGTTCGCATTGGGATTGTGTTCGCCATCATTACAATTATTCTGATGGAATGGGCGTATTTTCACTCCAAAGCAGTTACAGGAGACGGTTTAGACCCCGAACGTTGGAAAACAATGGTTTTCACGTCTTTGTGTATTGCTCAAATGGGTCATGCGATCGCTATTCGTTCTAACAATCAACTGACAATAGAGATGAATCCTCTTTCTAATAAATTCGTATTGGGGGCTGTAGTTGCCACTACGATTTTACAGTTGATGCTGGTTTATGTTGAACCACTGCGAGCCTTTTTTGGCACTCATTACCTCCCTCTCGATGAGTTACTAATTTGCATTGGATTCAGTGCTTTAATGTTTGTCTGGATTGAAGGAGAAAAGATTTTCTTCCGGTTTATGGGCAAACGAAATGTCTAAACATTCAAAATTAAAAATTCAAAATTGATGAGTTTTAATTTTTGAGTAAAAATTCAGCATTAGGAATTATTTCTCGTTCCCATACTCTGTATGGGAATGAATTCAAGGCAGAGCTTCTATAGTGGTTTTCCCAGTCTCAGACTGGGAGCGAGATATAACTGAGATGTAAATTTTTAATTTTTAATTAAGGAAAATTCCGAAAAATATAGACGTAGACAAGGCGGTTAGGACATTAATCCAAACTAAAACTTATACACTCAAAAGCTTTTACCACTGTCACCTGTCACCTGCTATAAAGTGATTAAATTTTTAACTTTTAATTTTTAAATATGTATCTGAAAAGTCTACATTTGCGACAGTTTCGTAATTACCAAGACCAAAAAGTTGAATTTACTGCACCGAAAACTATATTAGTGGGTAATAATGCTCAGGGAAAATCGAATTTGTTGGAGGCTGTGGAGTTGTTGGCAACATTGCGATCGCATCGTTTGGCACGCGATCGTGATTTAATTAGGGATGGGGATGATATCGCCCAAATTAATGCCACAATCGAAAGAGTTGTAGGTATAAGTGATTTATCTCTAACTTTACGCCGTCATGCTCGCCGGAGTGTAGCTATTAATAGTGAAATAGTCCGCCGACAAATGGATTTTCTTGGCGTTCTCAATGCAGTCGAGTTTTCCAGCTTAGATTTAGAATTAGTACGGGGAAGTCCTGAAAATCGTCGTAACTGGTTAGATACTCTTTTAATTCAACTCGAACCAGTTTATGCTCACATTCTCCAGCAATATAACCAAGTCCTACGTCAACGCAATGCTTTTTTGAAAAGAAGTCAGGACTCTGGACATAAAAACCAGGAGTCACAACTGTCAATTTGGGATGCACAGTTAGTCACCGCCGGAACAAGACTAATTATCAGACGGGACAGGGCTATCCGCAGATTAGCACCCATCGCCGCAGCTTGGCACGCTAGTATAAGTGGTAGTACAGAAGTTCTAAATATCAATTATGCGCCTAATGTCCCCCTCGAAAAAAGTCATCCGGAGGAAGTGCAGCAAGTTTTTCTAGGCAAAATTCAACAACGTTCTGCGGCTGAACTACACCGAGGTACTACCTTAGTCGGACCACACCGTGATGAAATAGAATTAAGTATCAATCAAACACCTGCACGTCAATATGGCTCCCAAGGACAGCAAAGAACTTTAGTTCTAGCTTTAAAATTAGCGGAATTACAATTAATTGAAGAAGTAATTCATGAACCCCCTTTACTGCTTTTAGATGATGTCTTAGCTGAATTAGATCCATTTCGCCAAAATCAATTACTAGATGCTATCCAAGACCGATTTCAAACTTTAATCACTACCACGCATTTAGGTGCTTTTGATTCCCAGTGGTTAAAATCTTCACAAATTTTATATGTCAACTCAGGAAAAATCACAATTTAGAGATGAACTATCAAAATCATGTATTGGATAAAAATGAGATTGCATCTTTAGGTGCTTCCCTGAGAGCGATTGAACCAAAATTACTGAAACAAAGTTCTCAGAAAGGGATCGAGAGAATATGGTTTCAAGGAGGAGAGCCTTACTTTGATATCTTTTTTGAATTAAATAATCAAGAAATTACCTGGTTTCAATTTACGTTACGCGGGCAATCTCTATCTTGGTGCATAGAACAACCAATTTTGAAAACAGGTATTACCAATGAATTGAATATTGATGATGTCAGTTTTTATGCAGCTAGTAAAATAGTAAAAAATGATCGTGATAGAGATCAAGAATTTGTGAATTTGGTCAAATCCATTTTGCAAACAAGACCAGAAGAAGCTATTTTCATCAAAGCATTAGTTTTATTTAAGTAGGTGGGTACAAATAAACATAATTATGTGAAAAAAAGTTAACGAGGCTAAAACCCTCTTACCTTCTGCCTTCTGCCTTCTGCCTCCTGCCTCCTTTATCCTAACGATAAATATTCCCGCCTACTTACTTAACAGGGAATAGGGAATAGGGAAAGTTTAAAATTCCCAATTCAAAATCCAAACTTGTTTGACTAATGAAATTTTTCTACTCTTTTTAAGAGGTGTAAAACTATAACTGTGAGAATTCCTCCAATTAAACCCAATTGCCATAAACCACAACCAGCTGCAATACCTAAAGCCGCAGCAACCCAGATTGCAGCTGCGGAAGTCAAACCATAAATTTCCCGCGACTTTGATGGTTGAGAAGATTCCCGCCAAATTTCTCCTCCGCCTAAAAATCCCACACCTGCGGCAATACCTTGGATCACGCGACTGAGAGAATCACTGCCCAGTTGTGGCCCACCAATTAGGATAGTGGTAAGAGTAAATATAGCTGAACCCATACTAACTAACATATAGGTTCTTAACCCAGCCGGTTTATTTGTGATTTCTCTTTCTAAACCAATGATTGCGCCAATTAACAAAGCTAGACACAGACGCAAGCAAATATTGAACCAGTCATCACTGGGTATGTAGTAAGGGTTTGTCAATGATAAGAATTCTCTAAAATAAACTACCACTACTTTAAACCAAGATAATTCTGCCGATATGGCAGTTTTAAGTTGGATGAGAACAGATAGTGATTACAAAACATGGCTAACGCCTGCGCTATCAGATACACTGTCAATTCTGTTCCCTGTTCCCTGTTCCCTGTTCCCTGTTCCCTGTTCCCTGTTCCCTGTTCCCTGCTATAAGATACATATACATCTTTGGGATCATCATCACTAAAACTCCACAACCAACAAATTATTAAATTGAGTGGACAAACTCTACTGGCTTGACCAAATTCAACTCCAAGACCGCACGAAAGTAGGTGATAAAGCGTTTTACTTGAGTAAAATCAAACAACGTGGCTACCCTGTTGTGCCAGGTTTTGTGGTATCTGGGGAAGTTTTACAAGAATTTCTAGAAAGCCTCAATAGTTCAGAGTCGTTAGTTGCGGACTTACCTCATTCTTCATTACATTTGGATGTGGAAAATTGGCGACAACTACAGCAAGTAGCAGGTCGCTTGCGTCAGGAAATTATTACGGCTAGTGTAGCATCTGATTGGATCAGTAGAATTTTTCAAGCTGCTAGACAATGGGAAAATCATAGTTTAATTTTGCGTCCAAGTCTGACATTACCTAATACTAGTAAGGTTGAGAAGAATGTATCTGGGTTATTGGAGTCGGTGTTTTGCGCTTGTAATGAAGAGGCGATCGCACAAGCATTAAAATTAACTTGGAGTCAGTTGTTTCGTGCAAGAAGTCTACTCTATTGGCACAGTATCAGCATTAACTTACAACACATCAATTTAGCAGTGTTGGTGCAACCGGTGGAGAATGCGATCACTTCTGGTATTTTCAACTCCAACTCTTCGGGATGGGAAATTGAAGCTACGTGGGGATTAGGATTAGCAATTACCAATGGTGAAGTTTTACCAGATGTTTACTACATTGAAGAAAAAACAGGAGTTATCAAAGAACAACAATTAGGGAATAAAATTCTGGCTTATCGTGTTCATGATTCTACATCTGTAGCTGTTGAGGAATCTGTTTCCAAATCATTTTTAGAAAACAATTATAAATGTTTGTTGGCTTACCCAGTTAGTGAAGATGAACAAAAACAGTATGCTTTATCAGCAGAATATTTGCAACAACTAATTATTTTGGGCAATCAATTAGTTAGTGAATTAGGTTCAAAGCTACAGATAAAATGGACAATTACGGAAGGTAAAAAAGCCCCAAAATTGTATATTACTCAAGTTAGCTATCCTCATGCTGTTCTTGCCAATTTGCACTTGATCAAAGGCATAGGAGCATCTAGAGGTAAGGTAACGGCCACTGCTTATGTAATTAATAATTTACAACCAAAACCAGAACATATCCCCAAGGGAGTAATTTTAATTGCACCAGCAGTCACTCCTGATTGGTTGCCTTTGCTCAATGATGTAGTAGGAATCGTCACAGAACGAGGTGGTCTCACCAGTCATGGGGCAATTTTATCAAGAGAATTGGGTATTCCTGCTGTAGTGAGTGCCACTAGTGCTACCAATTTGATGCAAACAGGGGAAAGATTGCTGCTTGATGGTGACAGAGGTGAAATTTATCGTCACAGAGGGGATGGGGAAGAAGTCAAGGGAGAAAATCAGTCTCATAAATATTTTGCACCCTTAACCCCTAATCTACCTATGATTGCTACCCAACTACTGGTTAACCTAAGTCAATCTAATCTAATTTCCCAAGTGCTAAGTTTACCTGTGGATGGGGTGGGATTGTTACGCTCAGAATTGATGGTGTTAAATATTTTGCAGGGACAAAATCCTCATGCTTGGCTTTTGGGTGGAAAAAAGACAGAATTATTAGAATTATGGTCAGAAGAAATTAAAAAATTTACCTGTGCTTTTGCACCAAAACCTGTTTTGTATCGCTCTTTAGATTGGCGATTGTCTGATTTACCATCATGGAGTGATACTTCATCATCTTCACCACAGTCTATGTTAGGTGAACGGGGTACATTGAGTTATTTGCGTAACCCCACATTGTTTGAATTTGAACTAAAAGCTTTAGCAAAAGTACAACAAGCAGGCTTTAATAATCTTCACTTGCTGTTACCATTTGTGCGGACTGTGGAAGAGTTTATTTTTTGTCGTCGCAAAGTTGAGGAAGCTGGTTTAACTCAAGTTTCGCAATTCCAATTATGGATTATGGCAGAAGTACCAAGTGTGCTGTTTTTATTACCTGAATATATTAAAGCTGGTGTGGCTGGTATTTCTATTGGCACAAATGATTTGACACAATTAATATTAGGAGTTGATCGGGAACAAGGAGAATTAGCCAAAATCTTTGATGAACGTCATCCAGCGGTGATGAGTGCGATCGCACAATTAATTAAAATGGCTAAAGATGGAGGTATTCCTTGTTCAATCTGCGGTCAAGCACCAGCTTTATATCCAGAAATTATTGATAAGTTGGTTGAATGGGGAATTAGTTCTATTTCTGTAGAACCAGAAGCTGTAGAAAGAACATATCAAGCGATCGCTCGTGCTGAACACGGCATCATTTTAGCAGCAGCAAGGAAACAATTGGGGGATTATAGCAGGTGACAGGTGACAGGTGATAGGTGACAGGTGACAGGTGACAGGTGACAGTATTGTTTAAATTTTATCATTTGTTGATGTGCTAAACACCTTGGCTGTTGCTATATGAGATGGTGCATTGTCTAAGAGGGTGTTTGAAAAGTCATGCTGAACGTAGTGCAGCGTAGTGAAGCATCTCAGAATAATCGCTCAAACCCTTGATTTTTCGTTCAGCTTCACTCCAATCAGAACGATAAATTATACCTCTCTAAACTTTTCAAACATCTGCTAAGGATAACAACAGGCCATGATCATGAAAAATCAATATCTAAAAATTGCCGCCACTTTTGATCCATTGGGCATTTCTTCTGATTCAAGAGTATAAACTCTACCACCATTTAATAGTGTTTGCACAGCAGAAAAATCTAACATATCTTCATCATCTGGTTCGGGTTTGGTGTGTAACTCTACTGTCGTATTTTCTAAATCAAATTTTCCCCATTTCTGCTCACTTACTGATACAAACAAAGAATCAATCCTCTGATAGTAAGATGCAGGAATAATTTCTTTGATCTCATTAGTTGCTTTTCCAGTACCTTCACCAAATAATTGTTGATAAAGCTTTATTGCTGTCCGTTTATCTTCTTGAAATGAAGGTGCAACAATTCGCCAAGCTTCATCATGTAATTGTTCTAAATTGATAATTTCTGGATTGCCATTAATGCTTTCTGGTAACAACTGGGAATAAGTATTTGCTGCTTGGTAAATTGGTAACAGAAATTCCACTCCTGCTAATACTAAAGGTGCTTTTTCTTCTTTTAATTTCTCATGCAATGCTTCATCAATAGCGTAGCAAAATTGTAAAATTTCTTCTTCGTGTTTTTCCCTGTCAGGGCTACCTTGTCCATGAACTGAACCTGGATGTTGAGCAGCAGTAGCACCTCCTCTTGGTCTACCTATTCGATGTTGTACACCTTTTTGTAACTCGTCTTCCAGAAGAGTTTCTGCCATACTATGGGGCATATTTTCTATTTGCAGTTCATTCAAGCTATGGTGTGTTCCCGCAAAAAATTTGACATCTTTTTGACTCAAAGCTAAAACGTAGAAATTCCCATCATTATTAATTAAATGTAGTAAAGGCTTGATGTGCAATTGTTTACCCACAACTACTAATTCTGAAAATTTTGTTGGTAAACAATAGTAACGAAAGAGATTTTGAGCAATAAAAATTACCAATCCCTGATCTTGATGTTCCCAGAAATCACCCCTATCCAGTTCCATAGCTGGTTTGAGAAAATCCACCGCCTCTGTAGGGCGTATGCCTATAGCATCTAACCGTTCTTCAGCTTCCCGAATTAAATTTTTGAAGCGGATGGGATTTTGGCGAATTTCTGCCCCTGCTTTATGTGTAGGCATATACAGAGATACACAGGGGGGTTGGGCATTTGCAACTAATGTTTTAAGTTCATCAATAGACGGTATCGTCATATATTCAAGCCACGTCCATAAATTTGCATAATCTAGATTTATTTCAACCCCAGACGTGGTATTACTGCATCTTTCTTTTGATAAGAAATTAGTATCTTATATTCCTTTCTTTTGGTAGAGTTTTGATGCAAAAACAAAATAGATCCCCAAGTGATGCGAGAGGTTAGGGATCTTGTTGTTTACGTTTATGTAGAACTCTGATACATTAGGTGATTCCCAATCCAAAATCCAAAATGCTATAATTATCGAGGATTCTGGCGTTGAGAAGGATGGAATTGTGAATTGATGCCTATATTCTTCATGGGAGCATCTCAAATGTGTAAGTTTATTTGTTTTGAAAGAAAGGCAATTGCTCCCAGGCCTGATATGAATCAACCGCCAAGAAGGCAAAGGACACAAAGTTAAGAGGGTTTAAGAGAGTTTTTATTATTGCTGCGTTTATTTTTGCAAAAATCGGATGATCCCATATTCACAAAACCTAAATTTACTCGTTTCATTAGCCAGTACAATCCGCAAAGAATTACAAAGGTGATAGTTATAATTACCAAGGGTTGTTTACCGAGTAGTTCTTCAACTCCTCTGGTCAATATGGCATCTGGCTGAGTAATAAAATCCCAACTATTGAAACGTAAAAACCTACCCCAATAAATACCTACAGCGTTGAGGGCATGAGTTATCAACTCAATACCCAAAATCCATCTACTCTTGCCAATACGGTGCAAATAATAACCTAAATTGATGAGTGACATTACATAAGCTTCAAATCCAGCCAGAATTACTAGGAAATAAACCGGAAATAATACTAATGTAATTATCCATACAGATTGAATTCTGCGGATATCATCTATCAAGTGAATTACATCAGTTAATAAATAAGGTGCATTGGGTAAAAAAGCATAGAAAACTGAGAAACCAAGCCACCAAATCCAAGAGCGTCCGCGTTGAGTGCGAAATAGCCAAACACTTAAAGCCAAAGGGATAAAAGCCAGAAATAAATTCCAAGTCATCCAACGACTATTGATTTGTAATACCTGGATAACTCTGGCGATTAATTCTATTAATTCTGTTTTCATATTAGGCGAGGGAATAAGGAATTGGTAATTGGTAATTGGTAATTGGTAATAGGGAAGAAAATTTTAGATTTTAGATTGAAGTTGCTCACAACCATCCAAAATCTAAAATCCAAAATCCAAAATCAAGAACACCCCTATACCCCAGCTACTTCTTCATTGGGATTGACTACAGTAGTCATTTAACTTATTCCCGAAAGTATCTGATTGTTTACCAGCGGTTTTTGCTGCTGCTGTTAAGCTTGAGTCAATTTCTGTTCTGGCTTTTTGGATTTTTTCTCTACCAGCTGAGTTGAGTTCTGCGTTTTTGGTTGCACCAAGGGCTTTACCTGCTTTGGCGATCGCTTGACTGAGATTATCAAAAACTTTCGCAAAATTGGTTTGAAATTCCTGGAGTTTGGGATCTGCTAATCTTAATTCTTTAATCGACTTGGTGACAGTTTGCAAATCTGTGGATAGTTGCAAACTAGTTGTTACCTGTTTTCCTTTACTGTTATCAATCAAAGATGTTCCTTGATTGACAACTTTAATCAATCTTTGACACTGAGAGATTTTACTCTCGCCACAACCAGTCATCAACAAAGCAATAGTTAAGCTCAGGGGAGCAATAATGGTATACTTACGCACAATAAATAGAACTATCCCAACAGCAGTAAAATTCCATTCATATTAGCGCAAGTTTCTAGGGAATAGGTGACAGGTAACAGGTGACAGGTGACAGGTGACAGGTGACAGGTGACAGGTGACAGGAAAGAGGACGCAGGAGGAACAGGGTAGAAAATTAATAATTACGAATTACGAATTACGAATTACGAATTAATTACCAATCTATTGGTAATCCCCATCTTTCTAGAGTTGTGCCATCTTCTAATAATGGTTGGATTTGACTGTCTATTTGAATGCTACCACCTGAGAGGACTAGGGCGCGTTGAGTGACTTTTCCTAACCAGTGGAGGTCATGGGAGGCTATTAATATAACTTGCACTGGTAATTTTAATAATATTTGGGCTAAATGTCGTCGCCATGCTGGGTCTAGTCCGTTGGTGGGTTCGTCTAAGATGAGAATTGCCGGGTCTAGGGCTAAGATGGCTGCTAGGGCTGCTAGTCGTCTTTGTCCTCCTGAGAGTTCATGGGCGGAACGGTGGGCGTATTTTTCTAGTCCAAATTCGGCTAATAGTTGCTGTGCTTTATCTTTGGCTACGGCGGGGGAAATGCCATAGTTACGAGGTCCGAAGGTGATGTCTTCTAAAATGGTAGGCATAAATAACTGGTCGTTGGCATCTTGGAAGCTAAAACCTACTTGTCGCCGAATTTGCGGTAAGGTGTTGGGCGCTAGGGGAATTCCGTTAATGGTAATTTTGCCGCTTTGGGGTTGTTTGAGGCCGATCAGGTTTTCTAGGAGTGTGCTTTTTCCTGAACCAGTTGCACCAATTAAGGCGACGCGATCGCCTACGTTTAAGGTAAAGGAAATTTCTTTTAATACTAGTTGTTGGTGAGGATAAGCATACACAAGATTTTGTACTTCAACCACAGATGTATGCGGTTGAGAGAGGGAAATTTGGGGATGAGAAGTTAAGGATGTCAAGATTAGTAACTCAAAATTTGAAAGTTTTTGGGTGGGGATGTTGTGCAGACGCTTGTAAAATGTTTTGGTTAACTCCTATAACCTGAAAAATAAGAACTGAGGGTGATACAAGTTGCCACTACTCCCACTATTATTAAGGTAAAGCGTTCTTGGGAATTGAGGGGGGAATCTAGGGGTAATTTTCCGTTATAACCACGAATTACCATCGCACCATAAACTCTTTCGGCTCTATCTAAGGTACGCAAATATAATGCACCAATCATGGATGCACTCGCATAACGTAGCCATCCTCCTGTGCCATTTAAACCCCGTAGTTGTGCGCCAAGCTGCATTCGTGCTACTTCTGAAAGTAATATTTCTAGGTATTGCCCAGCTAAAATCAGGTTTTCTTTTAATGCTGCTGGTAGATGTAGGCTTTTTAAAGCAATACCCAAACTGTGGGGAGGTAGGGTTAATAAAAAGCTGTTCATGGTAGTGAGACAAACCAGGGAACGCAAAAGTAAAAAACTTGCTCGTTCCCATCCCAAGGGTAGGGCTATCAGGGAGAGAAAAATTAATTCTGAACCTAGTAAACGCCATAGTTTAGAAATAGGCGCTTGTAATAACCAAGTCCAAATAATTGCGATCGCTCCATAAATAATTAAGTTTGACCAAGCATGATATTTTAATAATGCTGTGCCAATGACAATTATTAGGGACAGTTGCAACCTTAAAGCTAATGAAAGATTCAAGACAAGATTAAACATTATTTGTTTTCACAACCTTGGCAATTCCAAAGGCTACTCCAAAGCATAACCCTGATCCTAATAATCCAGCAATGCTAGTACCTATTTGCCCTAAACCTGCAATTCCATAATCAGCAAATGGTGTGGGTACATTCACTCTCACTACTTCTGCTAAGTTAATAAAACCCAAAGTTTCGGCTACTTTTTCTAAACCATCTGGCCATGCGGATGCAAAGAGGGAAAGTACACCAGCTATGAGAAAAATGCTCACAATGGGAACTAACCAACCTTGAAATTTTTGTTCTTCTCCAGGTAATAAATCTGGTCTGGTTGTGGCTAAATAAGTTAATACACCACCAGTAATTAAACCTTCACCAATGCCAATTAAAATATGTACTCCTGTCATGGTGGGTAAAACTACTGTAGCTGGTGCTGTTCCTGATAGGGCTAATTCAATTGCACAGGCTATGGCAGCAGCAACGACACTAAAAGCAGCAGCAATACCCCCCACTAAGGGTAGGCGTTTTTGAGAACCTCCTAGGAGTTTTTGTAAGGTTTGGGTTAATATCCAACCTGTCCAAACTCCAATCACTGCCATGTTGAGAATATTTGCACCTAACGCGGTAATTCCTCCATCGGCAAATAGTACAGCTTGAATAATTAAGACGGTAGTAATACATAACATTCCCGCCCAAGGACTACCTAAAATTATGGCGGCTAATGTTCCTCCTAATAGGTGTCCACTAGTTCCTCCGGCAACTGGAAAATTAATCATTTGGGCAGCAAAAATAAAGGCTGTGGTTAAGCCTAATATGGGGGCGCGACGAATACCAAAAGCTGTTTGCGATCGCTGGATGGCAATAAATAAGGCCGCCACACTAGCTAAACTGGTAGCACCTGCTACGGGTACAGAAACGAATCCATCAGGTATATGCATGAAAATCCCTGGTTTTGTATTTGCTTAACAGTAATTTAAGGAATAGAATTACTATTTTCTCTTGTTTATACCATGACTTATTTAATGATTTTTTGGGTGTTACTTAGGGAATATTTATGATAAAAAATACTGTGAATATTGTATTTATTTTTTTTATTGTTAATATTTGTAAGTTTGTATAGTAGATGACAGTCTATGCAAAAAAACAGAATAATGACAGAATAGTGTGATCGCACAATTGATCGCATTACGGCCAATGCAATTTGTAAACAAGCAGATTTATTGCCTAAGTTTTAAAAATTACCGTATCCTTCATGGGACGCTTTGCTATTCAGATTACAGTAGGTATCGCCTTTTTGTTCTTCTGAGTATGGGTTAGCGATAACTCACCGAAGGTATCGCTTTGCTGCTATTATCTTTAGTTAAAAAGTCCTAAATTCCCCTCAATTGTCGTTTTCTCAATTCCTGCATGAACAAACCAATTGTCATCCCTATTCCCACAATTCCAGTCAAGTAAAATAAACTAATTAACCGCGTTAACATTGGTGGTTGTATGCCTTCGACTTCTACTAACTGCGCTACTTTAATAGGTGGCAATTGACGATTACTTACTTCTACTTCTACTTTATGCGGTGCGCCATCAAAAAACTGCGATCGCCATATTAATTTACCATCTTGATTGGAAAATCCTTGATAAGCAAAAACAGTTAAATTATCTTCTAAAGCCACAGATTTTACATCTATAACTGCATCCTTAATTGGCTTGCCGGTGTTATCCTTGACCTCAACAGATAAATTCGCCAATTTCCCTACAGTCGCGGTTTTATCACCATCAATTTTCACATCGAAATTTTGGGATTTTACCACCGATGGAGCAATTTTTTCTAGTTTATGATCATGTTCACTCCCATGAGCTTGAGCAACTTCCGCAGTGATATTAATAAATAATAATGTCACTATGGCAATTACTGTTAATCCACTTAATAACAACCTCACAGATTGAGGAGCAATTTCCCCTTGTCTTAATTCTTCCTGTCCACCAATTACCCAACCACCAAACAATCCCATTGCTAATAAAATCGCTGCTAATATTGCAAAATATTTATATTTAACAGGATTTTCCCGGACATGGAAATTTAAAGTTTCCTGATAAGGCTCAAAAGCATTTTCAACCACAGGCGTAACTTTTGCTAAGATTTGGTAATCTCCACGAATTGGTAAAACTTGCTGAAATTCTAATTTACCTTTTGGTGCAGCTACTTCCATTGCTAACAACTTTGTTCCTTCTACAATGGGGAAGTCTGTTGTTAGCCAAGGAGTCGGTTTTGGTGTGGAAATTTCTAGTTTAATTACAGCATTTTCTAAATTTTTACCCGCAGCATCAACAGCTTCTAAGGTAAAATTTACAGGGGCTTGGGCTTTTTCTGTGGCTGCTTCAAAAGGAAAAAGACGCTCCAAGGGTGGATTTGTAGAAAGTATAACTTTAGATTTAGGAGTCTGGGAAACACCAACTAAGGAATAGAAAATTGATAAGGTGATGCAAACAGCACTAATAACTACAAAAAGTCGATATTTTTTCATGGTTGATTAGAAAGAAAACGCAGATAAACGCAGATAAACGCGGATGAAGATTTTATTTATAGCAGATTACAAATCAATAAAGTGAAAATTAATATTAAAATTTAAGGGTTTAGCATTGCTAAACCCTGATAAAATCTGCTGTATAATATGTTTAGTGAAAGCCAATACCTAATGTATGGTGACGTACTGAGTGTGTCGCATTATGAGCAGCAGGATAGTTAGAAAACAATGCAGTCCAAATTACCAAGGAAGATAACAACATATAAATAGTTACCTGTACAGGCTTAGATAAGGTAATACTTGCTGTTTTCTGTAATACGGCTCTGGAAGAAAAAGCTGTCATGTTTGAACTCCCGTAATTAATGAAAGCTAATTTATCAAATTAAAGTCTATTTTGCCGTTAAGTGACAACAAAGATTGGTAAATTGCTTCCGTTATGTATTGAGTCTTATAAATTCGTAAGCATTCAGCAGTCACCAGTCAGCAGTAAAACCCTTTTGCTGCAAGTCTTTGTCATAAAAATTTGTACCTTACATAAATTCTAATATAGCAGGAGTCAGGAGTAAAACCCTCTTGTAGTGGGATTTTCATTATCAGTTGATGTCCTAAGCTGCTGTGCAGCTAGATTGTATATTGCGATATTGAGGAAAAGTACCCTGAAACTTTCTTCACTTTTGACTTTTGAATGCATGACTTTTGACTTGCTTTTGTGCATTTTAAATGCACAACAGCTTAACCACCCTGTCCACGGCTATAAATTTCTGCCTGTTCCCTGTAGTCTAGATTATTTTTTATATTATTGACAATAATTCCTGATTCTTATATTATACAGACAGCTAATTGCGAATTATTAGCAATCTAGAACAAATTGTATTGTTATTAACCTCATGTTTGACAACTTTACTCTGAGTAAAGATAAACTTTGGAATCGCCGTCAACTCCTAAAACTGGGAATAATAGGTGGTGGGATGATTGGTGTGTCTGCATTATGGCACACACAAAATGTAAAAAATAATACTAAAGTTAGAGTGCCACCCATGGAAATGGAAGCCTCTGATAATGCGACCAAACCCATGCAGGTGTTACGAAATTTTGAGTATGGGACACTCAAGCAAGAGAATGGCCGCACGATTCGAGAATTTCAGTTGATAGCTGGTACTTCCACAATTCAGCTTAACAGTGCTGTCTCCTATAATATGTGGGATTTAAATGGACGCATCCCAGGTCCAACATTACGGGCTAAAGAAGGAGAAAGAATAAGGATACTTTTTCTCAATAAAGCTGGACATTCCCATTCTTTACATTTTCATGGTGTGCATCCTTCAGATATGGATGGTGTACGTCCCATTAGTAACGGTAAAGCAACTATCTATGAATTTGATGCTGAACCCTATGGCGTTCACTTATATCACTGTCATGTAGAACCTGTAACCCGTCATATTGCTAAGGGTTTATATGGGATGTTTATTATTGATCCGCCTAAACCACGTCCACCTGCGGATGAAATTGTTTTAATCATGTCTGGGTATGATGTGAATGATGATAACAAAAATGAATATTATGCTTTTAATGGTTTACCGCATCATTATATGCACCATCCCATTCAGATTTACCAAAATCAGTTAATTCGATTATATGTTCTCAATATTATTGAATTTGACCCAGCCGTAACGTTTCACCTCCACGCTAATTTTTTTGATGTCTATCGTTCTGGGATGACTATGACTCCCAGTGAAAAAACAGATGTTCTGACTATGGGTGTCGCAGAAAGGCACATCTTGGAATTTGCTTTTCGTTATCCAGGTAAGTATATGTTCCATCCTCATCAGGATGCTGTGGCTGAAAACGGTTGTATGGGACAGTTTGAAGTCATAGCTGAAAAAGATGCGAAAACAATTGGAAAGCACAGATGAGAACAGGAATTATTGATCAATATTTTTTTACTAAATTATTGAAAATATTTTGCATTTATTTTAAAGTAAAAATATTGTATTTATTTATACACAAATAATTGTTTTTAGGTAAAAAAGACCCAAGTATATGTTAATCAATGCTTCAATTTCTTCAGCTAATCTACTAGGATTTTTTTCATTATTGACTTATGTGTTAACTGTATTACCTAGTTCTATCAGAGCAGTTTTACCACAAATTAAAAAAGCGAAAATCACCATTAATTTATTTAAATATCGTCGTCAATTAGGTATCATATCTTTTTTGTTAGCATTAATTCATGCTGGATTAATAGTGATTAAAAGAAATGTAGATTTATGGGATATCCAAAGTTACAAAATTTCTATAGAAGGAACAACTAAATTAATTATTGTTGCACTGCTAGGCTTTACATCTAGTGATTGGAGGGTAAAAAAGATGAAAAAAAATTGGCAAAAACTACACCAATTAACCTATACAGCTATGTTTTTATTACTGTGGCATATTCAAGAAAAGATGTCCAGCCATTGGAATATTATCACTCCCATAGAAATAATTTTACTGACAGTAATTATTGGCTTATTTTGCCGAAGACGTTGGTTAGAATATAGCAAACGTGAATCTCATCAAAAGCCAAAAAATCAATCAGTTTAACTAAAAAAAGGATCGTAAAAATCATGGTGAAAATATCTCATTTTCATAAGATAATTTGGAGTACCGAAGGATTTATTTTCTCAGTTCTCGTAATTTTAGGATTGATAAAATTTACTTTTACACTAAGTAATCAAAGTGTAAATTTCAATGGTGGAACTATTACTAGTAAAGGTGTACGGGTTTATTCTGTAGCTATTAGCCAAGATGGCAAAACAATAGTTAATGGGAATCTGAATAAGAATATTGATGTATGGAATTTACAAAATGGTAAAATAATTCATCAACTTTGTGGACATGGAAATTTAGTCAATTCTGTTGCTATTAGCCCAAATAATCAAATTATTGCGAGTGGTAGTTGGGATAATTATATTAAAATCTGGAACTTTAAAACCGGGAAATTAATGCGGACATTATCTGGACATCAAGATGATGTTAAAGCAGTTGCTTTCAGCCCAGATGGGAAATTTTTAGCTAGTAGTAGCTGGGATAAAACTATTAAGGTTTGGAATGTAGCAACAGGAGATATTTTTATCAATTTACCACAGGAAAATGAAGTGAGAAACGTTGCTTTTAGTCCAGATGGAAAAATTATAGCTGCTGGAGAAGAAAGTGGAAAAATTATGCTTTGGTATCTACCAACTGGAAAGCTAAGAATTCCTTTAGCAGCACATTCAAAACCTATTTGGTCTTTAGCTTTTAGCCCAGATGGTAAATATATTGCTAGTGCTAGTTCTGATCAGACTATTAAATTATGGAATCTCCAAACTGGAGAATTAGTATCTGTATTGACAGGACATAACAAAGCAGTTTATTCTGTTGTATTTAGTCCTGATAGTCTAACTTTAGCTAGTGGTAGTTATGATAAAACTGTTAAGCTTTGGAATGTCGCCAATGGTAACTTAATTCATACTTTTACTGGTCATACTAAGCCTGTTTGGTCTTTGGCTTTTAGCCCTAATAATCATACTCTTATCAGTGGTAGTGCAGATGCAACTATCAGAATTTGGAATTTACCTAAATCTGTTATTTTCCGTAAAGCTGTTAAATATGCTATGAATGCTGCTGATCTAACCCAAACAGCAAAATCACCACCAGAATGGAAAAGAGTGGTTGAGCGTTGGCAAAAATCTATCAATCTCATGGCTAGTGTACCAAGTTCTAGTGTGGATTATGCGATCGCTCAAAAAAAGATTATTGAGTATCGACGTAATTTACAATATGCGTATCAAAATGCTCAATTTAGTAAAAAAGATAACATTTTTATACTAAATTTTTGAGAATTATTTGATAAATAATCTCATCTATGATAGATAATTATCAAAGTTATAACTAAATTTTAGTAATTAGGAGCAAAAATGATCAAATTCCGTTACTTATTCTTATCTATCGCAGTTTGTGCCATGATTTCCTTGAGTTCTTGCAACAGCGATACACCCACAGCAGATGTTAAATCAACACTAGATACAGCCCAAGTTACAGAAACCAGCACCCACAGTGGTCATGGTACTAAAGCCCAAATTAATATTAATAATGCCATTTTATCCCAGTTAGATAAATTAGAGGCTAAACTGGGAGTTCCGGCATTATCAAACAAAATTCAAGCCAGTCGTCCCTATGCTTCTCCTCAAGATTTAGTCAGTAAAAAAGTGATTACTCAAGCCCAGTTTGACCAAATTCAAGATATGGTGACAGTGGAAGATGTGGTACTAACTGGAGAAGCTAAAGATGTTGATTACATGACAAAATTAGGTTTAATGAAAGGACATCTTTTAGTAGCAAAAGAACTCCTAGAACAAAATCAACCCAAACAAGCAGAACCTCATATTGGTCATCCAGTGGAAGAGATATATATTGATGTAGAAGAACAATTGAATGAACGGAAAATTAAAGAATTTAAAACAACTTTAGTAAGTTTGCAAGATTTGGTCAAAACTAATCCCAAAAATGAAAAAATTAAGAGTAATTTCCATAATTCTATGGTAGCAGTGGATAATGCGATCGCTGCCTTACCAAAAGATGAAATCAGCAAACCTGCATTTGTTCTCCAAGTGATCAACAGTTTACTCGATGCCGCTAATTCTGAATATGGTGCAGCAGTAGCAAATGGTAAAATTGCCGCCCCCATAGAATACCAAGATTCTCGCGGCTTTGTGATTTATGCTAACGACCTATACAAAGGCATTTCTGCCCAAATAACTCAAATAAACCCAGAATTCAGCAAAAGCATAGAAACTAACTTAGCAGAATTAATCAAAGTTTGGCCTACAGTAATTCCCCCAAACCAAGCTGTCAAAACCCCTGAAGATGTTACTAAAATGGTCAAAAATATAGAGGAAAACTCACAAAAAATCATCCAACAAAGTACCACCAAAGCACAAAGTTAGCATTTCTACACCACAGAGACAACAAACAGCTTAAAATAAATGAAAAGAGAGGAAATAGTGAAAAGTTAAACATTCAAAATCATCCAGATTGATGACACATCAAAACTGTATAACTTCTCACCAAACTCCTCAAAAATTGTAATTTTGCTGATCTTAACAACTGATGCAAGAACTCGACCACCAAAAGACAATTGACATACTCAACGCCATCATGGAATTTGAACTAGCTGGAGTAGTTCGCTACACCCATTATTCCTTGATGGTAACAGGACCCAACCGCTTACCAATTGTAGCTTTTTTTAAAGCCCAAGCCAGTGAATCTCTACTTCATGCCCAACAAGTAGGAGAAATTCTTACAGGTTTAGAGGGACATCCTACCCTGAGAATCGCTCCCATGGAAGAAACCTTCAAACATACAGTCAAGGATATCTTGACAGAAAGTTTATCCCATGAAAAGAAAGCACTGGATATGTACAAAAGTCTTCTATCAACCGTCACGGATGCCAGCATATATCTAGAAGAATTTGCCCGTGGCATGATTGGACAAGAAGAGATGCACAATCTCGAACTGAAAAAAATGTTACGCGATTTCAGCTAATATTTCTGAGTTATTGGTCACTAGTTCAAAAATTAATGACCAATGACTAATAACTAATAAATAATGACTAATAGATATGAACTTTAGTACACTATTACCCACATTTGTGATTACCCTCCGCGAAGGAGTAGAAGCTGCCCTAGTGGTGGGCATTGTTCTAGCATTATTAAAAAAAGCCAAACAATCTCAACTCAACTCCTGGGTTTTTGGTGGTGTGGCAGTTGGTATTTTTATCAGTGCCTTAATTGGGATTTTATTCAGTTCAGTAATTAAATTTTTAGGTGCGATTAACCCTGAATACACTTCCGTAGTGGAGCCAATATTAGAAGGTGTATTTGGTTTATTAGCTATAATTATGCTCAGTTGGATGTTAATTTGGATGACAAAACAAGCCAAATTAATGAAAGCCCAAGTGGAAGGAGCAGTTACAGGAGTATTATCACAAAATGGTAACGCTGGTTGGGGTGTTTTTAGCTTAATATTAATTGCCGTTGTCCGCGAAGGTTTTGAAACAGTCTTATTTATAGCAGCTAATTTTCAACAAGGTTTATTGCCCAGTTTAGGCGCACTTGGTGGTTTAGCAGCAGCAGCAGCAATTGGTGTATTGTTATTCAAATGGGGAGTAAAAATTAATATCCGCCAATTCTTTCAAGTTATGGGCGTTTTATTAATTTTAATTGTGGCTGGTTTAGTAGTTTCTTCTTTACATCATTTTGATGAAGCCATAGCTAATTTTTCTCTTAGTAGTCGCGCATCAGAAAATTTGTGTTTCTATTATGAACACTTTACCAAAGTTCACTCTTGCATCTTAGGTCCATTAGTTTGGAATACAGAAAAAATCTTACCTGATGATAATTTTCCTGGTGTCATTTTCAAGTCTTTATTTGGCTATAGAGATCAACTCTATGTAGTACAAGCAGTGGGATATTTACTATTTTTAATCAGCATCGGTGGGTTATATTTCCGCAGTCTCATGGGTGGGAATATTCAAACAGCAAAAAAAGTTCCCGTTGCTCAAAAGTAGGATCAATATCCCCTCTGCGAGAAATTGAGGATTTGGTATTTTCAAGCTATGTTTGGAGAAATATTTTCTGCAATTCTTGACAGGTTTTTGCAATGGCATTGAGACTACCAGGATTAACTAAACCGTAATAATCAAAAATATACACTCGATTACTTTTAGTAGCTTGTAATTTTTGCCAAAAGGGTTCTTTTTTTAAAGAGTTTAACAGGTTGGGTTCGGCATTCACTACAATTAAAACCTCTGGATTTGCTTCTAAAACTTTCTCAGCCGAAAGTGTTACATATCCACCAATGGGACTATTACCTTGTAATTCTGCGGCTATGTTTTTCGCTCCAAATCTGGAAATTAAATCACCAGCCCAACTGTTTTTATTTGGTGTGAGAATTGGTTGACGACTTACTAAAACTAAAGTAGAACTGCTGTTATTTTGACTTTCAGGTAAAAGAGTTTTATAATAATTCAACACAGGCTGGGGATCGACATCAATTATTTTAGCAATTGTTTTAGTTAATTCTTCTAAAGATTCCCAGCTATATACTTTTGTGGATAAAGTAGGTATTCCTATCTGTTTCAGTTTTTGCATAGGTACATCAGAAAAACCTGCTACACCAATCACTAAATCTGGTTTTAAAGCCACTATTTTTTCTAAATTTGGGGCATTTTGACCCTCACTCACACTGGGAATATCTTTAAATCTAGGGTCGTTTTTAAATAAAGAACTACCAGTCATTCCTACTAATTTAGTTGCATCTAATTGGAAGATAATATCAGCAGACAGTGATGAAAGTGCAACTACTCTTTTAGCTGATGTTTCTGGTGATTTTTGTGCGGTGATGATATGGGATTTTGTCGGTGGTGTTGGCGTTGTCGCTGTGGTACAGGAGAATAGGAAAAGAGTTAAGATGAGTGTGATTACAGTTAATTTCCAACGCATAGTAATTTATTTTTTCTAATTTTTTTAACGCAGAGTAACGCGGAGGTAGCGCAGAGGAATACAGAGGTTTTTGAGGTGAGGAGAAAATGATTGTGTTTTTATTATGGCTTAATTAACTAAAAATTGCTGTAAATCATCTGGGGTGTTACAGTTCAATAGCATATCTGGTTCTAATAATGGTAAATTTGCAACTGGATATAGTTTCAGCCACTTTTGAAATGAGCGTCCACCTTGGTTGATAAAATCTAAAAGTAGGGGTAAACAACTACTGCGATAAAAACCACACAGGGGTTCCCAACCTTTAGTATTTTTTACTAAACAGGCAATATTTTCTGCTTCTACATTATGTAGTCTCTTTACCCAATCTTGCAACACTTCAACTCTCAAGTTGGGTAAATCGCAAGCTAATAATAATACCCATTCTGTTTGTATTTTCTCTAGTCCTTGTGCAAAACCTACTAATGGTCCTTGTGTGTTGCTGGGATTTTCTTGGATAAATTCACATCCATTTAAGTCTAAGTTTTGATATCGTTCTGGCCAAGATGTGACTATATATATGGTATCAGTGAAATTTTTAGCAACATTGCCAACTTTTTCCAATAAGGGTTTTCCCTGAATGATAATTAAGGCTTTGTCCTCTCCCATTCGTGAACTTTTCCCACCCGCTAGAACAATGGCGCTTAAAGTTGTCATAGAAACAAAATATTTTTTACTACGTCTAATAAGTCTGTGGCTGTGACAATGGCATTGTAACAAAATTTATAATTGTTGCCATAGTGCAGTGAAATGCAAATTTTTATATTAATAGATTAATAAGTATCAAAATAGCACCAGATTTTACGGATTCTTACTCCAGTAGATGTATTATTTATCATCCACTAGGAAACTACATAACCACTATGTCTGATTATCATCAAGCAGTTGTTCAAGATGTCAACAACTTAGCAGCTATCAATAATATAGGTTTCATTAAATATGAACAGGGAGACAAAAAAACAGCAATTCAACAATGGCAACAAGCTATAAAAATTAATAATCAATCTGCTGAAGCCACTTTAGCTTTAGCTGTGGCTTTGTATGCTCAAGGAGAACAACAGAAGGCTTATCAGTTGGCGGAAACTGCATTAAAGTTAGATAAAAGCTTCGCTGATTTTCACTGTATGAAAAAGAATCTTTGGGGTCAAACCATAATTACGGATGCTCAGAAATTCCTATCTACTCCCCACATGAAAACCTTGTTATCACAGTTGCATTAATAGTAAGTATTCAGGAGTCAGTATTCAGTATTCAGAATAATTGTCTATAAAAAAGGGGAAAGTTTCCAGGTTTTTCTTTCCCCCCCCCAATGCTTATTGCTACTGAATTAACGCACTTCGTTCAAGCTTTCAACTTGTTTAGTAAACATCTCGGTGAATAAACTAAGTACAGTCCGTTCTTCTCGGACTTTAATATTAGCAGTGATTGACATACCAGACTGTAAAGGTATGCTTCTACCTTGAATTACTAGTTCTTGTTTATCCAAACTGATTCTAGCTGGAAATCTATAAAATTGATGAGTTTGATCTGGTGGTAGTGCATCTGAAGCAATATCAATTACTTTCCCTTTAATATCTCCAAATTCACTGAAAGGAAAGGAATCAATTCTTACATCTACATTCATACCCTTCCGCACGAAACCAATATCTTTATTGGTGATTAATACCTCTGCAACATATTTATCATTAGGCACAATCTGCAATAATTTTTGCGTCGGGTTCGCTACAAAACCGGGCTTTTTAGCTTGTAGATCAAAAACTATTCCGCCCACAGGGGCGCGGAGTTCCTGATATTGATTATTTAATGTTGCTTGAGCAATTTTACTGGTAATATCTTCTAATTTCTGCTCATTATCAAGAATAATCCTCATAAATTGGCTGTCAATTTCCGCAATCCGTTTTTTATTATCTGCTATCCTATCGAGAACGTTTTTATCAGTGACTGCTACTGTATTCGTTACTTCCTGCTGTCCTTTTTCAATATCAAATTGGAGGCGTTTCTCTTCTTCAAATAATTGTTCTATTTCTGCCTTGAGAGATTGTACCTGTTGTTGCTGATTGAGATATTGCAGCTGAGAAATTCCCCCTTCAAGTGCTAAGATTTTGAGTTTATCTAAAATCCCTTGTTGAATTACTAAACTAGCTTGAGTATCTTTTCTTTTTACTATAGTTTGAGATAGTTGTTTTTTAATTTTTTCAACTTCTAATTTAGCTGCACCAGAACGGGAATCTAATTCTCTTTTAGCAGCTACGAGGCGTTGTTGTTCATCAATTCCACTACCAGGATCTGATGTAGAATTTCTTAATTGAGAACGCAATAGTTCATTTTCTGCTACTAATGATGCTCGATTTTTGAGGAGAAAAGCAGATTCTGCTGGCAACCTATTGCGTAAAAAATCTAATTCTGATGTGATATCTGTGCTTGCTCCCATCAAGCGACGATAAATAGCATTTTCTTTGACTAAAGCAGCACGAATTTTGTTTAGGGAAATTAATTCAGCTTTGGTAACAACAGATTCAAATGTTAAGAGTCGGTCTCCCTCTTTTATTTCTTGTCCATCTTCTACATAAACAGATGCCACAACGCCACTAATGGGAGCTTGTACTTCTCTAACTGCTCCTTCTGGTTTTAATTGACCTGTAGCAGGAACTACTTGCTCAATTTTCGCAAAATAAGCCCAACCTATACCAAAACAGGCTAATACCATCATGGTTATCATGATGGTGCGTGACCAAACAGGTGATTGGCGTAAAACTATAGATTGTTCAAATTGCTCCTGTTTATAGGCGTTAGTTGATATTTCTGCTGCTTCCTTTTTCGGAGGTTTCAGCAACTGCAAGTTTTGGTTTTTGCCGTTGCTATTGCCGTTACTTTTGATGTTATTACCATTAAGTTGAGTCATAACAATTTTGGATTTTAGATTTTGGATTTGGGATTAAAAATGATAATTGACAACTGATAACTGACAACTGACAACTGACTAATTACAAATTAACTTCTTGCTGTTGATAAAGGTAGAAATAATGACCTTTAGCTGTCATTAATTCTTGATGGCTACCTTGTTCAATTACCCTACCGCTATCCATGACCACAATTGTATTGGCATTACTAACAGTGTTGAGACGGTGAGTAATAAAGAAAACTGTAGTACCTTGAAATGCTCTAGCTAAGTTGAGACATATTTGTTTTTCGGTAGGATAATCTAAGGCGCTGGTGGCTTCGTCCAAAACTAGTAATTTAGGTTTTTGTAGAATCGAACGAGCGATCGCAATTCTCTGTCTTTGTCCCCCAGAAAGGGCTGAACCTCTTTCGCCTACTCTTGTGTTGTAACCGTTAGGCAGGTTCATGATAAATTCGTGAGCAACTGCAATCCGCGCTGCTTCAATAATTTCTTCTGTTGTGGCATCAGGATTTGTCAGTGCAATGTTTTCCTGAACTGTGCCATCAAACAACAGCGGATCTTGAGGAACGACACCAATTTGTCTCCGCACTGAATACAGTTCTACTTTGCTGATGTCGTAGCCATCAATCAAAATTCTGCCAGACTCGACGTTATAAAGTCTCAGCAGTAATTTCATCATTGTGCTTTTACCGGAACCACTTTGTCCCACAATCCCTACAAATTGACCATGAGGAAAATCGAGGCTGACGTTGTTGAGTTGCAGTGGTCCACTGGGAGCAAAGCGGAAGGAAACATTTTCATATTTGACAGCCCCAACAATGGCAGGTAAGGGAATGTTATCTCTGTCTAATTCTGCTTCTTGAGGTGTATCAACAATATCACTTAATCTTTCTAAAGATAGGCCAGTTTCTTGGAAGTTTTGCCAGATTTGTGCCAAACGTAATATGGGACTAGTCACATAACTAGAGATAATTCTAAAGGCGATTAATTCTCCTAAAGTTAACTCTCCTTGTAATACTAAATAAGCTCCTACCCACAACACTAATAAGCTGCTAAGTTTATTGAGAAACTGACTGGTTGAATTAGCTAAAGTGGAAGTAATGACAGTTTTAAACCCTGCTGCCACAAACCGAGCGTAACGTTCTTGCCAGGAAAAACGCGATCGCAATTCAATGTTTTGCGCCTTCACTGTTTGTATCCCTGACATGACCTCAACTAAATAAGATTGAGTCTCGGCGTTGCGTTCTGCTTTAGATCGTAACTGTCTACTCACTGTCGGGGCGGCAATTAATGTAATCACCACAAATAGCGGAATTGTTCCTAATCCCACTATAGTTAATTGCCAGCTATAAAACAGCATGACGATGATATAAACCACCGAGAATACTGCATCTAATCCCACAGTTAAAGCTGTACCTGTCAGAAACTGGCGGATATTTTCTAATTCATTGATGCGAGTCGCTAGTTCACCTACTGGGCGGCGTTCAAAATAACGTAATGGTAAGCGGAGTAAGTGGTCAATAATTTGTGACCCCAAACTCATATCAATGCGGTTGGTAGTATCAACAAATAAATAAGTCCGCAATGTAGTCAACACTGCTTCAAATACACCAACTGCTAACAGTAGCACCCCTAAAATATTCAGGGTACTAATACTATTTTGAACAATGACTTTATCAATGATTAACTGAATAACGAGGGGATTAGCTAAAGCTGCCAGTTGGACAAAAAATGAAGCAATAAATACTTCTATTAAAACTCGACGATAACGTGACAGATATGGTAAAAACCAGCCTAAACCAAACCGTTGTTGAGGTGTTTCTTGAGTCGCACTGAATAATAATACCCTCAGTTGCTGCTGCAAGTTGGTTTCATTAGTCTCTAGTTCTTCTAATAGTTGGCCTGGTTTATATTTGATAATTCCTTTTGATGGCACAGCTAAAACTACTGTATTGGCATCAACAGCATAGATAACAGCATAACTGTCTCGATATTGAACTAATGCTGGTGTAGGAATCCGTGTAATTGCCGTCGCCGGAATATCTATTAACTGAGATTTAAGACCAATTAATTCGCCTAAATAAGCACACAGTTGAAAGGATATGCCACCCTGACGTTTGAGTTGATCATTTAAAATTCGACGTACTACTTCTTTCCGCAAGGGAATTTCTAAATGCTTGGCCAGCATTTGAAAACAGGCCAAGGTGGCATTTATTTCCCCCTGTCCGCGAAAAAAGGGATATTGTGTATATTTTTGTTTTACTTGTGGTGTTTTGATTGGTGCAGGTAGAATCTCTTCCGTGCTTGCGTAGGGAATCTCTAAATCATCTGTGATTTGTCTTTGCTCGTCCCTTGGTTCTGCTTCTGGCTGTTCTTGATTGAGGAATAATAAATCTGCCGGATTAATGCCTAGTAACCTTGCGGGTGCATTGCCTGTCACCTCGATCACATCACTGCTGTAATTAGATTCTAACTGATAACCAGGAGGAAAATTAGCAACTGTCCCACCACCGCTGACAATCCAAATGCGATTGCTATCCAATTGGTTGAAGGAGGTTTTTCCTGGTGGGAGATGCTGAATTTGCACCCCTGATAAAATTTGCTGGCTGATTTCTTTGAGATTTAAACTAGCGTTGGCTTGTTGTGCTAACTGCGGACTGAGAACATCAAATATTTCTATTAAATTACTCTCATTTTGCCGCGCATTAGCAAAGGCTGAATTTTGGGAAAGTAAACTCAAATAATCTGCTGTACTGAAGGTTAAACAGATCACTTCCGTGGATGCGATCGCTGTTTCACAAGAAATCTGCCTTAATAAGCTAATTTCGCCAATTATTGCCCCCGGTTCTAGTATTTTTAAGGTAATTGGCAATTGGGTCTGGGGGTGGTATCCTAACAACCGCACTCGTCCTTCATAAATAATTGCTATGCGGTCAGGTATTTTTTCTTTACCAATGATTTTTTGACCTATACGGTAGCGTAAAGCTTGTTGTTGTGATATCAAACTGTTAATTTCTGTCGCCGATAGGTATTCAAATCCGGCAACTGTGGTCAGAAATTCTGCAAAAGCGATATTAGTATAAGTCATGTTTATGAAAATTATTTAATCTACTATCAGCTACGGAAAATTTATCAAGTGATGGATGTTTTATAGCAGTCAGTGTTATGCCTGATAGGAATTCAGCTTTTAAATACACTCTATCAAGTTGTTTTATGCTTTATATTTCCGTGAATTCACTCATCTAATAGTTTAATTTGCCAGTTTTGTGCAGATGTTTGTGTTTGTAGCCAAGCCTGAAAACGCTCGTTCAGTAATCGTTGACGCATAGGACGATCCAACTGAGCAGGTAGTAACTTTTCTAGACGCACAATCACTATCCACTCACCTATTTGATTGGGTGGTGACAACTGCTGTGGCTGGCTCACCGATAAAATTTGTATTAACCGTGGATGGAGAGATTGTAATTCCACCGGACCCACTAAACCATCTGTTTGGGCTTCAGGCCCTTGGGCATATTCCCTTGCTAGTTCAGCAAAAGACTGTTCTCCTTCTTGGATGCGGAAGTAGATTTCTTGGGCAATACCAATATCAGAAGTGGTAATTAGAGAGTATATAACTCGATCCAACTGGGATTTGCGTTGAAAAAAGTACGATTCTAAATCCTGTCCCCAAGTAGCCTCTTTGAACTTCTCCAGTTTGAGTTGGCGAATTGCCATACTATTCAACTGTTCGGGACTAATGCTCTGATCTGGCCGTCCTTGATATTGTTGAGCTAACTGTTCACAAGCCTGTTGTTCTTCTTGTGGTGTACACTCAATCTGTGCGATCGCTTGGTCAATGACCACCTCTTTGAGTAATGGGGGAATTAATTGGTATTTGCCCATTAATTCCAGGATCTCTGGGGCTGTGAGTATGCGATAACTTTGTTCGCTGGAGGCATCGCCAAATTGCAGAACTGGATTCATATCATTTGTGATCAGATTTACCACCGTTATCAATCGTTATCAATTGTTTTTTAGAACATAGTAGAAACAGGTTGTAGCTAGTTTATTTATTGGTTAAGGCAGACAATTTTTTACATCGTCATACCTGGTATTTAGCTTTTCCTGTGTGCATAGATAGTTACTAAATATCATCGCATAAACCGAGTATATTTTTGTCAAAAAAAGTAACAAAGGTATCTATATTTGCAGATATCGTACCAAACTATCATAATTTTTTAAATTTGCAACCTTAAACTGGCAGTCTGGAAAAAAACTTTAAAATTTAACATCATACAGGACTTACGCAGCTAGATGATTTGTCGAGATCGGGAATAGGCCTTGGCACATTGTGATGACATTGGAGATTTCCCATGCCTAAGTTATAAAAGTATGAAGAGGTTGTAGCGTATAGGATGTGGGGAAGCCCGTAATTAATATCAGGGGCTTGTATGGCTGGTATCTATTGGGTATGGAAGTTTATTCTTTCCCAACACCCCACACTCTGTTTTTAGTCAGTTAAATCACAACAATATCACTAGCACTCAGAGTAGGTAGACTAGCTAGGGTTGCAATCTGAACACGAGATCCAACACCATTGCCGTCCGCATCAAAGAACAAAGCACCGTTGCTACTGTTATAAATAAATCGTTGTAAACTATCACTAGCTGTAGTCACACCTAAACCAGAAATGAAAGCCGTATTGTCTAAAGCGCCTGCTACTAAACCGCCACCAAAGCCAGTAGCAGATATTTCTATCTTGTCTTCACCAACTACAAAGTCTTGAATTTTATCAATTCCTTCATTGGAGGCATTCAGCCGGAAAATGTCATTACCAACACCACCACTTAGGGTATCATTACTTAAACCACCAATGAGAGTATCAGCACCTGCGCCACCATTGAGGCTGTCGTTACCATCACCACCACTTAGATTATCATTACCACTATTACCGTACAGAACGTCATTGCCAATACCACCATTGAGGATATTATTACCTGCATTGCCAGTGATATTGTTAGCCAGTTCGTTACCTGTACCATCAATATAGGCAGTTCCCGTTAAAGTCAGACGCTCGATATTAGCACCTAGAATGAAACTGACAGAAGAGTTAACAGTATCTGTTCCCGCACTAGGATTTTCGGTAACTGTGTCACCACCATTGTCAACAACGTAAGTATCATTACCCAAACCACCAATGAGAGCATCAGCACCTGCGCCACCATTGAGGTTGTCGTTACCATCACCACCACTTAAATTATCATTACCACCATTACCGTACAGAACATCATTGCCAATACCACCATTGAGGATATTATTACCTGCATTGCCAGTGATATTGTTAGCCAGGTCGTTACCTGTACCATCAATATAGGCAGTTCCCGTTAAAGTCAGATTCTCGATATTAGCATCTAGAATGAAACTGACAGAAGAGTTAACAGTATCTGTTCCTGCACTAGGATTTTCGGTAACTGTGTCACCACTATTATCAACAAAGTAAGTATCGTTACCTAAACCACCAATTAGATTATCAGCACCTGCACCACCATTGAGGCTGTCGTTACCATCACCACCATTAAGGGTATCATCACCACCATTACCGTAGAGAATATCATTACCACCACCACCATTGAGGATATTATCACCATCATTGCCCGCGATAGTGTTAGCTAGGTTATTACCTGTGCCGTTGATATCATTAGTGCCAATCAAAGTCAGACGTTCTATATTGTCTCCCAATGTATAGGTAACTGAGGATTGAACTTCATCTGTACCACCACCAGGAGTTTCAGTAACTGTATCACCTATGCTATCAACGGTGTAAACTTCATTGCCAGAAGTACCAGAGAAACTGTCTCCTGGTGTGGTATTTAATAGCACAGAAATGCTACCATTGCCACCAACGTTTTCGTTAGCTACTACAAAATCTAGCCTGTTATCACCATTTACATCTCCCACAGCTACCGAACGAGAACCATTTCCGGCAGTATAGTTAGTAGCAGTACCAAAACTACCTAAACCATTTCCTAATAGTACGGAAACGTTATCATCATTACTGTTTGCTATTATCAGGTCTAAGTCACCGTTACCGTCGATGTCGGCTACAGTAACTGATCGGGGTTCTGATCCCACATTAAAGTTAACCGCAGCACCAAAACCACCTAAACCATCTCCTAGTTGCACTGATACTACTGAAGTGCCAGACCTAACTACTGCTATGTCTGGATTACCATCTTCGTTGAAGTCATCTACTGCGATGGCACGGGTATTAGTACCAACTGTATAGGTCTGAGCAGTTCCGAATGTACCCACACCAGTTCCAGGGAAGACAGAGACAATAGGGCTGAACAAACTAGCAGCAGCTACGTCTAACAGACCGTCTTCATTAAAGTCTCCTACTGAAATTGCGCTCATTCCGATTCCAGGAGTGGGATAGTTGGTGACTGGGTCGAAAGTGCCATCACCATTACCCAAGATAATGGAAATATCACTATCAGGACTGGGGTTTGGAGGAACGGTTTGAAGATCAGCTAAATCAAAGTTTGCTGTTCCTATGTCCAGATTACCGTCGCTGTCGAAGTCACCTACATAGACGGAAATTGGATTGTATAGTCCCACTGATAAGTTACTTAAAAGGGAAAAACCACCATTTCCATTACCCAAAAGAACTGAAACTATTCTACTAACAGAGTTTGCTACTACTGCATCTAGTTTGCCGTCTTCGTTTATATCTCCGACTGCGACTGAAAACGTACCCAAACCTACGGGAATATTGGTGGGTGAACTGAATGTTATTGTCATTACTTGTACCTGGATATAATTATTACACCGTATTTATTTAAACTGAAAACTACAATATTTGTCCGCATCAGGATCACTTTCATCTGCTGACAAAATACTGCCTATTGTCTAATTCTCACCAATTACTTTAAGCTGAAAATCTCTCATAACTAACAATGATTACGATATTTTTACGTAAAATTTATATTATCAAGCCTCAAGACTCACCACAGGCAAAAGCCTCCTTGTAAATATCTACAAAGAAGCCAAGATTGTATTTATAGTAGTCAGCAGTCAGCTTTCAATCCTTGATCATCAGGATTGGAGAATGTGAGTTTGTCCTCATCACCTAGGCAACTGGTTGATTAAGCATTATTTCTTTGCAAAGACTTTCGTGAAGATAAATACCCAATCAACGGAATAGACGGGGATTCAAAATAGTACGATTTTGTGGTTGGGACTGACGGCGGAGTGATACTCCATTTTGCAGTTTACTAGCTGTACCACCATCTTTGGGATCTAGAAATGGTTTCAAATTAATGCCATTTTTGGCGGAACTGACGCGATTATTACCACCACCTAGAAGGCTACGTCCTAAATTGTATAATTCATTAGTTCCTGATTGGTTACGATTAGCATAAGTGTTAACAGCTATTGTTTGTTGTCCTTCATCAGCACTGGCTATGTTGTTGAAAACACTACTGCGAACAGCATAAGGATCTTTACCACGTGGAACTGTCAGGACAATGCGGCAGTTGGGATTAGCCTCTGTAGTGACACAGATAATATTTTCGTTATTTTCTACAGCTATCTGGAGTTCTTGTAACCCATCTGGGCGATATAATTCTAAACGACTGGCGATCGCCTCACAGCGATTTTTGGGAGTCCAACCACCACCCAAACTTTGTGGTGCTGCCCAAGCAAAAAATTGACCTGGTTGGCTTTGGGGTTGATACATGACGGTATATTGACCGTTGTAATATTGACAGCTAAATCTTTTACTGCTGTCAACAGTTGTAGAAGTCGGTATGCTGGTGGATGAATCCGATGGTACTGTTGTTGATGAGCCTGATGGAACAGTGGGAACAACTACACCATCCGTTTGGGCAAAAGCTACAGAATTGCCAATAAGTAAAGATAAGCTAAGACTACTCAAAAATACAAACTGAAGTGGTTGTGAAGACATAATTCAACCTCTAAAATATATATTCATATTTTCTATGACGGAAATTTTTATTTTTTGATTCATCACAGCAACTGATTTTTTTATTTTTATCAGTTCTGGACAATTGTATTCAATCACAAACAACTCCCACATCCCACACCCAAACTCAAGCCAGAAGTTTGAAATTTACTAAATGTAGACTTATTTGGGCTATTGTTACCAACATTGCATCGGGAAATAGTCCCATGAAGCGTTAAGCTGGATAAAAGTAGCAATTTATTGCACTTTCTATAATGAAATCCTTGTTCCTGTTATTTTAAAATTTTCCCTGTTTGAGAAATTGGAATGCTAGACCACATTTTTGATTATTTACACTTTCATTTCACCGTTGAAGCTCCGATAGTATTGTTGATCCTGGTTTTTCTAGAAGCAGTGCTGTCTGCTGATAATGCGATCGCCCTCGCTGCTATCGCTCAAGGACTAGAAGACGAAAAACTAGAACGTCAGGCACTTAATTTCGGTTTAGTCATCGCTTATGTACTCAGAATTACTCTACTGCTCACCGCCACTTGGGTACAAAAGTTTTGGCAATTTGATCTATTAGGGGCTGCTTACCTACTGTGGCTAGTATTCCAACACTTTACGTCTCAAGAAGATGAAGAACATCACCATCACGGACCACGTTTTAATTCTTTGTTGCAAGCTATACCTGTAATTGCCTTTACAGATTTAGCGTTTTCTTTGGATAGTGTCACAACTGCGATCGCAGTTTCTCAAGAAACATGGTTGGTACTTACTGGTACTACCATCGGTGTTGTCACCCTGCGGTTTATGGCAGGTTTATTTATTCGCTGGTTAGATGAATATGAAAACTTGGCGGACGCAGGTTATATCACTGTAGCGTTTGTGGGTTTACGGCTATTGTTGAAAGTCATCAACGATGATTTAGTTCCACCCCAATGGATCATGGTCAGTGCGATCGCTATCATCTTAGCTTGGGGATTTTCCAAACGCACTCTCATTACATCTGTGGCAGAAAAACCCGAAAAAACGGAAGTGTCGAAGTAGGTAGGTGACAGGTGACAGTAAGAAGGGAATAGGGAATAGGGAATAGGGAATAGGGAATATAATAAATTTCTCCCCACACCCTACACCCTACACCCTACACCCTCTTTTTCAACTACTCATGTAACCAAGGAGTTAACTGTGGTTGCCAAGACACTAATTCTTCCTCTTTAAACCACAGAGCAATTTCATTTTGTGCAGTTTCAGGAGCATCAGAACCGTGGATCAAGTTGCGACCAACATTAATACCAAAATCACCGCGAATTGTTCCTGGTTCTGCGTTTAAAGGATTTGTTGCACCAATAATTTTTCTGGCAGAAGCAATAACACCATCACCTTCCCAGACCATCGCTACAACAGGGCCTGAAGTGATAAATTCTACCAAGCTAGGAAAGAAGGGTCTTTCCCTGTGAACACCATAATGTTGTTCAGCTAATTCTCGGCTGACTTTCTGGAACTTCAAGCCAACGAGGGTAAAGCCTTTAGTTTCAAAGCGCCGGATAATTTCACCTACCAGTCCGCGCTGGACTCCATCAGGCTTGATTGCTAAAAATGTGCGTTCCAAAGCTATCTCCCAAAACTTAATAAAGTTTTTATGCGTTAATTGTCAGTTGTTTTTATGTATTTTGTCCAGTAGTTGCAGAATATTCTCTTATGGTGTGGGGTGTGGGGTGT
>NZ_LUFH02000200.1 GCF_001586785.1 Sphaerospermopsis aphanizomenoides BCCUSP55
ATTAACAATTTTTTGACTGTCTAATGGTGACATTAGTCCAAATCGAGAAAAATCTTTACTACGATTATCTGCATCTATGAGGTTATTAATTAGTATTTCCGGAGATTTGGGTAATTCTTCTGCAACTTCACTCTCCGAGTTTTGCAGAATTTTAGTAATAATTTCTTCATAGATATTGTGTACATTTGCTTCTCCTTGATTTGTACCTGTGAATGCTTGGTCACGAATCCATTCTTCAGTTCTCTCAATAGATGTTTTTAATACTATATCTCTGTTAATTAAAGAATCATCATCTAATAAGTAAACATTTGATGATGAAGTCCTTCTTCTAGAAATCATCAACTGTCTAAGGTTTTTTTCATATAAATCATTATCATCATCTTCTGGTAAGATATCACTTTTTAAAACTCTGTCGTCACCTAAAAAAAACATAGCTAATTGAAGTTCTGTTAACTTGTTACAAAACTCATCACTTGGTAAGTGTTGTTTTTGTTTATCATATTCATGATCAATGAGCGCATCAAAAATACTAATTTGATTTTGCAAAATTTGCATTTGAAATGAGCCAGTTAGCTCGGAATTATTTCGACTAGCAATGATGCTATTTCCATCAGCAAAAATTACAGAAAATTTACTAAAAGGGTTTTGGGTTAAAAATTTACGATGTCCATGTCAAGGATGTGGTGATAGCAAATGAAATAAGAGTTTTATAATAGTGGTTTTACCAGAACCATTGTCCCCATAAATGATAATCAGTGATGAAGAATCTATTTCACTGTAACTATCTTATTTAACTAAAATAGAGTTATAGCTACCAAAAAGTTGTTCAACTTTAATACGAACTATATAAAGGGTAGAGCTGTTTGCTATAAGATCAATCATCTGCATAATATTCCACATATTTAAATATATACAGCAAGTTTTATTATACATTAAAGTTAACCTAGTTAGTTAAATACATATCTGTCACTAAATCCTAATCAACTTCTCAATCATTTTTTGATATAATGGCATATTAAGAATTATAAATATTTTTTGCTAATTCCCAAGTGCAGCAATGTTTATAATTCAGCCACTTTAATCTTACACCCTGTATATCTAATGTTAAAATTGCTATGAAGACAGATATTAATTGGCAACAACTAACCTCACCTACAGTAGTTCCTGAAACTACACCCAACTTCTTGGCAGAAATCATCCAAGAAACCCTAGCTTTAACTCGTCGTCTGTTTATTCAACTGCAACGCCGTCCTTCTAGCCTCCTAGCCGGAATTATTCAACCGGTGATGTGGTTGGTATTGTTTGGTGCATTATTCCAAAATGCCCCTCAAGGTTTATTTGGTAGTACGACAAATTACGGTCAATTCCTCGCGGCTGGTGTAATTGTATTTACTGCTTTTGCTGGGGCTTTAAATGCAGGTTTACCTGTGATGTTTGACAGGGAATTTGGCTTTTTGAATCGGTTGCTAGTTGCACCCTTAGCTTCACGCTTCTCGATTGTTTTTGCTTCGGCAATTTTCATTATTAGCCAAAGTTTACTGCAAGCAGCAGTAATTGTCGGTGCAGCAGCATTTTTGGGTGCAGGTTTACCAGATGTGGCTGGGTTGGGTGCGATCGCTTTAATAGTTTTCCTGCTGGCTTTGGGTGTCACCGCTATTTCCCTCGGTTTGGCTTTTGCTTTACCAGGACACATAGAATTAATCGCGGTTATTTTCGTAACTAACTTACCTTTATTATTTGCCAGCACCGCCTTAGCACCATTATCCTTTATGCCTGGTTGGTTACAAGTCGTCGCTACCCTCAACCCTCTTAGCTATGCCATTGAACCCATACGCTATTTGTATTTACATAGCAACTGGGGATTAAATGATGTGGTAATGCAAGCTTTTTGGGGTGATGTTACCTTTGGAGGAGCATTATTAGTGTTGCTAGGATTTGCTGTCGTGACTTTAGTCAGCATTCAACCCCAATTACGCCGAACTCTTGCTTAAGATAGGTAAGTATTCAGCTATCAATAATCAGTAATCAGCTATTACCTGGAGAGAGACTGAGTTAATAACAAGAATACTCCTGCTGTGTCAAACTGCACCAGTATTAATGAGAGCAATTTTAAGGCTATTAGGACTTACGCAAAAACCTCTCAAACTTTTCTTCCTCTGTGTTCTCTGCGTCCTCTGCGGTTAGTTATTCCGTCAATAGTGCTTAAGTCCTGGCTATTATTGATGGTTTTGTTCTTTCTTGCTGACTGCTGATGGCTGACGGCTGAATGCTTACTAATATAGAAAGCAGAATGTGAGGGGAAATCTCATGAAAAAACCATCTTTACCAGTTCAAAAAATCTTGATAGCTACTGCTACCGGATTGAGTTTTGCGTCTTTGCTAACAGCACAACCTAGCTGGGCTGATACTGAGCAAACTTTTAGTGTTTTGGATAGTGATAAAAATAGCAATCCCTTAACAGGTAATAGCTCAGGCTTTGATATGCTGAACATGATTCATCAGGCAAATTTCGGTACTCTCAACTGGAATTCTGAACAACAAAGTCAACAAATAGATGAAGCAGCGGCAGAATATCAAGCCAAACTACGAGCAAAAATGAAAGGTCAGCAACAGCAAAATCCTAGTTCATCAACGCCGGGACAAAACTCATCACCGTTAATTATTTTCCCGTCAGATAAATAGTTGAATGTCAGTTGTCAGTTGTCAGTTGTGATTGTTTCATTCTGACTCCTGACTCCTGACTCCTTTTACAAACCTATTGCTTTTAAAACATCACTAGCATGGGTGGGAGTATTCACATTTGCGTCAACATGAATAATTTTACCGCTGGGGTCAATGACGTAGGTAACGCGCTTGGCATAACCACCACCATCAACATCGTAAGCAGTAATGATGCTTTTATTGGTATCAGCTAGTAAGGGGAAATTTAAATTAAATTTAGCTGTAAATGCTTGGTGAGAACTTTCATCATCTGCACTCACACCCAGCACAACAATGTCTTTGTTTGCATATTCTGTTTGGGCATCACGGAAACTGCAAGCTTGTTTGGTGCAGCCTGGCGTATCATCTTTGGGATAGAAGTATAAAACTACGGTCTTCCCAGCAAAATCAGATAATGATACGGTATTGCCGTTTGTATCTTGGGTGGTAAATGCAGGTGCGACTGTACCAACTGCTAGAGGCATAATTCCGGTTTCCTGTATTAAGTTCTTACGCACTACAGATTTTACAATAATTTACAATAAACAGGGAATAGGGAATAGGGAATAGAAATTGAATGATTTTCCTCTTTTTACCTGTCCCCAGTCCCCAGTCCCC
>NZ_LUFH02000201.1 GCF_001586785.1 Sphaerospermopsis aphanizomenoides BCCUSP55
ACATTTAAAATCTTGAACCAGATACTCAACAAATCCAAATATATCTTTTAATGGAAGCTGAGATTTCCTTTCTAAATCATCAATACAGATAATTGATTTGCTGTTGATGTTTAAATTAAATAATATCTCCATCAATAAATCACCACCTATAGCACGTAATGAACCTGATAAACCAACGTCTAGTTTTGGAAATTCTAGGTTTCGAGTTTTTTCTAATCTTCCAGAGTTGCGATTGAAAAATTCAAAAACCTTCTTAATTGGTTTAGTTTTCAGATTTCTTTGATAATTACCAACTATTCTTGCTTGCAAATGTTCAATTGAAGAAATACCGAAAACAGAAGCATATAAATAATCATTTTTCCGATGTTTATCTAAAACATTTCTTACTAAATGTGTTTTACCAACACCCCATTTACCCTTAACAGCTAAAACTCTATAATTTTCATTATCTAAAAATTTCTCGATAATACTTACAGCGTCTTCTCGATTAACTCCAGAATTTACTGGGTTTGTACTTTTAGCCAACATATCTACAATATTATTCATAAAATCATCATCCTGTAAATCCTTAAATCCTGGATATCCTGATTCAGACAAAAATATATTTAAAATATATTTGAAAATTCTGATAATGTCTCTATATCATCAACATAAAAATGAATATAATCAGCACCATAATTTTGCTTATCTACCTGCAACTGTTGGGATGCTTCCAGATACTTCCTATCTATCTCAGAACTGGATCGATTATAAATATGTACATTCTTATTTATAAAATCCCCATCCTGTAAATCCTTAAATCCTGGACATCCTGATTCAGACAAAAAATACTTGAAATATTCACCTTTATTTAGCCATAGGTAATTTGCTTATTTGCGCCCAATTACCTATAACTTTAAAATTAGACATCTTGTCCAGAAACCAGGACAATACCTAACTTCTCAACCGAAAACGTACTGGCATTCTATCAAATGGATAAATCAAAAGGTTTTGCTGTAAATGTTCCACGGATGAACGACCATTGACCAACTCCCAATCAAAGTGACGCAACAATAATGCCAGCATCACCGTTGCTTCTAGCATTGACAAATGCTCACCCAAACAACGATGATAACCCGATCCAAAATCTATCATTGGCAGTTGAATATTTTCCTTACCTTGGTCTAACCAACGCTCTGGTAAAAATTCTTCAGGATCAGTATAAACTTCTGGATCCCTTCCAGCAGCAAGCATTGACCAGAAGATTTTCGTACCACGAGGAATTACCTGACCATCAATTACAACTTCTCTTGTAGTGTCCAATCCAGTTGAACCGGAAGCGACCGAATAAAGGCGCAAAGTTTCTTTGAAAATAGCACGAATGTAACTCAATTCCTTGAAGCTTTCTATATTAATAGTGCCTTGACTTTGGCAAACTTTATCGACTACAGCCTGTGCTTTTTGAAAGACTCTGGGATTTAAGGATAACTCTGCTACTGCAAAAGATAAAGAATGGGCTGTTGTATCAGTACCAGCTATTAATAATTCAACAGCTTCTGCTATCAATGATTCTCGATTATAGTTTGGTTCTTTGGCAGCTATTTTCACTAGCATTGATTCCCGGAACAAAGAACTTACCTGTGCTAAATCTGTCTGGTTTTCTTCCCTCATTAGCAAAGCTAAATCTACACGGGGAGTAAGAAACTCATCTAAATATTGCCTTGCTGACCAATAATCTCGTGAATTTTTAGTTGGTAGATATTTCCTCCATATCTTCTCTCCAGTAGCTCCCCGTAAGAAGCGATAACCGAAAATAGACATCGCTTCGTACACCTTAGCAACATCAAGGGGTGGTCCTTCAGGACTAACGGTTTTTCTATCTACAGGAATACCCAGCACTAAAGAAGAAATTACCCTCATCGTCAATTCTACAAATAGAGGATCTACCTGTACTTCCTGAGATGGATGGGCTTCCTTAATTGTCTCAATTGCTTGTTCACAGGCTTGGTTAATAATCTCAACATATTTAGAAAGATTACTAGAACTAAATTCAGGATTCCAAGCTTTGCGTCGCCACTGCCACTCGCTGCCATTTTGACCCAAAAGAATGGGTCCACGAATATCGTTCCAAGCTTTGCTTGCTCGCTCGGATCTAACTAAGCTACCATCTCTCATACCATTGACAATAGTGTCTTCGATCACCTTTGGCTTAGTCAAAATAACAACAGGTTGACCAGCCCAATAAACATACATCGGGCCTAGTTGCTTGCTCCAATCAAATAATAATTGGAAAAATTTCTTTTGTTTTACAGCCGCCAATACTTGAGGAATATTTCCTAACAGCCAATGTCTGGGAGGAGAAGGAAGAGACTCCAGAGATTTATAAACATTTTTTTGTTTCCACCACCGCCAACCAAGTATTCCCGCTGTGCTAGAAACGCCTAAAACTGTGACTAAATTGAGAGATGAGGAAGAAAAAGCAATCTGAGCAGTAATATCTTGTAACATAAATCACCCTTCTTACAACAAAAACTTTTGATGATCCAGACATAGCAGAATTCAGGAGTAAAATCCTTTTGTAACCGGAGTTTGATCATGAATTGATATCCTGGCCACCCTGTTGAGTCCTATAACCATATTTATACAACAAGTATAGTATGTGCTAAATTGTAACCAAACTTGTAAATTACAGTAATTATGGGCTTTTTACTGAGAATATTCGGCTTCGGTTTGCTGATATTGGGCATCTACTTGGTTGGACAAAACATCATTTTCACAACCAACGTTTATCCTTACTGGTGGAGAGGAATAGCTGCCGACACATCCGTACTTGCACTCACAATAGGAGTAATGATATTAATATTTTTCCCTAGAAGTATGAAAAATCTCGGCTGGATACCCATTATTACTGGGATTATCCTTGTATTTATGAGCAGTCGAGCTATCCTTAATCCTACGAGCCTCTGGCAATTTTTCCTCTCATTAGTTCTCATGTCAGGAGGCTATAAAATGTTTATCACGGGACGTTTACCTGTGTAACAAAAATATTACCCAAAAATAAATTACTTCTATCTCATCGTTAGAGGATCTAAATTTTTTTTAACTAACCGCAAAGTACGCAAAGTACACAAAGGTAAGAGCTTTCAGAGAGATTTTTCCTAAATCATCACAAATATCAAATCCTGTAAATCCTTAAATCCTGGACATCCTGATTCTGACAAAAAAAACGCCCCCCATTTCTGGAGAGCGTTTTTTATTTATCTGAAGCTTTCAGATTAGCCGTTGATTGCAGGAGCAGTCAAAGCAACAGGAGCAACTTCACCAGCAGCTAA
>NZ_LUFH02000202.1 GCF_001586785.1 Sphaerospermopsis aphanizomenoides BCCUSP55
GGGGAAGCAGGGGAAGCAGGGGAGAAAATTCTTACTCAGAACTCAGCACTCACCACTCAGCACTCGTTACTATACAGGAATATACTGTGCTAAAGTTTTAGTTAAAGTAGTTTTGGGTACTGCTCCTACCACTGTATCAACTTGCCGCCCACCCTTAAATACCATAATAGTGGGAATGCTACGAATACCGTAATGACTAGCAACTGTGGGATTTTGATCGGTATTCAATTTGACGACTTTCACCTGTCCTTCAAATTCAGCAGCCACTTCTTCAACAACGGGAGACAGCATTTGACAAGGGCCACACCAAGGAGCCCAAAAATCCACTAACACTGGAGCATCACTTTCCAACACTTCCTGTTTGAATGTGGCCTCTGTAACATTGGTAACAGTCATAGTTATTCTCCTGATTTGATTCGGTAATGCGAGCAAATCGAATTACTCTGAAAACTGGACATTTCAGTTACTAGCCCCATGCTCAAGGTAAGTAATGCTCATGCTGTCATCTGAGAGGAGATTCAGATTTATGGTTGTGAGCTAGGGTCAGCACTAATCAACAGCTACAATATTTAGTTATTTAGCGATTTTACACCAGAAATCGGTTGCTACTAAATTTGCATAGTTTAAAACATTATTACAATATCTCTATATCTAGATATGGTCTTATTACCTAAGAGTTAAAATCAAAACAGAATAATCTTTTTTGAGAGGAATTTATGATGAGCGATCGTGACTATACCTTAATTATTGATAAAAGTGGTAGTATGTCCACTCCTGACCAAGCTGGTGGTCGAAGCAGATGGGATATAGCTCAAGAATCTACCCTGGCTTTAGCTAGAAAAGCTGAACAGTTTGACCCCGATGGCATTACAGTGTATGTTTTTTCCGGCAGATTTAAACGTTACGAAAATGTGACTTCAGCCAAAGTAGTCCAAATATTTCAAGAAAACGACCCTGCTGGTACAACTAACTTAGCCAGTGTACTGCAAGATGCCCTCAATAATTATTTTCAGCGCAAAGCTTCAGGTCAAACTAAACCCAATGGAGAAACAATTTTAGTTGTGACTGATGGTGAACCAGATGATCGCAAAGCAGTCTTTGAAGTCATTATTCAGGCAACTCGAAAAATGGATCGAGATGAAGAATTAGGAATTTCTATGATTCAAGTAGGTTCAGATCCACAAGCCACAAAATTTCTCAAAGCCTTAGATGATCAGTTGCAAGGTGTTGGCGCTAAATTTGATATTTGCGACACCATAACTTTAGACGATTTAGAAGATATGAGCCTTGCGGATGTATTGATGAATGCCATTAATGACTAATTTCTGGAGAATTATTAATGTTAGAAAATCGGGATTACACACTGCTAATCGACAGCAGTGCCAGCATGGGAAAGCCATTAGGACAAAGTGAAAAAACCAAATGGTTGGCTTTACAAGAATCCACCTTTGCTCTAGCTTGTAAATGTGAACAATTTGATCCAGATGGTATAACCGTTTATTTATTTTCTCGAAATTTCCAACGCTTTGATCATGTGACTTCAGCTAAAGTGGCACAGATTTTTGCCGAAAATATTCCTGCTGACACAACCAATTTAGTAGGTGTACTTCAAGATGCCATTAATAATTACTTTCAACGCAAAGCTGCTGGTAAAACCAAACCCAATGGAGAAATAATTTTAGTAATCACTGACGGTACACCAAATGATCGGCAAGCAGTGTATGAAGTGATCATCAATGCTACTCACAAAATGGAAAATGATCAAGAATTAGGAATTTCCATTATTCAAGTAGGTGCAGATCCACAAGCCACAAAATTTCTCAAAGCTTTAGATGATAAATTGCAAAGTATCGGCGCTAAATTTGACATTTGCGATACTATCACCTTAGAAGACCTAGAAGAAATGAGTCTCACGGATGTTTTAATGAATGCCATAAATGATTAATGTGTTGCTAATCTATAGATAAATTGAGAGTCAAAAATGGGGAATTTATCAATGTTAGAAAATCGTGATTACACTTTAATTATCGACAAAAGCGGCAGCATGGCTACCCCAGACCAAAAGGGTGGAAGAACTAGATGGTCCGCAGCACAAGAATCTACTTTAGCTTTAGCTAGTAAATGTGAACAATTTGATTCAGATGGCATCACTGTTTATTTATTTTCTGGTAGATTCAAACGTTATGAAAATGTCACATCTAGTAAAGTAGTGCAAATTTTCCAAGAAAATGATCCATCAGGTACTACTGATTTAGCAGGTGTCTTGAAACACGCTACAGATGACTATTTTCAACGCAAAGCTAATGGTCAAACTAAGGCAAACGGCGAACTAATTTTAGTTGTGACTGATGGTGAACCTGATGATCGTAAAGCAGTGATGAAAACGATTATAGAAACTTCCCGCCGTATGGATAGAGATGAAGAATTAGGTATTTCATTTATTCAAGTAGGTACAGATCCCAATGCTACCCGCTTCCTGAAAATCTTAGATGATGAATTACAAAGTGCTGGGGCAAAATTTGATATTTGCGACACAGTCACAATGGAAGATATGGAAGATATGAGTTTAGCTGAAGTGCTACTGAATGCGATTAATGATTGATTATAGCGATTCCTGGTTAAGTGAGGTACACAACCAATTTTTTTAAACGCAGAGGATCGCAGAGTCAAGCGCAAAGGTACGCAGAGGTTTGCCCAATTTTATTAGCAATGTACTCAGTAACTCAGGAGATTAAGAAACGCTGTATACCCATAATTAGGACTGGTAATAATGGATGAAATTGAGAAATTATTAGCTGAAATTCAGGCTGAATATGCTGCACCCAAACCCCAACATCAACAGCCTCAATTAACTACAAATCAACTCGTTATTACTTCTGTTTCTAAATCAGATTCTTTAATAGATAACTTGTTATCAGAAGTGAAAGCTGATTTTATAGAACGAGATGCTGCTGAAGAATTGAGAAAACAACAAGAATTAGAACAGGAGAAAATTCGTCAAGCACAACTCAAAGCCAAACAATTAGAGACGTTGAATAAAGAAGCTCAAGAATGGTTATCTAAATTAGATCCTCTGTCAACAGAAGGGCTTTGGTTTGAAAAGTTTGCTGAAACATACCCCTCAAAATTAGCAGCTGCGGTTGAATATTTACAAACCGGGGGATAGCAGGTAATAGGGTGTAGGGTGTAGGGTGTAGGGTGTAGGGTGTAGGGTGTAGGGTGTAGGGTGTAGGGTGTAGGGTGTAGGGTGT
>NZ_LUFH02000203.1 GCF_001586785.1 Sphaerospermopsis aphanizomenoides BCCUSP55
CTGCGCCCCCTGCGCCCCCTGCTTCCCCTGCTGACACCCAAACGATGGAATATTTTTTTAGTTGGAAGTCCCTTATAGCGTCCACTCTCAAAAAGCCTTCTGGAAGATGGATTCAATGGATAATTCTATGATGAAGCATTACATTCTCAATCTTAATCCAACTGCCAAGCACGAATGGGACCGATACATATTACGTGACCCGCTAACAGCAAAACGCCCGGACATCGCCAAATTAATTGCAGAAGCTGTGGGGGCGGATACAGGTTGTTATTTAGTGAGTGTGAAGGTCGAGGTTACAGTTCTAGAGGAAGCAGCAGTACCCCCTTCCGAACAACTTTCGCTGACATTTCCAGAGGTGAATATTAATTCTTCAAGGCGGGAAGCAGCATAAAGCAGTAGTCAGAAATAAGGGTGTGGGGAGATGGGGCATAATGCATTGGCATGATTTATTGCTTTTTGTCTCCTATCACCTGTTATCTACTATGCGCCAACAATTGCAGTAATTGAGCAATTTGCTGGTTAATAATATTCACATCAAAACGCAAACTGGCGCTAATTTTAGCATTGTTGGCAATCATCGCAGTTGTGAGTGGTTCTTGAACACAGATATTAATTACTGTTGCTAATTCCTGTGGGTTTCCTGGTGTGACTAAAAAACCATTAATTTCATGTTCCACTAATTCCATTACCCCTCCAGCTTTAGCAGCAACCACCGGTTTACCGCACAGCATAGCTTCAACAATAACTCTGCCAAAAGGTTCAGGGGCTGTTGATGTGTGTGCCACTAAATCACAAGCTGCCATTAATTGGGGAATATCTGCACGAAATCCTAAAAATTTGACTCTATCTTCTAATCCTAATGCGGCAACTTTTTGGTGTAAATCTTGCACATAATCTTGTTCACCAAATAAAGCATCACCTACTAAAATAACTGTGACATTTTCTGGACATTGCTTCAGGGCATTAATTAAAATATGCTGACCTTTCCACGGTGACAAACGGCTAAAATGTCCGACTATAAATTTAGTTTCTAAGTTTAATTCTTGCCTTAAATTTATAATATCTTGTTCATGAATTTGATAATCATTTAATTCAAAACCGTTATAGACAACTTCAATAAGATCTGATTTTCCTCCGGCTTGCAAAAATGCTTGTTTACTGGCTTGGGAGTTAGCAATTACTAAGGATGCAAATTGATTGATTAAAGTAACAGCAACGCTCAAATTAATTTGGCTAAAATGTTCTAGAGAGAGAATATCATGTAAATGATAAACCAAGGGACGACGAGATAAAAAACTGGCTATAGCACCCACAACCAAAGCCTTTTGAGTATTGGCGTAGATTAAATCATATTCCCTGGCGCGTTGTACTACTTTATTGATGAGAGGTAAGATTTGACTTAAACTACCTAATGCTGTTAACAAACCACTATCTTTACGAACTTTAATACTTTGAGTTGCTAAAATCTCGACAGGAATTTGATGTTGTTGTAGTAATTTTCTAAAATCACCATCTGCAAACAAACCCACCAGGGAAGTTTTAGCATAGGGTTTAGCAATATCTATTAAGCATAACTCAGCACCACCTGGTTTACCACTTTGGTCTAAAAACAAAATTTTCATGATTCTCTATTTCTTTGGGCTTGGCTGCGGTTACTTTATAACTCTTTTAAGATAAAATTACTTGTCTTACTTGTTGAGCGATATTAGTCCAATCATAATTAGTAACTGTGTAAGAACGACATTCTTCTCTGGTAGGTAAAACAATTTTATCTAACAGCACCTGTTCTAATCTTTCTGTGATGCTTTCAACTGTAATAGAATCAGTAATTAAATCTGGTGAAAATCCTTGCAAAATTTCTGGCATTCCACCTACAGGTGTACATACAACAGGTGTACCACAAGCGAGAGATTCGATAATTGCTAATCCAAACCCTTCAAAAGATTGACTAGGCATGACTGTTAAATCAGCAGCTTGATAAGCTATAGGTAACTGTTCATCAGGTAAAAAACCTAAAAATCTAACGTTATTTTCTAGTTCTAATTCTTTAACTTGTTGTTCCAGTAGATTTTGGATATGTCCACGACCGGCTATAGCTAACCAAACATCAGGAATTCTCAGTTTAATTATCGCTAATGCTGACAATAATTTATCAATTCCCATCCGATATACTAAGCGGCGAGATGTGAATAATATTGGTCTGTCAGTAGGCCAACCTAATTTGATTCTGGCCTCTTGCCGAGATAAATTATTGTGAAAGTGATTAATATCAACTCCACCAGGAATAATATTAATTTTGCTCCAAGGAATTTGATATCTTTGATGTAAAATATTGCCAAAAGCTTTGCTGAGAACAATAAAGCGATCGCATCGGTTATAAGTATTTTTTTCTATCAACTTCCACTTCAGCCAAATACTAAGTTTCTGATCTACTACTTCTTCTTGACTTTCCGAAGCCCAGGGTCCATGAAAATTAAAAGTAATTGGTACTTCTTTCGGTAAAATATCCAAAATCGGAAAGCTATATAATGCAAAATGTAGATTAATCGCGTCTGGTTGTTCCCATCTGGTTTTCTGAAAATTGGTGCGAATTGACCACAATCTTTGCCAAATAGGAGTATCTGGATCAGCTAAATTAGTCAGTTTAATAGGTATATGTTTTTGTCCGGTTGGTAAACCTACTCCACATAATTCTATCTGGTCTTGATTTCTAGCTAATTTATGAGTTAGTTCATAAATATACCTTTCCAATCCTCCTGGGGTTTTGGGAAACCAGCCTGTTCCCAAGGTTAGGATAGATGCAGAAGTTGATGCAATTTTTTTTTTGTTATCTTCCACCTAGTTATCTCCTCTAAGGAATTTAGCTTGCTGCTATTGGTTTCCACACCAAAATCAACCTTTTTAAATTCAGCCCTTAATTATTACTGATTTAGAATTTTGCTCTGAACTGCTACAATTTATGATCAAAATCATCAACCGATTAAACTGTAAATCCGGTTAAAAAATCATCCATCAGTCTAATTTTAAATAAATTATTTTTATATCTGTGAATTTTACTGGACTAGATCAGTTTAAATTTTTACTATTTAATCATTCCTAATTTGTTATACCCATAATAAATTATACTGTTTGTAATTTATCATTAGTGATCCTAAAAAATGGATAAAAAATTTCTGTTTTCCTTGAATACGTACCTGTATAACTG
>NZ_LUFH02000204.1 GCF_001586785.1 Sphaerospermopsis aphanizomenoides BCCUSP55
CTTATATAATTTATCACTTTTTTGATAAATTACAGGTGTATTTGTTTGCTGTGAGAGATAAAGGGATATGTAGAAAGTTAACTTCATTAAACTGAGAAAATACAGACTATAAAAGTAATGGTTTAGTGTTATATGAGTGAAGAAAAATTATTGGAAACTAGAGTTAGGTATAGATACAGGGAAAATTCATTAGATGGAAGGTTATTAAAATTTTTACTAAACTTTCCTGATAAAGATATCAAAGATTTATTATGGGAAGCAGCTAAAATGTGCTTTTTACCAATTGCATATGTAAGGTTAGGTGGTCATGACCCAAAAGAATTAAAGAATTTAGCAGTTTTTTCATTTTTTGAGCTTTCACGACAGTGGAATTACATCCAGATAGAACTAAAACTTGATTTACCAACACCTAAAACAATTCTGCAAAGTATGGAAAGTTCAGGAATTGATTTAGATATCTCTAATGATGAAGTACAACCGATTGTTCTTAAAGATAGAATTTCGCCAATATTTGCTGACAACACAACAGATAACCAATCTCCAGAAACTAACCAACAAGATGATATTTGGGATGAGGATGTCGAATTACAGATGGAATTAACAGATGAACAAACGGCTATTAGACAGGATATCCGTTCATTATTTGGATAAACACCATAAATAAGTAAAACCTAATTTTAGGATCATAATTAACGAAATTAAATCACAAAGAATATATTTCGGTTCATTGATGGAAAAAGGAGTAATAACATGACTAAAACTACAAATAGTGTAATCCCAGATTTGACACTGGCTATAGATTTAGGTGGTTCTCAAACCAAAGCAATTGCAAGTGTATTTAATAAAAATGAATTTCCCATGTTGCTTTGTATGGAACCAGAAATAGCAGATGTTTCAGTTGTCTCAGTAGAGAACTATGAAAAAACAAAATCTGGAGAAACAGATCCAGAGAACACCTGCTGGGTGGGTATTGGTGAAGAATATTATGCTGTTGGTTTCCTGGCGAGAAACAAATATGGTGGTAATTCCTTACTCAAGCAGTTAAAAGAAGAAAATGCAGTACCAAAAATTTGTGGTGTTTTGTGGGTTGTGAGTCAGAAATTAAAACTGATGAATAAATTCACGGTTTCATTGGCTGTTTTACTACCTCCTTCAGAGTATCAAGATAAGGAGCGACTTGAAACTAAATTAAAACAGGTTCTAAAACGTTTTAATACACCTACTGGTGAAATTAGAGTCAAGTTGGTAGACTTGAATGTTGTTCCCGAAGGAGTTGGTATTTATCTACATCGTCGCAATATTTTGGGAAAAAACATTAAAAATTGCAACCTTGCGGTAGCAATGTTGGGATATCGTAATGCTTCTGTACAAATATCTAATAAAGGTGCAGTAACTCCAGGGGTATCAAATGCCTTTGGGATGTCATGGATGTTGGATGATTTTGTTAGACGTTGTAGTGGTTTGTCAAAAGATGATCCTTATCTTATAGCGACGGTAGTAGCAGCAGGATCTGAATGTAAACCAGAAGTTTTAGCTACTTTATCACGACGTAAAAGTGAAGTTGAAGTTTTAGCAGAAGGCCAAGATATGTCTTTTGCCCTCCAACTTAGTCGGGATGAATATTTTCGAGCATTAGTACGCTGGTTATTGCAAGAAATACCCCGTGATATTGATGAATTAATTTTATGTGGTGGTACTGCGGAGTATCTTAGAGCAGAATTAGAGGCATATTACAGTAATGTGAAATTGATTTGGAATGGTGGTGTAGAAATTCCCCCAGCACTCGATAAAGTAGGGATGGGGGTGCGATTAGCGGATGTATAGGATTTGTATCAAGTATTGTTTGGTAGTACCAATTTAACTACTAAAAATAGTAATTCTACAACTAATAATTCTCGTTCTACTGTTTCAGGGAACAAGGTTGTTAACCTGCCTTCACCAAAGCCAAAGGGCTTTTTGGAAATGCCAGATAGACTTTGAATTTGTTAATGAAATAGAGTTTTTTTAACTGGTAGGTAATTGTAATGATTGAACCTCTAAAAATTAAGAGAGGCGATCTGTGGTGGGTGTGGCGATCGCCTAATACAATTGCTCCCTTTCTATTAAATATTTATGCTATTCTTCTACGGAATTGGGTTTATTTTGTAACCATTGTTCTAGATCAGCTATTGTTGAGAAATCCAAAAGTGCTTCCCCCAGTAATTCTAACTGTTCAACAGATAGTTGATGAATTTGCTCAATTAAGCTGGATGCAATTACACCAAATCGCCGATTAAGTTGTCGTATAATTAACCGTTCTTCACCTTGTTGTATTCCTTGCTGTTCACTGCGTTCCATAGCCAGTTTTTCTGTTGGGCTAACTAAGGGCATTTTTCTTTCCTCCTCCAAACGTTTAATTTTAGTGATTAACCCTTCTTGTAAATGCTTAGGTAAAGTCATCATTGTATCAATGATTTTGAATAGCTTAACTATTTGTTCTTTTGTTAACCCTTGCTCGTAAAGTTCTCTAATTAACTTCCATTTCCACGCTTCCCGTTCAGCAAAATTACTGATTGTAGATTTAGTCTTCAAGTGCGCCATCGTAATGATAGCAAAGGGATTGTTACTAGATTCTAGCTCATTCCAACGCGATTCGTAATCAAGGAGTTTAGCAGTGGGAAATTTAACGTGAGTTTCACCACCTCCAATAGAATAATGATAACAATCAGGTCGCCAATTGGGTCTATCATCACCTAAAATTGCTAGGCTAAGTACCTTGTTATGGTAAAGGTCAAAAGCGCGATAGTGGTAAATAAACATTCGTTCTGCGAAATCAACATCATAATGACTTTGAACTTCAACGTGAATCAAAATCCATATCTGTTGTTTATCTAACAACCAAACTTTATAAAGTTTATCCGCAATCCGTTTTTCTGTTTCTGATGAAGCTGTAATCTCTTGAAGTTCTTTGTCAAGGGGTTGAGGGGATTCTTTCCAATCAATTAATTCATGGATTTGAGGAAAGAAAAAGAATAAGAAGCTTTCAAAATATTCATTTAATGCTTCTTTCCATGATTCATCATAGTTAGCTGTTAATTCAGTCATTTTTTAGTAGATGAGCATGATAAAAAATATTATATAC
>NZ_LUFH02000205.1 GCF_001586785.1 Sphaerospermopsis aphanizomenoides BCCUSP55
GTGCTTTACCTCGCCGCAGGGATCAGCCTTCTCGTTGCCGCGGGTCGGACTCCGGGATATCTCGTTGCATGGGGTTTTGCCCTGGCCGGTTTCGCGATGCAGGCTCTGGGGTTCACCTGCCGGGTTCTGGTCTCCGGCCGCGCGCCGGTCACCAACATGTATGAGTCCGTGGTCTGGGTGGCATTCGGAACCATCCTGTTCGCCCTCGTCTTTGAGGCCATCCACCGGTGCCGGTTTTTCCTGTTGGGAGCCGTGCCGGTGGCCGTGGTGTCACTGATCCTGGCCGACACGCAGCCGGTCATCCTCGACCGCTCGATCCATCCGCTCGTGCCGGTCCTCGCTGACAACTTCTGGCTGACAACCCACGTTCTCACCATCACGCTGAGCTATGCAGCCTTCGCGCTGGCGCTCGGCGTCGGCCATATCGCGCTCATTCAGGTCATTGCTGGCGCCAAGCCCTCGAAGTCGCTCTACACCTACCTGTATCGCGCCTTGCAGGTTGGCGTCCTGCTTCTGGCCACCGGGACCATCCTGGGCGGAGTCTGGGCCAACTACTCGTGGGGCCGCTTCTGGGATTGGGATCCGAAGGAAACCTGGGCCCTGATCGCCCTGCTGGGATACCTGTTTCTCCTGCACGTCAGGATTGCCGGAAACTGGGGCGACTTCGGCATGGCCGTCGTGTGGATCCTGGCCTTCCAATCGATCATCATGGCCTGGTATGGGGTGAACTTCGTCCTCGGAGTCGGGCTCCACAGCTACGGGTTCGGAACGGGAGGGTTCCCTGCTGCGGTGGCTTTCGTACTTCTCGAACTGGCCTTTGTCTTTGTGGCCGTTTTCCGCCGCCGGTCCTCGAGCGGGAGCGCCGCAACCGCCTGAGCCGCGGTTGTGTTTTTGCCGAATCTCCGGTAAACCGGACCCCTCATGGCCGAGCCTGTCCGATTTCAGCATTTGGAGGTGCCCCTGCGTGAGGACGGCTCCCTCTTTGAACTCGGGCGGGGTGCCATGGGGATCACCTACAAGGCCTTCGACACGAACCTGCGCTGCTTCGTCGCGCTCAAGGTGATCAATGCCACCTATCTTGGCAGCGAGGTCGCCAGGCAGCGGTTCCTGCGAGAGGCCCGCGCAGCCGCAGCCTTGCGGCACCCGAATGTCGCAACTGTTTTTCACCTCGGCGAGGAGGAGGGGAATTGCTTCTACGCTATGGAGTTTGTCGATGGCGAGACGGTTGAGGCGATGATGAAGAAGGACGGCGCGATCCCCGTCGCGACAGCGCTTCAAATCGTGATCCAGGTTGCGCGCGCCTTAGGGGCCGCCCAGAAGCAGGGCCTCGTCCACCGGGATATCAAGCCTTCCAACCTCATGCTCGTCAGGGAGGATGACACGGATTTCACCGTTAAGGTCATCGACTTCGGACTGGCGAAAAATGCCGGCGGTGGCGGCGAGGACACTGCGACGCTGACGATGGGAGGCTTCCTCGGGACCCCCCATTTCGCGAGCCCGGAGCAGCTCGAGGAGCGGGATCTCGACGTGCGCTCGGACATCTACTCTCTCGGCGTGACCCTGTATTACATGCTCGCAGGCCGGGCACCCTTCAGTGGCTCTCTGGCCCAGGTCATGAGCCAGCACCTCCATCGGGATCCGCCGCTCGAGACGCTGTCCGGACAGAAGCCCGAGGTCATTTCGCTTCTCAAGCACATGCTGGCCAAGGATCCCGCCGGCCGTCCCCAGACCCCGGCCGACTTGCGCCGCGAGGCAGAGGCCTGTCTGGAGAGCCTTGGAAAGAGTGCCGTTCCAACGGTGGAGGCATCTCCCATTGCCCCGGAGTGCTTCGAAACCCAGGTGCTGGACGCACCGGATTCCGCCACGGCACCGTCCCCTGCGCCAGGCGTGACCATTGCCGGCCGGTATCGGATTTTGCGCGAGGTCCGGTCGTCGGATCTCGGCAGAGTCTTCCAGGCTGAAAACCTGGAGTCTGGAATCCCGGTTGCGCTGATCCTCGCCGGACCGGGCCTGGCCGGATCAGCGGAGGCTCTCACGCGGCTTGAGGACCGCGTCATGGCCCTCCAGCGGCTCGCCGCTCCCTCGCTTCAAAAGATCTTCTCGCTCGAGAGGCAGGATCACGTCAGCTTCCTGACCGCCGAATGGATTGAAGCCCCCTGTTTGCTGGACCTGATCAAATCGCGGCGCGCTCTGCCGTTGGCTGAGGCTCTTGAGATCCTTCGCCCCCTCTCTTCGGGATTCCAGGCCCTTCAGGACGCCGGCCTGTCCTGTCCGGATATCGCTTCGCACGAGGTGCTTCTGCCGGGCGCCGACCTTTCCCTCCCGGTATCCTCGGGTGTTGCGGTGAAGTTTCTGCCGCTCTCGCCTGAGGCCACCTCCGTGTCTCCCGAGACGACGATGGTCACTTCCGCCTTCGCCATGATGCGCGACAGCGGGGCTTTCTCCGCTGTGGATCCGAAGGCCTACATTTTCGCGGTCGCCGCGCTTGCTTATGAGATTTTGGGTGGTCTGAAATCCGCCGCCGGCGGCGCAGTCCCCATCCCGGGCCTCAGCGAGGCCACGAATACATCGCTCCGCCGCGCTCTGGATCCGTCGGCTTCGTTTGGATCGCTGGAGGATTTCCTGTCGGCCCTTGCCGCCGGAACCGCCC
>NZ_LUFH02000206.1 GCF_001586785.1 Sphaerospermopsis aphanizomenoides BCCUSP55
GGTATATATTGTTAATAGTCCATCTTCCCAAAACCAAACTTCAGGTATACCAATTCGTTTGTATATTTCTAATATTTCTATACTTCCGCTGGTAAAAATTACCTCAATAATTAAATCGGGAATATCTTTCTTAGTTTGAATAGTATAAGATTCATCAGGTTCTTTTTGTCCAGTTATATTTTTATTGCCTAAAGTGGCACTACCTCCAGTATAAAATCTGATTCCTTTTTCTCGGAAGTATGCTTCTAACAATAAACTAATTGTTCTTTTATAATATTCATGTTCTTTTCCTAAATTCATAATAATTTCTAAATCTCCATCTAAATAGATAAATCTTATGCCTTCAATACCTTGAAATGTGGTTTGTATTTGCTCAAATTTTTCCCAGGAAATTCCTGTGAGAACTAAATGATTATTTGGTTCTATATTTTTTTCTAATGTAGTTGTCATAGTTTTATTCCTCAAATACAAGGTATGGAAGCGATGACTGTTGTGAGGAGCTAAAAAGGAAGCGAGTCTGTGCCGAACGAAGTGATCGCATCTCTGAAAAATTATTTGATTATTTACTAGCGATTGTATCACAGAATATGGAAGGATCTAGAAGGAGTCAAAGTCGTGACATTGACCTTATTATTTCTAGTTATATGACTATAGTAGGTAATTGTTCTGCATTAAATTTGACTATTGCTTCTTTATTTTCTATTTCTAATACAATTCTACTATGCAAATGTGGTAAGAGTTTTTGCCATTGTTTTTCGCTGATTTCTTCCATCAAAGAAACTTGCATCCTTTCAGTAATATCTATTTCATCTTCCATCATTAAATTCATAGCAATACTAGATAAGATTAAATCAGCACTCTCAGGATCAGTATTACTTAAATATATTAGCAATGTAGTTTTATCAGCATTAGAATTAATAGCTAATGCTTTGATTACTACTCCTAATTGCATATATAAATCATCTTCTGACTGATTCCAATCAGGAAACATGATGAAATTAATTTCTCGGAGATTAAAAGGTAAAAGAGTTTGATTAATTAAAACTTCGCTGACAATATCAGCCATTTTAGACCAGGAAAACTTCTGAGATTGGACTAATCCTGCTTGAATTAAATTACGTCTTAAACTGGGTTTTTGTACGTCACATAAAGCATTAGCCATACCCTCAATGTCATCATGTTTCACATAGATTACTGCTTCTCCTCCAACTTCAGGTAGGGAGGAGTTAGGAGTAGTGATTACAGGACAAGCACAAGCCATTGCTTCTGCTACTGGCATTCCAAAACCTTCATACTGAGAGGGATAAACTAATGCTACTGCTCCAGCATAAGCTAGTCTTAATTCTTCATCACTTAATTGTAAACCGTGAAAGGTACATCCGGCTGTATATTGCCGCCATTCGGGAGGTAACTGAGTAGCTGCACCAGTGGTTACTATATCAAAACTCTGTTTATTAGTTAGTTGAGCAAATGCCTGAAAAAAGAGAATTGCATTTTTGTGTCCTCCCAATCCAATTAATAGAAAATAAGGTTTATTGATACCATATTTATATCTGAAAGAATTAATTTCATTATCAGAAGCAGGGGAAAATAGAGGATCAACGCCGCAATGAGCAACTGTAATTGATTCTAATGGTATATCTGGGAAAAATTTACTTAAATCCTTGGCTGTATTTTCTGATATGGAGATAAAGGCGGATGCTTGTTGAATTCCATTATGTTTTTCCCGCCACATTGGTTCATCTAAGTTACCTCCTAATGCTTCTGGTATCATGTCATAAGCCATGAATACAGACGGTGTTGTAATTGGAGTGGTGTAGTATGAAGAAATAAATAAGTCTGCTCCTTCTTCGTCGCAAATTTGCTGGAGCATTTGTTTATCAGTTTCAGTGTTGTTGTAATCGTAGGGGTGAATAGTGCTATACCATACACCTGCTATATCTGGAGCAGTACCCGCTCTATCTAATAAAACAATATGTTTGGCAAAACCACTTTTAACCCACTCCTGTAATATAGATTGCCAAACTCTAGCAATTCCTGTTTTATAGAGTTGGAAGAATACACCATCAACAATAATAATAGGTTTAGGAGAAGTTTTTATTTTTGTTGTCCAAGAATAAGAGTTTTGTTGATTTAGATTAGTTTGTTGTTTGAGTTCGGGTATTAGTTGATATTCTATTTTTTCACCTGTAGTTACAAATTTAATAATTTGATTAATACGAGCCTCTATGGTATGTTTGGCTAAAACTTCTTGTCGAGCTTGTTCAGAAATATATTCTAAATCTGGTAAATGTTTTAAATAATATTTAAAATTTTCTAGTAATTCCGGTATATTATTAATTTCATAAGGAATGTAATGTTCATATTCTTTAAATAATAAACTATGGTATGAATCATTTTTTAAACGATATTGAAAAAGAACTGTGCCACAAGACATAGCCTCATATACCCTTTGAGTGTAACCACCATGATTTGTGGGTAGATTTATCGTTAAAGTATATTCATTGTATAAATTTACTAATTTCTCTGGGCTATCTCCAGTATATATATATAC
>NZ_LUFH02000207.1 GCF_001586785.1 Sphaerospermopsis aphanizomenoides BCCUSP55
ACAAAATCCTGGAGCCGGGCACCGGCAAAGCCCCGAAGGCGACCGACACGGTTCTCGTCAACTACCGCGGGACCCTTCTGGACGGCACGGAGTTTGACAGCTCCTACAAGCGGAACGAGCCGATCGAATTCCCGCTGAACCGGGTGATCCCGGGATGGACCGAAGGCGTCCAACTGATCAAGGAGGGCGGAAAGATCCAGCTGTTCATCCCGCCGAACCTCGCCTACGGATCGCGTGGAGCGGGCGGGGTCATCGGGCCCGATGAGACCCTCATCTTTGAGGTCGAGCTTCTGAAGGTCCGCTAAGGAGGCTGGAGCTGAAAAGCCTGCGCTGATGGACATCGCCTTTCCGACCCGCCATTTTGGCGGGTATATCTTTGACTGTGACGGCACGATTGCCGATACGATGCCGCTTCATTACCGGGCCTGGGCGCGGGCGATGAAGGACTTCGGCGGGACATTCCCCGAGGACATCTTCTATGCCTGGGGCGGCAAGCCGACCGACGTCATCGTAAACCAGCTGAACGCGATGTTCGGAACCTCGCTGGACGTGGCAGAGACCGTTGCGCGCAAGGAGGGATACTACCTTGAGTCCGTCCATGAAGTCGGCCCGGTCGTCCCCGTGCTGGAGTTCGCCCGCAGCATCCACGGGACTGCCCCCATGGCGATCGCCTCGGGAGGACACCACGAACTGGTTGATGCCACGCTCGCCGCGCTCGGGATCACGGAACTTTTCGATGCCGTGGTTTGCGCGGAGGACTACGTCCACGGCAAGCCGGCCCCGGATCCGTTTCTGGAGGCCGCGAGGCGCCTTCAGGTGCCGCCGGACCAATGCGTGGTCTTTGAAGACAGCCCGACCGGAATTGCCGCAGCCGAGGCAGCTGGAATGGCGCACGTCTTCGTCCCGACCGCCATGCGGGGCCGCGAGCCGATCAACTCCTGATCTCAGGCGGCCTGAGCTGGCGGGTCGTCCCTGCCGCTCACTTCACCAGCGAGACCTTCCCAGTCTCGAGATCATACATCCCGCCAACAATCTTGATCTGCCCGGAGCGCTCCAACTCCGCGAGAATCGGGCTTTGCTTGCGGATGCTGTCGACTGTCAGGCGCACGTTTTCTGCGGCGACCTTGTCGACAAACTCCGGGTCGGTGGAAGCTTTCTGACCCGGGGTTTCCGCCTTCACAGCCCTGACAGCCGGGCGGATCTTTTGAAGAAGCCCGGTGAGGTGGCCGAGTTTCGCATCCGCACAGGCGCCGCGCACGGCCCCGCAGCCGGTGTGGCCGAGAACCATGACCAGCTTGGCTCCGGCCAGCTTGGTTGCAAATTCCATCGAACCGAGCTGATCGTTATCCTGGACGTTGCCGGCCACGCGGCCGACAAAGATGTCCCCGATCCCGAGGTCAAAGACCTGCTCGACGGGAATGCGGGAGTCCAGGCAGGAGAGGATCACCGCCTTGGGATACTGACCCTGCGCCGTGGCCACCCGCCTGGCGGTGATATCCTGGTGCCCGTGGACCTGTCCGTCCATGAAGCGTTCGTTGCCAGCCAGAAGGGTTTTCAAAACTTTCTCAGGAGTCAGGGAGGACTGGCGCTGCTCGGTGGTTTGAGCCCCGGCGAACGGAAGAAAAGCCGAGAGGAGCAGGGCGGAAAACAAGAGGGTCTTTTTCATGATTCGGAGTAATGACGATGCCGCGGACAGGTCCGCGATGGGCAGGCAATTTTTCGAAGGGGGGATTGAAGAAATGGCTGGGGAGGGAATCGAACCCCCGACACGAGGATTTTCAGTCCTCTGCTCTGCCAACTGAGCTACCCAGCCGACGGGATGCGCAGAATAGCAAGGAAAGCGCACCCGGCAAGTCTTTCCGCGCGGATTTTTGTCACGCCTTGGCAGAGCCATCGGCCGGCGCGGAGTCCTGGGAATCCGGCGCGGCAACGCTGTTGATGCGGCGCCTTTCCTCCGCCATCTCAGCGATCCGGCGCCGGATCTCCGGATACCGGTTGAGGAAGCTTCGGAAGTCCCTGGCCCGAAGGGTGGCGAACCGGCAGAAGTCGATCGCCGTGACATCGGCCGACCTCGGCTCTCCGGTGATGAGGGCCATTTCCCCGAAGAAGTTTCCGGCGCCGAGCTTGAACTCCCGGTCGCCCACGCAGACCTCGACCTCGCCCTCGGCAATGAAATACATCGAATCTGCGGCATCACCCATCCGGATGATTCGTTCGCCGGGGGCAGCCGACTTCGGCTCGAAGTGAAGGATGAGGACCTCTTGCTGTTCCTCGCTGAGGGCGGAAAAGAGCGGGAACTTCCGCACGAGCTCAGCCGGAGCAAAGGTCTTGCGGGCTGCAGCCTTGGCCTCTACGCGCTTCCGCGCCTCATCAAGGTCAGCCTGAAGGGCAGCGAAGGGACGGGATCCGGCGCCCTCGAACCAATCCCTCCAATTCGGGTTCGCCCGCATCCAGGCACAGATCCGGTCGGCACCCGCAAAGACCAGCGGGTTGAGGG
>NZ_LUFH02000208.1 GCF_001586785.1 Sphaerospermopsis aphanizomenoides BCCUSP55
TGTGGGGTGTGGGGTGTGGGGTGTGGGGTGTAGGAAAGAAAATTGATAATTACGAATTACGAATTACGAATTACGAATTACGAATTATTTCACTGCTTGCAATTTTGTCACCTTCAATTGAAACTTACCCACCCCAGTTTCCCCAAAAGACCGCACGCGAACAATGTAATTTCCTGTTTCGGTGATGCGGGTAAACAAGAGAGAATTACTTGTGCCATCGGGACCATCATCATTTTCTGCCACTGTCGAACCATTGGGTGCTAACAGTGTAATGATGGTGTCAAAGTTCTCAGAAGACAAATCAATTGCTAAATTATCACCTTTGCTTAACTTGACGGTATAATCACGGGCAAATCCCCCTTGACCAGTGGGAATATCTTGGGCTGATAATTTATCAGAAATTTCTGTACTGCCATTAATAGGAATTGGTTTATATAAGTTACTGCTGTTAATAATAGTATTTTTTGGAGTATTATCTTGAGCATAAGCTTTATTAATACAGACACCCATCGTCAACAATGTGATAGGAAAGATAATAATTTTTCTCAAAGCTACTACAAAAGCTTTATTCATAAATTAAAACAGTATTCCCTAAAATACAGGGTAGTGTAGCTAATTATAGATTTCTCAACCCCGAATTGACCATAAACTCTGGTCTGAATCTATCTTGAACCAGTTGCAGCCACAGCAGCTATACCAATGACAGAAATGTTGCTTTGATTAAGCGCGTAAACAGCAGATTTGGCAGTTGCACCTGTGGTATAAATATCATCCATTAACAATACTGGTGCATCTGGTTGACGACGGCGAAAATCTTGTCCTAAAGAAAAAGCATCTGCTAGGTTTTGTTCTCTCTCAGAACCAGATACACTAAACTGGGCTTTAGTTTCTTTAATTCTCGCTAAACCATTTGATTGTAATTTTAACCCAGTTGTTTGACAGAAACCTTCAGCTATGAGTGCAGCTTGGTTATAGCCTCTCTCTTTCAGTTTTTTGGCGTGGAGTGGTATGGGTACAATTACAGGTTTTTTATTTAATGAAGGAGTATTTAACAACCAAGACTCTCCCAAATAATTACCTAAAATTCGCCCAATTTCCGGGTGGTTTTCATATTTCATGACTGCGATCGCTCTTTTTACCGCACCTCCATAACTTCCCCAACTAAACACGGGTAAAGGTTCTTTCCATGAATGATTAGGGTTTTGCAGATGGCAGCTTTGTAATTGTTTATTACAATATTGACAAATTTGTTGTTTTGTGCTTCTCTGGCAGATAGGGCAATTGTTCTGTAAAAACAAATTGAGTAAATTTTTAAACATGGTAATTAGTAATTGGTAATTGGTAAAAACTCTTAACTATCAACTATCAACTATCAAATAAGATATTTAACATAAACGCGATCGCAACGTTGTGTTTCTACACCGGTGGAGGGTATATAACCATTATGTTCATAAATTTGGACTGCTTCTTTTAAGACACTGGCTGTTTCAATCCAAATTTGCTCAAAACCACGTTTAGCTATAGATATTTCTAGTTGTTGTAATAAATACTTTCCTAAACCAAAACCCCGCGCCCTGGGTAAAAGATACATTTTACGGATTTCTACAGCTTTCTGTCCCCGTGGAATTGGGTAATATGCCCCCGTACCAACTATTTGGTTTTGGTGTTCAATTACCCAAAACTCACCTCCAGTGTGTATGTAATATTGCTCGACTTCTAACACATCTCTATCCGCCTCGTTCGGTTCCCAACCCAAACCATATTCTGATAAGACGGAACTAATGACTGTTGCGGCTGGTGTGCGATATTTAGATTGCCAATCACGAATTAAAAAATCTTGGTAATATTGTTTCATATTGATTAGGGAATAGGCAAAAAGTCAGAACAAAAGGATATTATGTCGCAAGAGTTTTTCAATCCAAAATCCAAAATCTAAAATCTAAAATTGATAAAATTCCTTCTCCTCAACAGTTGAATCTATTAAAATAATTGATACACTTGTTCTTTAAACATCGGTTAATAGTGAAGTAGCGCCCATAATGGTGCATATCAAGCGCGTTGAACTTACTAATTTTAAATCCTTCGGCGGGACGACTGCTGTCCCTTTGCTGCCGGGGTGTACTGTCATATCTGGGCCAAATGGTTCTGGTAAATCAAATATTCTCGATGCTTTGCTGTTTTGTTTAGGACTAGCTAGTTCTAAAGGAATGCGGGCTGAACGTTTACCAGATTTGGTGAATAATGCCCAAAAGCATAAGGGACGTTCGGCTTTGGAAGCTAGTGTGACGGTGACGTTTGATCTGTCGGATATTATCTCACGCAAAGACGCAAAGGCGCAAAATGAGGAAGTAGGGGAAGCAGGGGAAGCAGGGGAAGCAGGGGAAGCAGGGGAAGCAGGGGAAGCAGGGGAAGCAGGGGAGGAAGAGGAAAATGAGTCGCAGT
>NZ_LUFH02000209.1 GCF_001586785.1 Sphaerospermopsis aphanizomenoides BCCUSP55
CCTACACCCTACACCCCACACCCTATTCCTAAGCCAAACCCACTAATGTAATCAACATATCTATTAATTTAATAGCAATAAATGGAGCAATTACCCCACCCAAGCCGTAGACCAAAATATTGCGTTGTAGAAGTTGATTAGCAGTCAAAGGTCGAAATTTAACACCCTTCAATGCTAAGGGTATCAAAGCCGGAATAATTAAAGCATTGTAAATCAATGCTGACAGTACCGCAGAATTAACACTGGTTAATCTCATAATATTCAAGCTGTTGAGATTAGCAGCCGCAAAAATCACTGGGAGAATTGCAAAATATTTAGCAATATCATTGGCGATAGAAAAAGTTGTCAATGCGCCACGAGTAATCAGCAATTGTTTACCAATACTGACGATATCAATTAGTTTTGTGGGATCAGAATCCAAGTCCACCATGTTAGCGGCTTCTTTAGCAGCTTGAGTTCCTGTATTCATAGCTACGCCCACATTAGCTTGGGCTAAAGCAGGTGCATCATTAGTCCCGTCTCCTGTCATCGCTACCAGTTTGCCTTCTGCTTGTTCCCGTTGAATAACACTGATTTTATCTTCTGGTGTAGCTTCGGCAATGAATTCATCCACTCCCGCTTCTCTAGCAATAACAGAAGCTGTGATGCGGTTGTCTCCAGTCAGCATCACTGTCCGCACTCCCATCCGCCGCAGTTGCTCAAAACGTTCGCGGATACCAGGTTTAACAATATCTTTGAGATAAATTACACCATAGATTTCATTATCCAAACAAACCGCTAAAGGTGTACCTCCTTGGTGGGAAACTTCTTCATAAGCAGCATCTAATTCTGGGGTTTCACGTCCATTGCGAGAACGAACAAAACCTTTAATTGCTCCTACTGCACCTTTGCGTGCTTCATGGCCACCAGGTAAATTCGTGCCACTCATGCGGGTTTTGGCTGAAAATTCCACACTTTGACATTTTTTGCGGTCAATATCAAATTTTGCCCCACATTTTTCCGCTAGTCGGACGATAGATTTACCTTCGGGAGTATCGTCAAAGATACTAGCAGCTAAAGCAACGTTGGCAATTTCTGACATTGAGTGAGCATTAATGGGAATAAAAGCTTCTGCCAAACGGTTGCCCAGGGTAATTGTACCTGTTTTATCTAAAACCAAGGTATTGATATCTCCACAGGCTTCTACAGCCCTGCCAGAAGTAGCAATCACGTTAAATTGGGCGACTCTATCCATCCCAGCGATACCAATAGCACTGAGTAAACCGCCGATAGTAGTGGGGATCAATGCCACTAACAGAGCAATTAGTATAGGTATACTGACCGGACTTTTAACATAGTAGGCAGCGGCTGGTAAGGTAGCAACAACAATAAAAAAGGCGATTGTCAGAACTGCTAATAATACTGTTAAAGCAATTTCATTAGGTGTTTTAGTGCGTTCCGCCCCTTCCACTAAATCAATCATTCGGTCAATAAATCCTTTACCGGGATCAGCAGTAATGCGAATAATTAACTCATCGGAGATGATGCGTGTACCACCAGTAACGGAACTAGCAACGTCTGAACCTGATTCTTTCAGGACTGGGGCAGATTCACCAGTAATTGCTGATTCATCTACGGAAGCAACGCCGAGGATAACTTCACCATCGGCGGGAATAATATCACCAGCAACGACGTAGACTGTATCACCTTGTTTGAGGCTAGTGGAAGGAATTTCTGTAATTGTGCCATCAACAACTATTTTTTTGGCGGTGGTTTCTGTTCTAGTAGAACGTAAGGCATCCGCTTGGGCTTTACCTCTTCCTTCTGCCAGTGCTTCGGCAAAATTTGCAAACAGAACTGTCAAAAACAAAATTACTGTTAATAAGCCGTTGAAAAGTTGGGGGTTTTTCTGGGTGACAGGCCCAAATAAAGGTGGGTAAATTGTGGTAGCTAGGGTGATGATAGTTCCCAGCCAGACCAAGAACATAACGGGATTTTTAATAGCATATTGAGGATGTAGTTTGACAAAGGTTTCTCTAATTGCCCTGGTGTAGAGTCCTTTGGTACTGACTCGTGCTTTTTTGCGTTTTTGACGGCGATCGCTCGGACGAGGACGGGGTACTTTTGGCCTGGGGGTAGTTGCAGCGGAATTCATAAATAGGGAATAGGGTGTGGGGTGTGGGGTGTGGGGTGT
>NZ_LUFH02000020.1 GCF_001586785.1 Sphaerospermopsis aphanizomenoides BCCUSP55
AATTAACTAATGCTTCTACTGAATTTGTGAAGGCGGTTAAAGAGGATGGTAAGCCAGAGAATAAGGCTACTCCTATTCCTGAGCCTGATGAAGTGAAAGCTAAGGAAACACAGGGTAAAGCCGATTCTCAACCCGTACCATTTGAGTTTTCAGATTTGTTTGACGGGGAGGATCTAGAATGACATTACCGGATGGGTTTAGCCCGTTTGAACATCTCCAACAAACATACAAAACAGAGTTTAATCGCAGGGTAGATAGATATTTTAGGGATGTTTCTGGAAATGGTGATTTAAATTCGCCACGTGCATCTTTAAAATTAGCTTGTCGAATTGATGATAATGATAATGACGCGATGATGAATATGCGTCATAACTTGTTTTTCAATGTAATGGGTTATGGTAGAAAGAATTTAGCTGTTGTCTATGGTGATAAGTTTGATACGGCTCCACCTGTTGCTGGACATCCTCAATTGTTTATTCATTTCTCTCAAGACGCATCGGCACAACCAACAGATGAGCCATTAATTGAGCATGAAAAAAGTTGTCGATTGATGAAATTTTCATGTTCTACCGATGGTGTGCAACCAGCTATTACCAATAATGATATGGTGGCGATTGCGAATGAAATTAAAACTTTATTTTTGGATAATAAAAAAGGAATTACATATACTACGGGGAATATGTCAGCGAGTTACACTGACCCTGAAAATGGCTTTCCTAGAGGTAATTATTTGCTGGTTAACTCTAAGGCTGATGCAGTAAGTATTTATTCTAAGATGTGTAACGCAATTGATGTGACTTATCGGGGTGATAGTCACATTGTGGTAAATGACCCAGACAAGGCGAGTACAACATCAACCACATCTGGCACTACTACAATACTTGGTAAATCACGCAGAAACAGAAGATACAGACCCGTAGCAGTTCTACGATTCAGATATGCTTACATTTCATTGGGAAACTTGATCAACCCAATTTTTTTGATAGATACCACACTGAGAAATCAGAGTTTAGTTGAGTGGCTGTGAAATCGTGTCCAAACTTTGATTAGAAAATTTGGTGAAAACCTAATAGGTTTCACCAGAAAAGTTGATGGAAAAATATGGTTTATGGTGGGTTGAGAAATTATCCACAAGATACAGGTTATGAGTTTTAGAGAATTAGAACGATATGAATCACAAAAGGCTGCTTATGATAATTACAAAGCATGGAAGGCATTAAGCCCTGATGCAAAACAGGCTCTTTATGATGCTATTCCGAACATTGCCACTAGTCGTGCTAAACCAGTTTTGGTCGGTGGGTTTGTAATTCCGTTCAACGCCACCGGCACCATTGTTACATATATTGAAACCACAAAAATCTTGAGTGCAACTCAAGGTACTGCCGTTGGGTCAGATGTCGCCAGTGCCTTGCGGACTGCACTATCTGGGCAGTATTTCGCAACGGCAACCGGGACTACTCCAGTAATATTAACCAATCCCAGATACAAATTCGCTAAACTTTCTTTTACGAATCGTGAGTCATTTGTAGACAGAGTTTCCAGAATTACGAAAAGAAAATACAAGAAACCGTCAAGTGATACCGTTTCCATGCCCTTTGGGGGGAAAACCATGACTGACGATTACGACACTGCGGTTAACGACATCAAAACCAAGGCGAACGGTGCTAATGCCTGGAAAAATAGTAGTACCGCCACTGTTAAGAAATCCTACAAATTTACTCCGGAGGGCTAAACCTTGTGAGTGAGATTGCCCAAAGAGAAGGTTATATCTGGGTCCCGGATGACGATATTGATTTGTTGTCGGTTGATATTGATGTTGATGCCAGCGATGAAGAGTTTCAGAACATGATGGGCATCAACAAGGCTGGGAGACAGTGGCTGAATAGTGACATTTCTCTACGGGATTATTGCGACAAGCTGCAATTCTTCGACATCCCTAACCCCTATGAATTAGTAGGGGAATTTTTAAACCACACTGAGTTGATTATGAGGGCTGGACTTTGAGGCAATTGGAGTTAAATAACCCTGTCAATTTTTCGTTGGCTTACACCGTCTCTATTCCTCCAACTTGTTTTACTACCGATGATGGAGAGGAAATTTGCGCTAGACTCACAAGACTTATTGTACCTATAGTTTTTGATAGTCAGGTAATATCAGTTGCTGTTAGTACCTCTGTTCCTGCGGGCGCTATTTGGGAGTTCGCAGGTACACTAAGCAAAATTATAGTTACGTCCCTGGGTGATTCTCTCTCGGAGGAGAAAAAACCCTTGTTTCTGGGTGAGAGAAATTTGATTTGTTTTGATGAGGTGAAAAGTGATTACAAAGTAACCATCCAGCCACCGAAATGGTTTAAGGATATCACCATTGGTATTTATCAATACGATGGTCCGGATATCAATACTTTGGATGTTGACCTTGACAGAATCGAAACCAAGATTGACGAAATTCTCGCTCAGATTTAACGCTTTCAACTTTTCCAGAAATTATGAACAATGAGCGAATAGCGATATTAATCACCCTGACTTGCATTGCTGCACAATCAGGGCTTTACCTCCTTACGGGTGGTTTTGCAGCCGGGACTAAACTTCACCAGATAGAGTCTGAGGTGAAGTTAATCAGGCAGGAAGTTGTGGCAGCTAACAAAATTCAAGATTTTAGATTGGACAGGTTAGAAGCTGCTGCTGTTAAATAGTGCGATCGCTCTAATTTCGGGTTGGGGATTCTACATACAAATTTCATAAATCCTGAACATTACATTGATAGTAAGTAACTAATAGTATCAGGGTTGCTGTTTACCCTTCCTGTTGACGATGATTAGTTGCGTGTCGCAACAATGACTCAGCAAACGCGATCGCTTCGTTACCTGATTTACCACCTGCTAACTGTGCTAATTCTTCCCGACGGGTACTTAAATTATCCAAATTAGTAACTCTTACAACAGTACGTTCTTCAGTGTTACCATTTTTATTAATTACTTGTTTATCCACCCGGAAATGTCTATCTGCCATTGCTGCTACTAAAGGCTGATGAGTCACACATAATACCTGTTGATTTTGACTCAGTTGGTGTAATTTTTCCGCAATAGCTTGGGCAACTCTTCCAGATACACCGACATCAATTTCATCAAATACCATTGTTTCCGCACCATCTTCTTGATTAAAACAAGCTTTTAATGCCAATAAAAATCTGCTCATTTCCCCACCAGAAGCAATTTCTGTTAACGGTTGTATGGGTTCACCAGGGTTAGGACTAAACATAAAGGTAATTTTATCTGCACCCATTGCTGTTGGTGAACTAGGCGCAATTTCCACTTGAAATTTTACCTTTTCCATTGCCAAAGGTTTGAGTTCAGCCAACAAGCGAGATTCTAAATTAGCCGCAGTTTGACGACGCAGTTGGGTTAATTTTTGACTAAGTTGGTTGAGATATTGTAAACAAACTTGTTCTTGTTGTTCTAAAGTTTCAATTGATTGTTCGCTGTTATTTAGTTCTGCTAATTCTATCTGAATGCGTTCATAATAAGCTATCGCTTCTGTCAGAGTTGGTCCATATTTGCGACAAATTTGTTTTAATTCCCGAATCCGTTCTTCTACTTCCTCTAACCGCTGTGGATCAGCTTCTAAACTTTCTCCATAAATGCTAATTTGTCTGCCCACTTCCATCACTGTGGCGACTGCATCGCGCACTAATTCTAAAATAGGTTGGAGTTGAGAGTCAAACTCGACAATATGATTTAAGATTGATTCACTATCTCCTAATAAATCAGCCGCCGTAGGAGTTTCATCTTCATTTTGATACAAAGCTTGATAAACTTTATAACTCATTTGTTGCAAATCAACAACATGATTGAGGCGTTCCCTTTCCTGGGTTAATTGTTCCATTTCTTGCGGATCATCGAGATTCGCGGCACTCAATTCTTGAACTTGATAGGTGAGTAAATCGAGTTGTTGTAAACGTTCTCTTTCCGAAGTGCGGCGTTTTTCCAAAGTTTGGTGTGCTTGTTGATATGCACTATAAGCAACAGCCACTTTTTGCCGTTGTTGAATTAAAGCATCACCACCATATAAATCTAACCAATCTCTGACTTGGGCAGATTGTCCCACTTGTACCGTTTGACCTTGGGCGGTAATTTCCACCAAGTGATCCCGCAAACTTCCCATAATTTGCCGATTTACTAACACTCCATTTACTCGCGATCTACTGCGGATATTACTGATAGTAACGGCAATTTCTCGACTAATAACTACAGCATTATCATCAATTAAATCAATTTCTTGTTCACTCAACCAAGCAGCCAAAAAAGGATTGACACTGAAAGTTCCTTCTACCAAAGCGCGACTAGTGCCGGTGCGAATCACACGACTAGAGACTTTCCCACCCAAAACCGCATCAATCGCATCTAGAATAATCGACTTTCCCGCGCCTGTTTCCCCTGTCAACACATTCAACCCAGCGCCAAAATCCAATTCCAGTTGGTCGATGAGGGCAAAATTCTCAATTCTGAGGCACAGCAACATCAGGCCAAAATCTCCGTGAGGGCAAATGCCGGATACTTTTCAATTTTATCTCTATCCAGCTGGTAATGTATAGATGGTTATTGTTTGGGCTAGGGATTAGGTAATAAATTTTACTAAGGCTTGTCTGATAGCGTAGCGTGGCGTAAGGCATATCAGGATTTACAGGATTTTAGGATGAACAGGATTGAGAATTTACCTAAGAATTACTAACAGAATACTCTACTGAACAAGGATTATCCATACGTTTAGAAGCATCTAGTATTTCAATTCCGATCATATTCCCAAATTCGTCATAATCTAAAATGATTCCTGGTTTTTCTTCATCACTTTCTTCAACTTGCACATCACTGAATATGATTCTTAAAACATCAACTTCTGCATTGTATGTTATTTTCATACTTCTCTCCAGTATTTCTCAATTTTGCTAGTACGGTAAACAGTAACCACAACTTTGGGGTCAACATCATCTGCAACAATAACACGCAGTAAGAAAAGTTTACCATTGCCAAAATCAATTTTCGATTGATATACTTTTCTTCCTTCTCTTTCTAGTATTATTTGTTGAGGATTTTCCAAAACATATTCAACTAAGGAAACAGAAATCTGTCGTCTTTCCATTTCTGTTTGTGCATGGCGAGAAATCTGGTATTTCATTTCATATAGGACTCATATTTGATTTTTGAAAAAAACTCCGTATACCTAAATTCTCTGAAACCCTTTTGCCTCTTGCATGAGTGCCTCTTGCCTGCCTACATAGATAATTTCAGATATCAAACCAGATTCCTATATCTATATTAATGTTATAACAGGGTCTTTTTGATTAAAGGATGAACATGATTTAATATCTAGGTTAGATTTTTGAAATCTTCCTCAAATCAATTATAACCACATCCTGTTCATCCTAAAATCCTGTAAATCCGTGATTAAGGCAATTACAACCCCAAAGTCCTCCCAGGAAATCCCGCAACATCAAAATAGCGAGTATTACCCACAGTCTGATATTTCAAAACCGTTTTTAACCCATTTTCAGCCGGCGCAGATTCCAAAACGTGAGACTGAAAATTTACCTTTTTCACACCACCACGTAAAGCCTCATTTAACACCCTTCCCACCAGCTTACCCTGAGTAGGAACTTTTAAATTTAATACCTTTGCCAAAGTTACAGCCACATCTGCATTACTTACAGGTGCTTTATCAACATATTGCTTTTTAAAGTCGGGTCCGATCGCAGTCATGTTATTAAAAGTATCCGCACGACTAAAACTTCCATGCATTCCCTGTCCTTGTTGTAAAGTAGTATCAGCCACAACTACACCGCAAGCTGTTGGTACTCCACAACCCGTATCAAAAGAACGGAAATTCACTACAATTGTAGGTGTAGGAGTTCGCGCTGTTCCCTGCAATTTCACCGCACTCATAGGTAATGTACCAGCAATATTTCCCAAAGCATCATTGACAAACAAACCACTCACATAATCTTGTTTAAGTAGGGAATTAACAATCTTTTTGGCGTAATTTTTTTGATTTTTAGGATTTGGTAAATTTGGTAAATAAATTAAATCAGAACCACCATTACCAGCAATAACTATATCTGGATTTTGCGGGTCTTTACCTAAAATACTATTTTTAGAAAATTGCCTCTGGGTCGGTTTAACCAGTGCATTTTCTTGATCTGGGTTAAATAAAGAAAGTTCTAAATCATGACCTAAATCTATTCCTAAAAAACCAGGAGGTAAAAACCCTGTCGGTACATTTTCATAACTGAGACTTGCCGCATAACTGGTTTGACTTTCTTTACTAATTGTGGAAAAACCATGATCCGCAGTGACAAAAATATTGGTGGTTTTTTCTAAACCTAATTTTTTGAGAGTTGCGCGAATCTGAGCTAAATTATTATCAACATTTCGTCTTGCTGCTTGAACAGTAGCACCATTGATACCAGGAACAAGCTGATTCAAACTATCACCATGATTGTGTTGTGTTCCATCGGGATCACGTGACCAATAAACCAAGACAAAAGGTTTTTTTCGTTGTTTGAAAAGCGGTAAAATTACCTTAGTTGTCACATCAGCAAAATATTTTTGTTGTTCAATATTCGCTACCTTCGTACCCGGAGTTTTACTATCACCAGATTTGCCATTTTCTCCCCGTGATGGAGTGACTAAAGGTAAAGAATTTTTAGTGAATAATTTACTAACTTCTGAACTCAAAGTAATTCCGCTAGATGTCCCGGTAGCATCATCAATAATGATAGTCGGTTCACCTTGTTCTTGAGTTACATCTTGAATTAAAACTGGGCCTAATTTACCCACAGCCGCAGTGCTAAAACCGGATTTTTTCGCTACAGCTAAAAGACTGACTTCATTCAGAAAATTATTACCGAATTGTTGGTTAACTTCTTTGAGAACTGCGTCATTTTCCAAAAACGGCACTAAACTATTTTTAGCACTTTTAACTGGGTCTTTAACTTTAATAGTATTGCTAAAATCTCCCGTATCACCGAGATAATGACCTGTAGCAATAGCAGAAGCATTAGCTGTGGTAAAAGTAGGAAACAGAGAATGACTGTTAACAAAATTCACACCCTGTTCTCGAATTGACTGTAAAGTGGGAGTATCAGTAGAATTAACAGTCATCGGTCGCAAACCATCAGTGACGAAAATGACTGCATTGTGTGGTTGAGGTTGTCCAGCAAACACCTGAAACCCTGCAAAAACAGCAATTAAACAAACCAATAAACCAACTAATAAAATCAGCCAGCGATAAGCCTGTATTAAAATCCTCATAACCTTGTGGATTTTTAGGACATGAAGATTTTACAGCTTATAGCATTAAATTACACATAAATTTATGTAAAGAAGCGGAATAATAACATCTCAAACTTCTCAAAGCAGCCAGAGAGATGATGACAATTGACAATTACCTCTCCCTAGAAGTAAGAGACTTAGGAAATAGGAACTTTTTTATTTTTTTCTCCTTGAAAGGAGAGGTTTTAAACCTTGAATTAAACAATTATCAATTATCAATTATCAATTATCAATTGATAAGGATTTACGCGAGATTAAAAATTCAGAATAATTCACACTATCAAAAATACAACCCAACTAAAATTAACAAACAGTCTGACGAGTTTTTTCTGTGTCGATAGGTTTAATTAGGTAAAGTTTCAACATATACCAGACGATATTTTTAATCAATGGTATTTTTTGGAAGAACTTCACAATTCCCAATTTTTTGCTGTTATTGAGTTCAATCAATTTCTGATTATTGATTGCACATTGTTCCAAATTCCAGAAGAAATAGGGATGACTTGTATCCAGAATAACTGGAAAAGCCCTAGCTGCGGTTTTGTTGGTTTCGGTAACTACCTGAGTATTGTATTTACGGGGATGAATTCCTAATATTTCATAGAAAGTTGACCGTTCAAACACAGTCATTGTATGGGTTACAAACACAGTTAATAAGAAGAATCGCACCCATAAACGTGCTTTCCAATTATTCCATAATTGGGGTTGAGAACGTAACAAAGCCTTGAAGAAATCCCCGTGTCTATTTTCATCCTGACACCAGCTTTCAAACTTTCTAAATAAAGGATAAAACTGGAATTCTGGATTTTCTGCCATGTGGCGATATACTAAAATATAACGCCAGTAGCCAATTTTCTCCGAGAGGTAAACTGTGTAAATTACCCACTCTGGAGGAAAGAAAGTATAAGTACGATTTTTGGTGAGATAACTTAAGTCCAGGGAAAGATTAAAATCTGCCATTGACTTATTCAAAAAACCCGCATGACGGGCTTCATCCCGCGCTAGATATTCAAATGCTTCTGACAACAATGGGTTACTATCTTTGATACGACGGGATAACTCTTTAAAAAGTAAAAATCCAGAAAATTCAGAAGTGCAAGACCGTTCTAAAAAGTCAATAAAAGCCAGCCTTTTTTCACCCTGAATGTGATCCCAAGATTGTTTAAATTCATCATCACGAACAAAGTGATGGCGGTTATAATCAGCCTTGAGTTCATCAACTACAGCCCTAATTTCCGCTTCATAAGCAGAAATATCCATTTTCGCCACAGCATCGAAGTCTGTGGTATAAAAACGGGGTGTTAATAATGTTTCTTGAACAGGCGCTTTGACACCTGGTTTCAACAACTCAACTGGGGGAGTTTCCAAAGACTTGACCATGATACTCCTTTGACTATTTTATGCTTGTAAATTTATCTAAGCATGAATAGTTATTAGTAGTCATCAGTTAAATTATTGAAAATAAATTGTACAAAATCACGTGATTAGTTTTAGCAATTGCCTGAAATTTTATCGGCTTCTTGAGGTTGAATTCTCAACAATTCCACCATTATCAATTGCACTATAAGTATCATTATTCACTAAACCCAGCCAAGGATCAGAACTAGGAGTTAGAAACAGTTCAGCATAAACTTTTTCATTAAATTTATTCACCTCAGATGTTGCATTTCCTTGTAAAAACCATTGATGAATTTGTCTATGAAATAGATATTCATTTCTGACTGTATCTAAAGCCATGACTGTTTCAAAATTGCTAATTACTCTGGATAAATTATTTCTGTCTGTTGTATTTGGTAATTGTTTAGCATGAATTAAAGCAATGCTATTGCCATCAAGTTTAGCATCAGCCTGATATAATTGAGCTAATCTATTCCAAGTTGGTTGGTCAATAATTGCTAAAGGATTAGGTGTATTATCTAAAGTTTCTGGTTGAATAGCATTGATAATTGGTGTTTCTACACGCGCCTTAGAAACTGCCAGAGAACCTGCAACTCTCGCGCTAGGAGGTGAAGTAGAATTATTAACGGATGTTACTAACTCAGGTGGAGATTGAATACCCAATTTTGATAAATCTTCTCTCCATTGATTCTGAATATTATCAAGACGACGCAGATGATATTGTTGTAATAAATTTGCGTATTCTGTACCGCTACGTTTATTCAAATCAGTTGCTATGACCTCTGCTTGTTTAAGTTGTTTTAGAAAAGCCTTTGGTCCATAAAGTCCGGGAATAGCATCAATCGGACGACCAGAACTATCTAAAATGTAATGAATACTATTACCTGTAATTGTTCTTTCTAATTTGCGTCCATCACCAAAATCAATAGTTACTTTGGGAACAGGTCGTACTGTTTGCCAGTGTAAAATAAAGTTGTCTCTTAATAACTGAGAAATTTCCGCGTTTGGATATAATGCGACTCTAAAAAATCTGCTGTTAGCACAACTGAGGTCTGTATCTAATCTACCTAACAACCGTAAAGAAAGAATGGGTTTACCACTAATTTTTGCCGCAGCTTTAGCTTGTTCTAAATCAGTGTACCAATACAATTTAGAAGCATAACAATCTCTTTGTTGACATAATTGGTCTAAAGCTGTTTTGATTTGTGGTGATGTTAAATCGTTAATATGAGATTTGAGAAAAGTTTGTAATCCTGTTGTACCTTGTTGACGTAATCTTGTCGCTTCTTGAGTTAGTTTAGATGTTTTTGCTGCGGTATCTTGGGTGTAACCAGGTTGGGAAAAGATGCAACTGGCTAGAATGAAAACAAAGGTAAGTTTTAAATTCGTAAATTTCATAGTTTTAATAGTGATTGAATTTACTGTTTTAATTATGGCAATTAAATTTTGATATATCTACTTACTCATTTTTATTTTTGCAGCTGTTGGGTTTTGACAGATGTATTCATGATGGTATCCTTTTTTATTTGATTATAATCGAAAACCCTTAATAATTCAAAATTTAATCATAAAAATCGTGATATCCTGTAAATCCTGATTCAGACATTTTTTATATAGAGTAATTGTACTCACGAAAGTCTAAAGAAATATGAATATCTTTATATTAATAAGAAGATTAATAGTTAAATATTTTGTAAGAGATAAAAATAGCCATGAATCTATATCGGCATTGGTGCTTGCTGGATAGATTGGTGCAGAACACCACATCTCTACAATAGCAATTTTCTGGCTGTGGTATCGACGGCGAACTGATAAACAAGTCGATGACTATTGAGCAAATTTGCGCGTGAACATGAAGGAAGCAACAATGAGTAATAATTTAGCCATCAAACTGCGTTCTGGTACTCAACAAGCTCATACAGACGCTGAAAATGTCGGTTTTATGAAATGTTTTGTCAAAGGAGTTGTTGATAGAGAATGCTTTAGTAAATTTTTGAGTAACCTGTATTTTGTTTACAGTGAACTAGAAGCAGCAATTGAGAAGCATAAACAACATCCTGTAATTAGTGTCATGTATTTTCCTGAACTAAATCGCCAAGCATCTCTAGAAAAAGATATGCTATTTTACTATGGTAATCTATGGCGACACTTCATTAAACCATCAGCAGCTACTCAAAATTACATTGCCCGTATTCACCAACTATCTACCCATGAACCTGCTTTGTTATTAGGTCATACCTATACTCGTTATATGGGTGATCTTTCTGGTGGACAAATGCTACAAAAAATTGCTCAGTCAGCCTTAAAACTATCTGGATATGAAGGAACTGAGTTTTACAACTTCGAGCAAATTCCTGATAAACAAGCATTCAAAAACAAGTATCGTCAAGCATTAGATACCGTACCCGTTGATGATACTAGTGCTGACAAAATTGTTGCGGAAGCTAATTATGCTTTCTCCTTGAATATGGAGATAATTAAAGAATTAGAACCTATTTTAATTCAAGCTTTAGGTCGAGCTACATATAACGACCTAGTTTGATATAGTATTTTTAATCAACACCGGGTTTCTTCAGGTAAGTCCTAGCTAGTTCGTTTCAGTATTGGCATCTGAAACATACAAATATATTGGCACTTTGTAATAAAAAATTGCCAATCTTACAACAATCAATTGGGAAAAATAAGCATCATTATTCCCATCAAAAATCCCAAATTCCTACAATCACTAGCAGTAAATTAAAAGTCACTCGGAGGTTTTAATGGTCTTTCTATTACCTGGTGTAAAATTTGATCTGGACCTGATTAAAAAGTATGACACCCGCGCACCCAGATACACCAGTTACCCACCCGCTACAGAGTTAAGTGAAACATTCACCGCCCAAGACTTTGAAAGATCCATCATTACCTCAAATCAACGTCAAACACCTCTCTCTTTGTATTTCCACATTCCTTTTTGTCAGACTGCTTGTTATTTCTGTGGCTGTAATACGGTAATTTCTAATAACAAGAATATTGCCAAACCTTATCTACAAAATTTGGTACAAGAAATTCACAACACCACAGAATTGATTGATACAAGCAGAAAAGTGCTTCAAGTGCATTGGGGTGGAGGTACACCGAATTATTTAGATATGCACCAAGTGGAATTTTTGTGGAATAAAATTAATCGTTATTTCACTATTGATTCACAAGCAGAAGTCTCGATTGAAATTAACCCCCGTTACATCAATAAAGAATACATTCGATTTCTGAGAGATATTGGCTTCAATCGTATAAGTTTTGGTATCCAAGACTTTAACCCAGAAGTGCAAGAAGCAGTAAACCGTATCCAACCAGAAAAAATGCTGTTTGATGCAATGGATTGGATTAAGGATGCTAATTTTGCTAGTATCAATGTAGACTTAATTTATGGTTTACCCTACCAAACTCTGCATACTTTTCAGGAAACGGTCAAAAAGACTATCGCTTTAGATCCTGACCGAATTGTGGTGTTTAATTTTGCCTATGTACCTTGGATGAAACCTGTGCAGAAAAGAATTTCTGAAAATACATTACCCAGCGCACAGGAAAAGTTAGATATTCTCAAAATGACTATTGAGGAGTTAACAAGTAACAAGTATCTGTTTATTGGGATGGATCATTTTTCTAAACATGATGATGAATTAGCGATCGCTCAACGCAATGGTACTTTAAAACGTAACTTCCAAGGTTATACCACCCACGCAGAAACAGAACTTTTTGGCTTCGGTGCTACATCTATTAGTATGCTAGAAGATGCCTATGCCCAAAACCATAAAGGATTAAAGGACTATTATCAAGCTATTTCAGCAGGTGTTATTCCCACCAGTAAAGGCATTAAATTAACCCCAGATGACATCATCAGACGGGATGTAATTATGTCCATTATGTCTCACTTTCAGCTACATAAGTCAGACATTGAACGTAAATATCACATCAATTTTGATGGATATTTTTCTCAGGAACTAGAAGAGTTAAAACCCCTAGAAAATGATGGACTTGTAAATTTATTAGCCGACGAAATCCAAATCACTGATACTGGTAGATTGCTGGTGCGAAACATTGCTGTTAATTTCGATACCCATAGCAGAACTAGAGCAACAAAATTCTCTCGTGCAATTTAAATATGGTGATTGGTAATGGGTGATTGGTAATTGGGAATTGGTAATTGGGAATTGGTAAAACCAATCCTCTTTCCTTTATGAAAAACCCGGACATATCCCCGAATTCTTGAAGAAGTCGGGGTTATTTTTAAGCATATATTTTGCAAATAAATATCAATTATTTCCACCTTTTGATGGACATGAATCTATCATTTGATAGAAATAACAACTTTTGATCATAGATAAAATTGATACGAACTAAATTTTAGAGGTCAATCAGCAATGATTAATATTATTGCTTGGGTAATTTTAGGACTATTAGCTGGTGCGATCGCCAAAGCTCTTTATCCAGGTTATCAAGGCGGCGGTATTCTCTCAACAATAATTTTGGGTATTGTTGGTGCTTTTATCGGTGGAACTTTGTTTACGATATTCCGCACAGGTACTCTACAATTTGCGACTGCTACTTTAAGTATTCCTGGAGTTGTGGTAGCAATCATTGGCTCTGTCATAGCAATTTATTTATGGGCGCTATTCCAACGAAGTAGCAGAGCTTAAATCGATCATAAGTCTTGAATTTTGAATTTTGAATTTTGAATCTTTAATTAATTGTATGTTTTTTCACAAAAAAGAACCAATTCATTTTGTCCAAGTTGATGAATCTAACCCACGTTTTGCTCAATTACTCCTAGAGCAATTTGGTGGTGCAACAGGAGAACTAACAGCAGCTTTGCAATATTGGGTGCAATCTTTTCATGTCGAAAATCCAGGCATTCGGGATATGCTCCAAGATATTGCCATTGAAGAATTCGGTCATTTAGAAATGGTTGCTAAACTCATTGAAGCTCATACCAAAAATACCGACCAAACCGAAGCTTACAAAAGCACTCTTTTCGCACTTCGTGGCATTGGTCCCCATTTTCTTGATAGTCAAGGTCATGCTTGGACTGCAAATTACCTGAATGAAGGTGGTGATGTTGTCCGTGATTTACGTGCTAATATTGGCGCAGAAGCTGGCGCTCGTCAAACCTACGAGGAGTTAATCAAATTAGCAACAGATCAGGGAACTAAAAATACTTTAGTTCATCTTTTAACAAGAGAAATTTCTCATACCCAAATGTTTATGAAAGCTCTAGATTCTTTGGGTAAGTTAACTGATCCTTTATTTGGTAATGTTCAACCAGATGAAACTGTCTCTCTGTATTACAACTTATCAACAAATGGGACTGACCAAGAACAGCGTGGCCCTTGGAACTCCGAACCCACATTTAATTACGTTGCCAATCCTTTAGAATCTCGAACTTGATAAGAGGCAGATTGTAATTAAGCCGCAGTTTTGCATTACTTAGGGTGGATTTTTCCACCCCTATTTAAATTTATTAATTATGAATTAGGAATTACGAATTACGAATTACTATGATTGTCAATCCCACAAAAAATGGTTGGGAAATCATTTACCATCGCGCTCATGCTTTACTTGCGGCTCAATTAGCAGGACAATGGCAACGCCAAAATGCTCCCGCTAGATTGTATGAAACTTTAGCCGCAATTTCTCACCATGATGATTTAGAAAAAGAATGGGAGGAAGACAATCTAACTGACGCAGGTGCGCCAATGGATTTTATGCTGAGTACAGATATAGATATCCCCAAAATGGCTAGTTTGGCAGAAAATGCTCTTTACCGGGGTAGATGGGTGGCTTTATTAATTTCCAAGCACATTAGCCGTATTAATGAACCTCGGCGCGGTCAACTGGAAGAATTAGATATATTTCTAGATGAGCAACTTAAGCGCCAACAGCATTTGCAGACAGAATTAGGAATCGCGCAGGAACAGATAGATGCAGCTTATGCTTTTATGCAATGGTGCGATCGCCTGTCTTTGATCCTTTGTCAACAAGAACTACCAGCTGATGAACGATGGCTAGAAATTAGTCCAGGCCATGATGGAAAACGTTATGACATTATGCAACACCGCGATGGTTTAGTAACTGTTCAACCCTGGCCTTTTGAAAATGAACAATTTACAGTCAATGTCGAAGCCTGTAGTTTGTCTCAGGTCAAGTTTAACCACTGTCAAGAACTTTCTCAAGCTCTTCGTCAAGCTCCCATCAATGTGCTGGAATGGACATTCGTTAAAAGTTAAGCAGGTAGACAGGTGAAAGGTGACAGGTGACAGATGACAGGAATAAAAGTCTTTTAGAGTCTACGTTTTATCATCTGTTGACAAAATGTAAAGAAGTTGTTAACATTGTTAACATAAGTTAACTAATACCAACTACTAAATCGAAGAGAACGGCATACTCAAGGACTAAACGATTGAAACCCAGGGGTAATTAGTCCGTCCATCTCAACAAATCGGTCTAGTTACTGCACGATAAATCATCGTTTTAGTCATGGTGGTTCTTGGTACTAGTTAAGAAATACTGACATCGGTTTTCTATTGTTGACATTTGATCTTCTCCCAACGACCTCAGCTGTACCGCTGGGGTTTTTTGTTGCAACGTAAGCTATAGCAGGTGACAGGTGACAGTGGTAAAAGCCTTTGAGTGTCTAAGTTTTAGTTTTGTTTAATGTCCTAACCTGATATCGAACAAGGCAGTTATTTTTTTAATTTGGAAGTCCTCTCCCTACACACTTTTCACCCATTAACTACTGACTTTGCTATGACTTCTAGTTGCAACCCTGGAGGAAAACTGCCTTCTTCTTTAATCCGCTTAATTTCCGCTTCAGTGATTCGCAAATTTAATTTTTGTGCCAAACACTTGACAGTATCCCCCCTGTCAATCACACCAGCTACAGCACCCGCAGGAGAAAGTACCGTGATTTGGGGTAGCTGTTCCTTTTCTAGCTTGTTAATTACTTCTGCTAAGGAAGTTGATTCGGTAACAGTAGGTATTGTGGTGAGGGGATGGACAATGCTTTGCAAAGTTTGGGTTTCCCATTCACTTCTTTCGGTGGTTCGCAAATCGTCAACTTTTACCAAACCCCGGTAACGTCCATCAGCAGCAGCAAAGTAAATATGGGGGGAAGATGATTCTAAAAGATATAAGTCAGCAAACTCCCGCAATGTTTGATCTGCATCAACTACACGAAAATCACGGGTCATAGCATCAGCAGCAACTAACTTCAGCAGAGTTTCTTGTAATGTGGTTACGCGGTCGTAGCTGTTAGCATTGCGAATCCCAAACCAACCTAATAACACTATCCACAAACCCGTGATAAATTCCTTGGTCAAAAAATCTACTGCAAATCCTAAAGCGATCGCACCATAACCTAAAATCTGTCCAGACCTAGCTGCCAAATGTACGGCTTGAAAGCGATCTCCTGTGATTTTCCAGAGTGCCGCTTTTAACACCTGCCCCCCATCCAGCGGTAAACCAGGAATCAAGTTAAATAAAGCCACTATCAAGTTAATTCTGGCTAAATCCCTGACCATGAAACTGATGAGAGTAGTATCATGGATGACATAAGACACTAAATGTAGCAGTAAAAATAGGACAACACTTACCCCAGGACCGGCGATCGCTACTTGAAAAGCTTTACCCGGTGTTTTTGATTCTTCCTCTATCGCAGCAATTCCCCCAAAGAAAAACAGCGTGATGGAGTTAACCTTAATTCCTTGAGACTGTGCTACCAAGCTGTGACCCAACTCATGCAACAGCACAGATGCAAATAAAAGCAGTGCCATTACTAGTCCAGCACTCCAAGCGGTGACATTTCCCCATTGTTGGTAAGCAACCCCAAAATTTAAGGTTGCCAATCCCAAAACTACAAACCACAACGGGTCTAAAAACAGAGGAATACCAAATAAAGATCCAATTTGCCAATTTTTTTGCATTATATCTTCCTAAAAATAAATATTTACTATGCATTTTTAGTTGGTCAGTAAAGCACTTGACAAGTTTTATGCGCCAAGTGCTTTTATTAGCAACTCTAACAGATGAGAAAACTTAGATCTCAACAGACTCTCAACTCAGTCACCTTTCATCAACAGCGTGTAGGGAGATGGGGAGATGGGGAGATGGGGCTAGTAACTGAGAATAAACTTCTAACTTTTGCCTATTCCCTATTACCTATTACCTATTCCCTATTCCCTATTCCCTATTCTCTGTCACCTCCTAAAAAATCCCTATAAAATACCAAGATTAGTCAAACCTAAAACCGCAGCGACACCGATAATATGACCAAAACTCATTGCTGCTAAAAATGTACCAACACTGGGATGATTAAATAATGCTGGAAAAGGTAAAGGCATTTTCAGACCGACACGAGGATAGCGAATCGACCAGCCAGCAAGGACAAGCACTAATAGACAGCTGCCAACGATAACTGCTGTTTTTGACCAGTTCCACGTTGTTACAGTGTTGGGAACAGTAGCTTGAACTGCTAATAATATTGATGACATAACGATTATTCCTTCTGGGTAAATCAGCTAATTAATCCTTAGAATTTGGATGATTTCCATCTCTAAAGACACTCATCTTTATCTTCTGTCTGCTCAACTAGCTGATTCTTCTGTCAAAAGGAAGGTAAGTAGGTAGGCGTTGAAAATTATCGTTGTGGTAAAGGCAAAAGGCAAAAGGCAAAAGGCAAGAGGGGAAAGACTTTTAGCGATTTTACATTTTGTTACATACCTTGGTTTTTCCCTACCAACTTACTTAATATTTTAGTAAGGATTGAGGATCAAGAATACAGGATTGAGAATGAATTAGAGTTTTCTAGTCATTCTTGATCATTGATGAAAAAACTTGCTGATGGAGGATTCCTGCTACCAAAAAATATTCTGACTTCTGCACCAGAGGTCTGCGTAGCTTCTCCTGACTCCTGAATTCTTACATATTTGATTGTATTTTTGTTATTCAAACACAATACTATTTTGGATTTTAGATTTTAGATTTTGGATTCAGAATCCTTTTCTCTGTCTGGAAGCAGTAAATCCATTTGTCGTAATTATTTTTCCAATTAGTGTAATTGATAATTCGTAATACCATTTTGGATTTTGGATTTTGGATTTTGGATTGGGAATCACCTGCTGTATCAGAGTTTAAGATCATCTCTATAAAAAAGCGATAAGTAAAAATACGATTACTTACCGCATAATTTTTACTCTATAGGAACAGAGAGTAGCAAATTGTACTTATAAACGACCAATATTAGTCAGTCCCAAAACAATACCAATACCAATTACATGACCAAAAGCCATTGCACCGATAAACCCTGCCACACTAACGGGAAGTAAAGGGAATTGGGGTCCAACTTTGGGGGCTTTACTTGCTAAACTCAATAAAAGCACAACAAAACAGCTGGCACTGATAATGATTCCGACTGTAGGACTCCACTCAGGTGTTGCGGGAACGGATGCTGCGGCTAGTAAGATAGATGATAACAAGATGTATTCTCCTAAAATGAAAAAATGAAAGTAAGCCTACAAAATTATAGAATTACGTAGGACAAAGCAAAAGTTTTTCGGCTAATTTAGTTTAGTTTTGTAATTATTTTTAATTTCTCAAACTTAAATGCGGGTTAAAATTTGCGGCATCACTCAACCACAGCAGTCTATAGCGATAGCTTCTCTAGGTGCAACAGCACTTGGATTCATTTGTGTACCAACCTCTCCACGCTACGTCACCATAGAGCAAGTTCAGGCAGTAATAGCACAAATACCCAAAAATATTGATAGAATTGGCGTTTTTGCCAACAGTAGCATTTTACAAATCAATCAAACAGTAATGGCATCTGGATTAACTGGTGTGCAGTTACACGGAGATGAATCACCAGAATTTTGTTACCAATTGCGTCAGTCTTTACCCGATGTAGAAATTATTAAAGCTTTGCGAGTTCGCAATTTACAACATCTAGAAACTACAGCCAATTATATTGATTATGTAGATGCTTTACTACTTGATGCCTATCATCCTCAACAATTAGGAGGTACAGGTCAAACTTTAGACTGGCAAATGTTACAAGCATTTAGTCCTAGTCGTCCTTGGTTTTTAGCTGGAGGACTCACACCGGATAATATTTTAACAGCTTTAAGTCAAATTCATCCCGATGGAATTGATTTATCTAGTGGTGTGGAACTTTCACCAGGGGATAAAGATTTGGATAAAGTTGAATTGTTGTTTGCTAGGTTGAAGACTATATTGGTCTGATAGCGCAGCGTGGCGCAAGCCATATCAGGATATCCAGGATTTAAGGATTTTATGGCAGGTGACAGTGAAGAAAGCCGGGGAGGCAGGGGAAGTTGGGGAAGCAGGGGGAGAATATTAACTTTTGCCTCTTGCCTTGTGTTCCCTGTTCCCTGTTCCCTGTCTCCATGAAAAACTTTCTCAGCAAACCCTAATTACTAAAAGAATGCAGCTTGATGACGAATCAAGTTCAAGAATTCTTCACGGGTTTTTTGTTCATCTTGGAACACACCCAGCATTGAACTGGTAACTGTCCAAGAACCCGGTTTTTGTACACCGCGCATGACCATACACATATGGCTGGCTTCCATGACAACAGCAACACCTTTAGGTTCAAGAATAGTTTGAACTGCTTCAGCAATTTGTCGAGTTAGCCTTTCTTGGACTTGTAAACGACGAGAATACATTTCCACAATTCGCGCCAACTTACTTAAACCGACAACTTTTTGATTAGGGATATAAGCAACGTGCGCTCTACCCATAAATGGCAACATATGATGTTCACAGAGACTAAAGAAATTGATATCTCTAACCAGCACCATCTCGTTATGCCCTTCATCAAAAATGGCACCATTCACCAGTGCTTCTAAAGATTGATTATAGCCACTAGTGAGAAACTTCATAGCTTCAGCTACACGCTTAGGTGTTTTCAGAAGTCCTTCCCGTTCTGGATCTTCTCCAACACCGATGAGCATTGTCCGCACAGCTTCCATCATTTGCTCCATGTTTTCCTCGGAAGGAGGTTGCAAATTTGGTTGTCTGCCATCATGAGTATTGCGGTCAGGTCTGGTATTTATGGCTTGTGCTAAGTCAGAAATCAGAGGAGATTGTGAGCGATTGGAACCGTTGGAACTGGCGATAGTCATGGTATGAGTCTTGGTAATTAGTAATTGGTAATTGGCAATTGATAATTGGTGAGTCAGCGCGGTCTTGGGGGTTTTTCCCATCTAGGCGCTTCGCCTTCCCGAAGGGCAATTGGTAATTGGTCATGAAAACAATCAATGACTCAATTACTAATTAGAGAATGCCAGCATTAGACATCAGGGTTAATTCTTCAATCACTGCTTGCTGTGGTAACAAGGCTGTGTACAGAATTGTCTGAGCCACAATTTCTGGAGTTAACATTTTGGAACGGTCAAAGTTAACATGAACTGTTTCGGTGTCCCAAATTTCTGTATTGACAGAACCTGGACATATTGAAATAACACGAATACCGTGGCTTTTTTCTTCAAGTGCTAGGGTTTGAGAAAGTGCTAATAAACCAGCTTTGCTAACACAGTATGCCCCCCAACCAGCAAAAGCTTGTTTAGCAGCAATGGAGGCCACGTTGATAATTGTGCCACTGCCTCGTTGCCGCATCATTGGCAAAATTCCCATCATGCACTGAAAGACACTGGTGAGATTTAAATCCATTACCTGTTGCCAGTCTGCTAAAGGAGTTTCGCTTAAGTTGGCTGTGTATCCCATACCAGCATTGTTGACCAGAATATCTATAGCGCCGAATTCATGAGCGATCGCTTGGATTTTGGCTTGTACTTGGGACAAATCAGCTAGGTCTACAAAAAAGGCTTGTGCTTCCACTCCTGTTTCTTTTGCTGTTGCTGCTACTGCTTCCAACTTATCCTCAGAACGGCTAACCAAGGCGACATCTATTCCCGCCTTGGCAAAGGCCAAAGCCGTTGCTTTCCCAATTCCGCTGCTCGCACCAGTAATTAAGGCGCGTTGTTTCTGCTCAAAACTCATGGTGTCTCCAAATTTTTTTTGCAGTGCTGTGATTCAGTAGCTACCCATAAATTAAATAAATCTAAAAATCAGTTGCAATTTTTATGACAATTGCTATAATGCGTTGTCATTACGGGTATATTGCCTGTCATTAGAGCCACCAGTCAGGACGAAAGAGATCGACCGGAAAATTCAGGTTCTCAATTCCAGGCTAATTACTGAAAATCGTGCAAATGACCCAGTGTAATTGGGTTATTCTGCTGAACACAAAAACACAAATGCCTAGGGCTGATCAGAATTGTTAAAAATCTTTAAGCAGCCCTAGGCAATTATAGCACTGCTGTAGTGCTAATCAGTTATGTGATTCGATTTTGGATTTTAGATTTTAGATTTTGTATGCTCCCGTACTCAGCACTCAGTTTAGTGAGCAAGTTCGGTAAAGACACCAATTTTGCGGAATTTCTCATAGCGTAGTTGGCGGCGTTCAGTGGGGGTTAAGCGGTTGAGTTCGTCCAAGTTTTCTAAAAGTGCTTGTTTGAGATTTGTAGCCGCTGTTAAGGGGTCGGAATGAGCGCCACCGATGGGTTCAGGTAAAATTTGGTCAATAATTCCCAGGTTTTTGAGGTCGTGGGAAATAATTTTTAATGCTACGGCTGCTTGGGGGGCTTTAGCAGCATCTTTCCACAAAATAGCAGCACAGGCTTCTGGGGTAGCCACGGTGTAAACAGAGTGTTCAAACATGAGCAGGCGATCGCCCACGCCAATACCTAATGCACCACCTGAACCACCTTCACCGATGACTGTGCAAATAATTGGCACATCAAAGCAAAACATTTGCCGTAAATTATAGGCGATCGCTTCACCTTGTCCTTGATGTTCAGCTTCTATACCCGCCCACGCGCCCGGAGTGTCGATAAATGTGACAATGGGCATATTAAACTTGTTGGCGTGTTCCATTAACCGTAGGGCTTTGCGATAGCCACCAGGAGCAGCCATACCGAAATTGCGGACGACATTATCTTTGGTATCTCGGCCTTTTTGATGCCCCAACATGACCACAGGTTGTCCACCCAAACGACCGACACCACCAACTAAAGCTGGATCATCACCACCACAGCGATCGCCATGTAACTCCATCCATTCATCACTAATGGCTTGAATGTAATCGAGAGTGCTGGGGCGGCGCGGATGTCGAGCTACCTGCAATCTTTGAGATGGTGTCAAACTACTGAAAATTTCTTCCCGCAATTGCATAGCCCGTGTTTCCAGTTGGCGAATTTGACCAGAAACATCCACGCCATTTTCATCTGCCAGTTGACGAATTTGGTCAATTCTGGTAGCCAGTTCTGCTAACGGCTTTTCAAAATCCAACAGTAGGGGTTTTCGCTGAGTAGTTGCCATAGTTAGGGAATAGGGAATAGGGAATAGGGAATAGGGTGAGAAGACAGGGAGCAGGGAGCAGGGGAGATGGGGAGATGGGGAGATGGGGAGATGGGGAGATGGGGAGAAGTAAGATATCATGTTCTTCCTTCTGATAGCGCAGCGTGGTGAAAGCCATACTCCTGATAGCGAAGCGTGGCGTTTAGCCCTACCGAGTTGTTGACTCGTCTTCTTGTCACCACTCATGACTCATCGCTCGTTACTTGTCTGTCCCCTACACCTTACACCCCACACCCTACACCCTTTTCTTGGACTAAACTAATAATGGTTTAAATCCATGCTTGACGGAAACTTGGCCAATATGCTCCATTTTGTCTACGGTAATCTGATTGCGTCCCCAAGAAAAGTTTGTGTATAACTTCTCAAATTCCAGCAGCATTGATTCGGCGAAACAAGCAAATAATTGGCGGGCTGGAACTTCCATATTGACAATTTTCATGATTTTCCAGTCAATATCCAGGGAATGCTCCACTATCCCACCATTCAATACATACACTCCCGGATGCTGAATTTTTGTCCCTAGGTTTTTAGGATAGCCGCCATCAATCAGCAAACAGGGCTGCTTTAACGCTGTCGGGTCAATTTCTACGCCTTTTGGCATACTGGCCACCCAAACTACAATATCTGCTTGGGGTAGTGCTTCCTGTAGACCCATGATTTTACCACGTCCCAGTTCTGCTTGTAGTGCTTGCAGACGTTCTTGGTTACGGGCTATCAGCAGTAGTTCTTGGACATCTGTTTTTTTATCTAGCCAGCGTGTAACTGCACTACCAATATCGCCCGTTGCCCCACACACAGCTACAGTTGCTTTTGAGAGTTCTATTCCTAGTTGTTTGGAGGCTTCTTCCACTTGCCGACAGATAATGTACGCAGTGTGGGTATTTCCTGTGGTGAACCGTTCAAATTCTAATGTGACGTTTCGGACTTGCTTAAATTGCTCTAAATTAAAGTTCTCAAAAATAATTGAGGAAAAACCGCCTAAAGCCGTAATATCAATACCATGCTTTTGAGCATGAGCCATAGCGTTCAGTATTTTGCGTGTTGCCGCCTTAATCCGCCGATTCGCCAGCATTTCCGGCAAAAAGCAAGATTCTACATACTTTCCTTCAATCTTTTGACCAGTGATGCTGGTCACGGTGATGTGATCAACAATTTGCGGCGGGGCGCTACACCAAAAATCTAGCCCTTGGTCGGCATATTCTGGATATCCCAATTCTTGAGCTACGGATTGAGCGTGTTCTAAACTTGTCAGATGTCCAATTAGACCAAACATTATTGATATATTAGGCGTGTGCTATGAAAAGCGGTGAATCAGAAATAATCTCTAATTCTTAAAAATACTACATCCAAGTATCAAAATAATTCGTAATTCTTGAAAGGAGGTCAGGAGTATGGCTATAGCTTGCGTGAGGACGTAGGAGTCATACGCTACGCTCCGCTATCAGGAGTATGGCTAACGCCACGCTCCGCTATCAGGAGTATGGCTTTCACCACGCTGCGCTATCAGAAGGAAGACTATGATATCTTACTTCTCCCCATCTCCCCATCTCCCCTGCTCTTTAAACTGCTGCTAGTCCGTAGGCAGAAAGACGCATAATGTCACGAGTGGTAAAGCCAATGTTACTTAATGCTTCACCGTATTGAATCATAAAGTCTTCTACTAAAGCGTCTTTTTCCATTGCTAATATTTTGGCATCTTCTTCTACTTGGTTGAGCATTTTCCAGACAATGGGCAGATTTTGGCGATTTGCTGCTTCTAGTTCGGCTTTGGATTCTGCAAAGTGTTTTTGAAGCCAAGCTTCACCAAAGTTAAGATGGCTGTATTCTTCTTTAACTACGCCTTCTGTAATTTTGCGGGCAAAATCATCAGCTACGGGAATGTAGATGTTATAGGCAGCGATCGCAAAACATTCGATGATCAAAGCCTGAATCAGTAGGCAGGTAGCAATTTTGCCTTCTTTGGCTGCGGTTTGGAAGTTTTGATGCAGTCCAGAGAAAAACTCCTTAGCAAATTGCATATCTGGGGTAACTTGCAAATTGCGTCCACAAGCTTCAAATCCTTTCTTGTGACGACTTTCCATCTTCGATAGCCGTATCAGTTCCTCTTTGCTGTCTGGCAACAGTTCACCCAGTGTTATGTAATTTTCATGAGCTTCTTGTTCGCCTTCAATCACAATTGCATTAATCCGGCTATAAGCGTCTTTGTATTTTTCACTTTGGAAATCAATTTTTTCTTGTTCAACAAGCTGCTGCATGGTATGTTTACTCCGTAACCCTGAATTATTTGATACTGAAATTTTAATTACCCATTCAATCTAGGGTAATGATCACTGTGATTTAATTTAACTTAACAAGAAATTATGGTGATTAGATTAGTTTTTACTAGAGGTGATGCTCTAATACTAAAAAATGACTGTTTTGGAGGCATAACCGATGTCCAAGCCAAATTGGAATCTGAAAAACACAAATTTTTGGAGCCTGGTACTGTTACTGCTAGGAGCATTTATTGTTTTACTGCCTTTGATAGTGGTCTTTCTCACCTCCTTGACACCTGTGGGTACAACTCCAGGAGTTTTGGGAAAAAATAACTGGACTTTGGCCAATTACCGCGAAGCTTGGGAACGGGGGAAGTTTTTACTGGCTTTTGCTAATTCTACCTTGGTAGCGATCGCAGTTACAGTTTTTCAAATTATCACATCTGCTCTGGCTGGTTACGCCCTCGCTAGGCTGAAATTTCGCGGTAGACAAGCAATATTGCTGGTTGTGTTGGCAACTTTGGTGATTCCGTTTCAGCTATTGGTGATTCCCATCTTTTTGGTACTGAAGTGGGGACATCTGATTAATACCTATTGGGCTTTGATTTTACCCACAGCGGTCAATGGCTTTGGCATTTTTTTGTTACGTCAATATTTCCAGACAATTCCCGTAGAATTGGAAGAAGCTGCTGCCATTGATGGAGCGAACAGATTACAAATTTTATGGCAGATTATGTTACCTTTAGCACGTCCGGCTTTGGTAACGCTATTTTTGTTCACCTTTATCGGTGAATGGAATGATTTATTCAAACCATTGGTATTTACCACTAGACCAGAATTAAGAACTGTACAGTTGGCTTTAGCAGGGTTTCAGGAACAATTTACGAATAATTGGCCGTTAATGATGGCAGCGGTAACAATTACTACTGTACCTGTAATGGTGTTATTTCTAATTGGTCAAAAGCAGTTTATTCGCGGTATTGCGGCAACGGGGATTAAGAATTAGTCAGAATCAGGATATCCAGGATTTTTGGATATACAGGATGTAGATTTCTGTTTTTTTCGTGTCAAGTCTTGACAAGACGCAAAAAGCAAATTACACTAATGTTATGAGTAGAAATCTGTCCGCGCATATATAGTAAAAATTTTAACTCTCAGCATCATTATTTTTCCTAAATCAAAAAGTCGTTAAATCCTCTAAATTGATTACTTAATTTTATCCTGTTAATCCTTAAATCCTGAACATCCTGATTCAGACAAATATGTATCAAACTGACCCACCTCGTCCTGCTAAGGAATTCCTACCCACAATGTATGATCTTCCTAGTGAAAACCCAGAGGAAACAGGTTTGCCAGACGAATTTCATATTTTACAACCTCAGTTACTACGGGAAACTTTTTGTCCTCCTAACTTCCCGGAAAATCAAATATTTATCGCCACAGACTTAAATCTTTATTATGATGTCCATCATCCGTTATGGTATAAACGCCCTGACTGGTTTGCTGTTGTTGGTGTATCAAGATTGTATGAACAACAAGAATTGCGTCTGAGTTATGTGATTTGGCAAGAAGGTGTTAATCCTTTTGTGGTGGTAGAATTTATTTCGCCCGGAACAGAAAAAGAAGATTTGGGTAAAACCTTACGTGACGCTAACCAACCTCCAACTAAATGGGAAGTATACGAAAGAGTTTTAAGAGTACCTTATTATATAATTTTTGACCGTTATACTTACCAGTTAAGAGCATTTCAATTACAAGGAAGTAGTTATTCTGAATTAGAAATAAATCAATTTCGTGTGTGGTTAAATGACATTCAACTAGGTTTAGGATTGTGGAACGGTTTCTATCAAGGAATTGAAAGGCAATGGTTACGTTGGTATGATGCTTTAGGTAATTGGGTACTGACACCAGAAGAACGGGAAAGAAAACAAAAGGAACGAGAAAGACAACGCGCAGAAAGATTAGCAGAACAATTACGCACTCTTGGTATTGAACCTGATGTTAGGGATGATGAAGAGGGATACTGACATAAATGTGATTTAACTCAACTTAGAAATTCTTAGTCTTATTGTTACAAAAATAGTAACGGTGGCTTGGTTTTGGTATATATCCTGCATAATCATTTAAATACAGTGCGATCGCTACCTTAAACCATCCCCTGTTCACAAATGAACATAAAACCATACTTGACAGCAACCTTTACAGGGTTTGTTATCTTATCCATACAGGCTCTAGCATCACCGAATGGCTGGGCTTTTCCCCAACCCAATTCTAACTCTTTCATAGCCCAAAACTCGGAAGAACAAACGCGAATTCGAGTTAGTCAAAAAGCAAGTCCGGCTGTAGTTTATATCTACGCACCTCACTCTAATGGACGTGATGTTAATACTGGCAGTGGCTTTATTGTTAGTGCTGATGGTTTAATTATTACCAATGCTCACGTTTTGGAAGATGCAGCTAGTAAAACTGTTAGCGTAGTTTTGGCTGATAATAGACGGCTTCCGGCTGACATAATTGGCTTTGGTAAAAATGGTCTAGATTTAGCAGCAATTAAAATTCGTAATCAGAATAATCTGCCCACATTATCCTTAGCCAAATCATTCAAAATTGGACAATCTGTATACGCCATTGGTAGTCCTTTGGGTTACAGAAATAAAAATAATTTTACCGCAGGTGTTCTTAGCAATATTGACACTTTAACAGGAGTAATTAAACACGATGCTCGGATTAATTCTGGTAATTCTGGAGGTCCATTACTCAACTCCCAAGCGCAAGTTATTGGTGTGAATACATGGTATGCAAAAGATGAAAATGGAGTTAATAGTGGTATTAGTATTGCCATTTCTGTAAACAAACTTCAAGGTTTTTTAACAGCACTTCGTCAAGGGAATATTTCTTCTAGGAGTACATTATCAAAAACAGAGATAAAAAATCCTGCTCAACTATTAAGCATGAATGGTAGAGCGATAAATGATGATCTCACTCAAAGCGATAACACTTTAGAAGATAAAAGCTACTTTAAAACCTACATCTTTGAGGGTAAAAAAGGTCAAAAAATATCAATTGAAATGAATAGCACGGAAATTGATCCATTTTTGCAAATTCGTGATTACCGGGGGGAAATATTAGCAGTAAATGACGACATAGCACCTAATAATTTGAATGCCATAATTGCTGGCGAATTACCAGCAGATGATAAATATATTGTCATTGCTGGCGCATCTAAATTAGGCATTTCAGGCAGATCACTAACAGGGAATTATAGCATTACTGCCACTTTTCTTCCTTAGTAAAACCAACACATCTGTAGGGGTTTGGCAATGCTAAATCCTTACCCGAAATTCACAAAAACAAACCAAATTACGAGATCAAAAAACCATGAAATCAGCATTTTTAGCCACATTATTATTAACCACAACATTAGCATCTGCTCCTGTTTTTGCTCAAGAAGAGTCAAATAATCAAACTCGCTTCTTCTGTGCAGAAACCTTAAATTCCCAAACTCAAAAGCGTGTTCCTACTACTGTTTATTGGACTCCAAACTTCAAAAAACAAATGGTAATTTGGACATCTGTTTTAGCTGGATATAAACCACAAGAACGTTGTCAAAAAGTTTCTGATAATTTCCAAGTTGCTTCAAATAATGGCAGTCTCAATTACATTACAAATGCTGTGCTGAATGGTAGTAAGGTAATTTGTTCTGTGCGTTCAACAGATGGTGCTTGCGATACTGTATTATTTACTCTGCGTTCTCAAGACAGTTCTAAAGAAGTTCTCAATCAATTAAATCTACTAATTTATGGACCGGCTACTAGTACGGACTCTATTCAACAAAGTTCTGGTGGAGAACCAAAATTTTACATTGATATTCGCCAATTCCTCAATACACCACCATCAAATAAGATTAAATAACTAGACTACTAGATCCCCAATTTCTTTAAGAAGTCGGGGATCTGAAACTTTCTAAAATCTACCTATCCACCCAAACAAAAAAACAACATGAAAAGCCTATTCTTCACTCTCATCTGCACAACTGCTTTATTAACTATCCCTCAACAATTGTTCTTGATTTCTCCTCAACCAGTCACCGCACAACAACCCACACCACAATTATTAACCACAGAACAATTACAAGATTTAGCTAAATCTATCACTGTGAAAATATTAACAAAAAATGGCAGTGGTTCAGGAACTTTAATTGCTAAAAATGGTAATGATTACACCGTTATAACAAATGATCATGTTGTAAATCAAGATGGATCTTATCGGGTTCAAACACCTGATGGCAAAATTTATTCGGCTAATGTGATTAAAGAAAAACCACCATCTTTAAAAAATCAAGATGTGGCTTTATTACAGTTTGAATCAACAGCAGAATATACGATAGCCTCTTTAGGAATTTCTTCACCTATCGCAGTAGAACAAAAAATTGTCGCGGCTGGATTTGTTAATGATAATGCTAAGTTAATTTTCACAGAAGGAAAAATTTCTCTGTTACCAGATAAGAGTTTTCAAAGAGGTTATCGCATAGGTTACAGCAATAAAGTTCAACCAGGAATGAGTGGAGGTCCTATTCTCAATTATCAAGGTGAAGTGATTGGGATTAATGCTGTTCATGCTTATCCTATTTCTGACAAAATATATGTATTTTCTGATAACTCTCAACCCAGTGCAGCCGAACGTCAGCAAATGCGTCAATATAGTTGGGGTGTACCGATTTATAGTGTTGCTAAAGGAGTCAATGAAGTTATTGCTAAATCTCCTGGAAAGATTGATAATTCTGGTTTAACTGCTAAAAAAGGTTTGATTAATGATATTGATAAAATTGCCCAAGAAATTACGGTTTTCATACCTACTGCCAATGGTCTTGGTTCAGGGGTAATTATTGCCCAAAAAGGTGATAGTTATTATGTGTTGACTGCGGATCATGTGGTTTATGATCGTCAAGATAACACAGGATTTCAAAAGAATTTAGAAATAGTCACACCAGATAATCAAAGATATGCTGTAAATGTGAGTAAAATCAACAGAATGCCAGGAGTTGATTTAGCAGTTGTGGAGTTTACAAGTAATAAAAAATATCGAGTTGCAACTTTAGCAAAGTATAGTTTAGAAAATCAGGAAATGAAGGTTTTTGTTTCTGGGTTTCCTGGTAAAAAGCAACAAAATAAAAACAAGCCTCAGCGCATTATGACTGCGGGAAGTGTGATGCCAAAAGACACTACTCGCTTAATTACTTATGTAAGTTTCGCTAATCAAAGTTCTCTGGAAAATCAGTTTTCTTTTCCAATTGCTTCAGTTAAAACAGTTTTGAGTGATGGTTATGAGCTACTTTATACTAATATAACTGAGGAAGGAATGAGTGGCGGTGCAGTTTTAGATACCCAAGGGAGAGTAATTGGTATTCATGGCAGAGTTGAAGGTGAAAAATCACTCGATTTTGATGGTGCAGTGAATTTAGGTCGGAGTTCTGGTATTCCCATTAGTACCTTTTTAGGTTTTGTTAAGCAGGTGGGAATAGAGTCAGATTTAAAGATAGAAACTACTCTACCAGCAAAATTAAAGAAGCAAGAGGAAGATTTAATTAGTGAATATTTATTACCTTTAGATGAAGTTCCCAAAGATAGCGATGATGAAATATCATGGTTAAATTATGCCAATCAACTCTGGCGTTCTCAGAAATATGCAGAAGCAATAAAAGCTGTTAATAAAGCGATTGAGAAAAAACCAGATTTTTATCAAGCTTGGTATCTTAAAGGTTTGATATTCAACACTGATAAAAAATATCCAGAATCTATTGCTGCTTTGGATAAAGCTTTGAAAATTGAGCCAAAATTTGCTCAAGCTTGGAAATTGCGGAGTAAAGTGCTATTTAATTTAGATAAATATTCCGAAGCCTTGGCCTCTGTTGACAAAGCCATCGCTCTGAGTCCTAATCAGTTTGATCTTTACTTTTCGCGAGGTTTATCGCTTGCTCAATTAAACCGTCATCCTGAAGCAATTGAGGCTTACAATCAAGCTATTAAAATTTATCCCCTCTTCAAACAGACTTATCATTTCCGTGGTTTCTCCTATCTGATGTTACAAAACTATCAACAAGCCATAGCTGATTTGACTCAAGCCATTCAACTTGACCCTCAAAATGCCGACTACTACCAAGCAAGGGGTTATGCTTACGTTTTTTTCGACAAGCCACAAGAAGCCATAGCTGATTTGACTCAAGCCATTCAACTTGATCCTCAAAATGCCGACTACTACCAAGCAAGGGGTAGAACTTACTATTTTTTCGACAAGCCACAAGAAGCCATGGCTGATTTGAATCAGGGTATTCAACTTGACCCTAAAAATGCCGACCACTACGAAGCAAGGGGTTATGCTTACTCTCGATTAAAGAAGTATCAAGAAGCTATAACTGATTTGACTAAAGCCATTCAACTTGACCCTAAAAATGCTAAATATTACCACATCAGAGGTTTGCAGTACGGAGGTTTAGAAGATTACAAAAAAGCCATAGAAGATTTAACAGAAGCTATTCGTCTTGACCCTAAAGGTTTCTCATACTATGCATCTAGGGGTTTTATTTACTTAGGGTTAAAAGACTACAAACAAGCTATATCTGATTTAACAGAAGCTATTGGTCGTGACCCTAAGAATAGACCATACACTATGGCCGGTTTCAGATACTCTGAATTTAAAGATAATAAAATAGCCCTTAGCTCTTACAATAGAATGCTTGGTCTTGTATATTTAAGTAGGGCTGATGCTTACGTTGAAATAAAAGAATACAAACAGGCGATTAATGATTACACTCAAGCCATTAAACTTGACCCCAAAAATGCCAGCTACTATAGTTTTAGGGGTAATGCTTACCTTAAACTAAAAGAATACAAACAGGCGATTGATGATTACACTCAAGCTATTAAACTTGAACCCAAAAATGCAAGATACTATGTTGGTCGGAGTCAGGCTTACATTCAACTAAAAGAATACAAACAGGCGATTGATGATTACACTCAAGCTATTAAACTTGACCCGAAAAATGCAATATACTATGCTCTTAGGGGTTATCCTTACTTTAAATTAAAAGAATACAAACAGGCGATTGATGATTACTCTCAAGCTATTAAACTTGACCCCAAAAATGCTAATTACTACTACATTCGAGGTATGGTAAACTATGAATTTAAAGACTACAAACAGGCGATTTATGATTTATCTCAAGCGATTAAACTTGACCTAAAAAATGCTGAATACTACAAAATTCGAGGTGTTGTAAACTATGAATTAAAAGAATACAAACAGGCGATTGATGATTACAACCAAGCTATTAAATTTGATCCAAAAAATGCTGATTACTACTACTATCTTCGAGGTTTAGCAAACTATAAATTAAAAGACTATCAACAAGCAATTAATGATTTGACTCAAGCTATTAAAATCAAACCTGAATATCCTGAAGCATACACCAATTTAGGCATAGTTCACTATGAAATGGGAGAAGTAGAAACAGCAATTAGTAATTGGCGAACTGCGATAAAAATAAATAGCAATTTGGCAGAAGCACATCTAGCATTAGGTGTAGCTTTGTATGCCAAAGGCGATAAAGAAGCGGGTTTGAAATCGGGAGAAACGGCTTTAAAATTAGATAAACGTTATGGGAAGATAGAGTTCCTGAAAGAGAATAATTGGGGTGAGAAGTTAATAAAAGATAGTCAGAAGTTTTTGAATAATCCCCGGATGAAAGGTTTGATTTAGCAGAAAGATTAGCAGAACAATTACGCGCTCTTGGTGTTGAACCTGATTTTGGTGATGATGAATAGAATATAGCAATTCCCATTCCAGTGAGGTACAAGCAGTAATGATTAAACGCAGATGGACGCAGATAAAAGCAGATAATTTTGTACTTAATTAGACTAGGAAATGCTATGGGAGTTCAAGATAATTGCAATTCAAAATACAGAACGCCAATTCTCAATTTGCAAATGGGGTACTCTTTGAAATTCTCTCACATTAGATGTAACGACAATGTGATTATGAGTTATTGCTGTTGCTGCGATAAGTACATCATAAGCACCTATAGGAGAACCTGATATTTTCAAAATACTTCTGATTTCGGCAGATTGCTCCGCTTCTTTAGAGCCAAACGTTAAAATTGTAATTTAATTTAAGTTTGCACTCTTTCCTTTGCGTGAAACAAAAATCTACAATGTCAGCTAAACTACTCCAACCAAACCGATAAAAATACTAAAATTAAATTCTGTCACCAACAAAAAATATGCAAAAGTTGGGTTTGGTTTTAGTTATTGTCTCATTTTTACCCTGGCTCACAATTGCTGTAATTGTGCCATTTTTGCCAATTTCCGTAGCTCAAAAAGCCCTGTTAGTACCAGCGTTATTGGTTTTTGCCGAAGTTATATTTTGGTTAGGTGCGCTACTCCTAGGGAAGGAAGTAGTACAGCGATATCGACGTTATTTGAATTTCCGTTATCTGCGGATACTAGTAAAAAGATGGAAACGAAAAAACAAAAACAGGTTTTAATTAGTTAAAATAAGTATTTATAAATCTCTGTGTAAATTAAGAAAATGACAGCACATAAACTCAGCGAAACCGAACTACAACAAGCCCTCAATAGTTTACCTGGATGGCAAATTAAAGAAGGCAAATTATACAAAGAATACAAATTTAACTCCTTCCCGACTGCCTTGGGTTGGATGGTGACAGTAGGTGTTCATGCCGAAACAATGGGACATCACCCAGAATGGTTTAATGTTTACAACACAGTTCGCATAAATCTTGTTACTCATGACATCGGTAATGCTATCAGTAATTTAGATGTGGAACTAGCGCAAAAAATGGAAGAAATATATAATTCGTAATTCGTAATTATTAATTTTCTCCGATCTTTCCTTGTCACCTAAGCAGAAAGGCGTGAAAAAACCTCTTCCCTCCTACCTTCTGCCTCCTGCCTTCTGCCTCATTGGTGACAAGTTAAGGCTGTAAGACCATCGTTGAAGATTGGGAAAAGGAGCGGCGGAACTACTATAAATCAAAAAATGTTACTTAAAACACAAAATTACTATAAAAGATGGATAAATCGAAAAAATAAGGTAACATTGAACCCACATTAATTTGAATTGTGAACGTGAAGATTGATGAGTTCTGCAAAAATGGAAATTATTATTGGTTGGCTATATCCTCAATTGATGAGTACCTATGGCGATCGCGGCAATGTTATAACTATAGAACGTCGCGCTCAATGGCGGGGATACAATGTTAAAGTATTACCCCTAGACCAGAACTCCACAGCAGACGACATAAAATCAGTAGATGTAATAGTTGGTGGAGGCGCACAAGACCGTCAGCAAGAAATAGTCATGCGGGACTTACAAGGCGTAAAAGCTGACGCAATGCGGGAAAAAATAGAAACCGGCACACCGGGAGTTTTTACCTGTGGTTCTCCTCAACTACTAGGACATTATTACGAACCAGGTTTTGGACAAAGAATAGAAGGTTTAGGAATCTTAGATTTAGTTTCTATCCATCCTGGGGAAAATATTAAACGTTGTATTGGTAATTTAGTTATAGAAGTTACAGCTTCACGGCTTGCACAAGAACTGGAAGCAATGACAGGAACTAAACCCTATTTAGTCGGGTTTGAAAATCACGGTGGACGGACTAAATTAGGTAAAGTGGAAGCTTTAGGGCGTGTGGTGTACGGCTTAGGTAATAACGGAGAAGATGGTACAGAAGGTGCATTTTATCAAAATGCCATAGCTACATATTCTCACGGACCATTGTTACCTAAAAATCCCTTTGTTGCAGACTGGTTAATTCAAACAGCTTTAAGGCTGAAATATCAACAAGAAATTCAAATTTCCCCCTTGGATGATACCTTGGCATTGCAAGGACGGGAAGCAATGTTTAAACGATTAAGGGTGAATTTACCTGTGGCAACTAAAGTGTAAAATACGTAAGCATTCAGCCGTCAGCTATCAGCAAAATCCAACAAAAACACAAATACCCAGGCTTTTGATTTCTCTCATCAACACTTGTGGAATGGAAATAAAGTTCCAGTTTTATTACCAAGTTTGTCTATCTATAGTTGAAAGCTGATTACTGATTACTGATTACTGATAGCTGAATACTTACTCTACTGTTTATGTGCAGAAAATTAGCTCGATTTTTTGATTTATCTATAGGACTCCTATTTGATTTTTGATAGCTTGCGTGGCGTAGCCATACAGAACTCAGTACATACTGAAAGCCTTCTTTCCTGTTCCCTGTTCCCTGTTCCCTGTTCCCTATTAAATTTACTTGAGTTTGGCGTGAGCAGCTAAAATAATTTTTTCTGTTTCCTCCCAACCAATACATTTATCTGTGACTGAAACACCATATTGTAATTCTTCACGTTTTCCGGTAATCGGTTGACTACCTTCATATAAATTAGACTCTAGCATCATGCCGACAATTGAGGTGTTACCATCCACTATTTGCTGAACTATATTTTCTAATACAAGCGATTGTAATCTGTAGTCCTTATTGGTATTGCCATGACTACAATCAATTACTATTCTGGGTGGTAAATTTTCCGCTTTTAATTGTTCTTCTACTAGTCGGATATTGTCTGGATCAAAGTTAGGCTGACTTCCCCCTCGTAAAATTACATGACCATGAACATTGCCTCTAGTTTGAAATACACTGACTTGTCCTTTTTGATTAATTCCTAAAAAATTATGTGGGGTTTTAGCTGATTTTAAAGCATTCAAAGCCACATTAATATTACCATCAGTACCATTTTTAAAACCCACTGGCATGGAAAGACCACTAGCCATTTCTCTGTGAGTTTGTGATTCAGTTGTTCTCGCTCCAATTGCTGACCAAGAAACCAGTTCACTAATATACTGAGGAATGATGGGATCAAGTGCTTCTGTGGCCGTGGGTAAACCTAATTCGGCAAGTTTTAATAACAGACTTCTGGCTATTAATATCCCGCGTTCTACATGAAAGGAATCATCCATTTCTGGATCATTAATTAAACCTTTCCAACCTACTGTTGTTCTTGGTTTTTCAAAGTAAACCCGCATAATTAGCAGCAGTTTATCTTGAACTTTTTCAGCTAAAACTTTCAACCTTTCTGCATATTCTATCGCTGCTTTGGGGTCATGGATTGAACATGGACCGACTACAATAAATTTTCTACTATCTTGAAAGTCTAGAATATTTTCTATTTCTTGTCTGAATTTCAAAATAGTGTGTTCAGCAGATTTTGTTAAAGGTAATTTGGCTTTGACTTCATTGGGAGTTAAGAGAACGTGCGAACTTTTAATGTTCGTATTAATTAATTTGTTAATCATGGCGTAAATCTCCTGCTGGGCGTAAGCTGATTTGTGTGTAAATTAATACTATACACAGTATAAAGGAAAAATACAAGGTTAGGCAATAATCAGTAAGTAGACAAAATAAAATGATTACCCCTGTCAAAAAATATGAGATATGTTTGCTGTCTTTTATATCGCTTCTGGTCTAAAATATTACCATTTTGAATTGAGGATGAATACAACATCAGCTTTTTAGAGATAGAGAAGGGTTGGTTTATTTACGTCGTTATGCAATCACAAAATTTATGTCAAATACTGCTTTAAATAATAAAATTAATTGCTTGAGCTAGTACATTTATCATTAGATATAAATTATTAGCCTGATAGCAAATTAATATGAAGCTGCATAGAATAAAATATCAAAAATCATTGATTGAACGCAGATAAACGCAGATAAACGCGGATAAAGATGGATTAATCAATGGATTTGAGGATTCTGTGCAGCCTCACATAAAATTGCTAAATGATACCTATAATACTGAGTTTAATTGCATATAACTTAATAACCAATTTGCTGCTGTGGCTCTGCGCGTTTGTCTAGGCCCAAATTCACCGATTTTGTAACCTTTAAAGCCTAGTTTTTGTTTGAGTAGTTGTTTATTTTCTTGAGGAATGGAACGAGTCAATTTCATGGTTGCAGGTCGAGATTCTAGAAAATTCGGTGGTTCTGGGTATTCATCTCGCCATTCTACTGCTACGGAACTAGTATCCCATTTTTCAGATAGGGAATCATAGCGATAGCCTAAGTGATGCCATACTAATTTGTTAACTGTAGAGTCATCAATTGTATCATTAATGATTGCCCAAATTGTTTCTGTATTGAGTGGTGGTAATGTAGACATAAGCAAGTTAAAGTTTGTCAGTAATATTGGAGTTCATGAACAGTAGGTTGATTGTATCGTTTTAGAACTATGCTAAAAGATTTATTGGTTACAACAAACCAAAAAGGCACAACTAGAAAAAAACTATACTTTGATTTTTGATCCTATTCCACCAAAACCCCCACCACCTGGAGTTTCAATTACAAAAATGTCTCCTGGGTGCATCTCGACAGTTGCTGTACTACCTAAAATTTCTTCAGTACCATTTTGACGTTGTACCCAGTTGTGTCCTACCTGTCCTGGTTCTGCACCATTTAAACCAACGGGAGGAACTAAACGATGACCAGAGAGAATATTTGCAGTCATAGATTCTAGAAATTTAATCTTACGAATTACCCCATTTCCCCCCGAATGTTTTCCTTTACCTCCACTATGGGGACGCAGACTAAAGCTTTCCACCATCACAGGATAACGGGTTTCTAAAACTTCGGGATCTGTCAAGCGAGAATTGGTCATGTGAGTATGAATTGCATCCGTACCATCAAAATCAATTCCTGCACCAGAACCACCACAAATGGTTTCATAATATTGATATTTTTGATTACCAAAAGTGAAATTATTCATCGTTCCTTGGGAAGCCGCCATCACACCCAAAGCACCATATAAAGCATCAACAATAGTTTGGGAAGTTTCTACATTTCCTGCTACTACTGCTGCTGGATAAGTTGGGTTAAGCATACAACCTTCAGGAATAATCATTTCTAAAGGCTTAAGACAACCAGCGTTAAGAGGAATATTATCATTAACTAATGTTCTAAAGACATATAAAACCGCAGCTTGAGTTACAGCTTTGGGCGCATTGAAGTTATTATTTAATTGTGCAGATGTACCTGTAAAATCTATTTTAGCACTGCGATTGTCTCGATCAATTTTTACCGCTACTTGAATTCTCGCATTGTTATCCATTTCATAAATAAATGAGCCATCTTTCAAAACATCAATTGCTCGTCTGACTGATTCTTCAGCATTATTTTGGACAAATTGCATATAAATTTGGACTGTTTCTAGTCCATATTGATTGACCATTTTTAACAGTTCTTTGACTCCCCTTTTATTAGCAGCAATTTGAGCTTTAAAATCGGCAATATTTTGGTCAGGATTCCGGCTAGGATAGGGATGATTTAACAGATAATTTCTGATTGCTGTTTCTTGAAATTCTCCCTCTTTAACTAGGAGATAATTATCAAAAATAATTCCTTCTTCTTCTACTGTGGTACTGTGAGGAGGCATAGAACCAGGAGTAATTCCACCAATATCTGCTTGGTGTCCACGGGAAGCAACAAAAAATAGGGGACTGGTAATATTTTTGTTAGGTTCTAAAAAGACGGGAGTAATAGCAGTGACATCAGGTAAATGTGTACCTCCGTTATAGGGGTTATTTGATAGATAAACATTTCCTGGTTTTATGGTGTCACCTACATCATTAATTAAACTGCGGACACTTTCACTCATTGAGCCTAAGTGTACGGGAATATGAGGAGCATTAGCAACTAATAAACCTGAAGCATCAAAAATAGCGCAGGAAAAATCAAGACGTTCTTTAATATTGACTGATGCTGCTGTGTTTTGCAGAACAATTCCCATTTGTTCCGCTATAAATTGATAGAGATTTTTAAATATTTCTAAACGTACTGGATCTGGTTGAGATGCGGTAGACATTTTTTAACCTATTATTAAGTTCAAAATAAATAAAGTTGGGTTAATTACATTGTAAGCATTCAGCTATCAGTGGTCAGCAGTCAGCTTTTTAAAGGTTACGCCAAAAATCACGCTAGTGATAATCTACGGTTTTATTAAATATTCTGACTCCTGACTCCTGAATTCTTACCCTACATTTTCAGATATTTTTTAAATTGTATCTGGGTTAATATTTAATTCCCGCAATTTTGCTGCTAAACGTTCTGCTCGTTGAGTTTCACGTTCTGCTCTTTGCTTTTCTTCTTCTGCGGTTTCTTCTGGTGTAGGTACTAAATTTCCTTCTGGTGTGAAATAACGTAATAAACCCTGATGAATTCCCAAATATAAGCCTAATTGTTCACTCCATAAATTTCCTTTCTCATTGGCTTCTAAAGGTTGATATTTACCATTAATTAACTGAAAACCTGCAAATTCTAAGGTATAAGGATCAAACCAAAAATATTCCGGTGTGCGGAAAGTTTCTTGATAAAGTTCTTTTTTCGCTTCTCTATCAGTTTTCGCTGTTGTTGGTGAGATAATTCCCACAATTACATGAGGATATTTACCATTTTCTGCCCACACTACCCAACTTTTACGATAGCGATAGCGTGGCGTTAGCCATGTTTTGCGTTCAGTTCCTAAAACGACAAAAAAATCTGGGCCACGGAATTTTTCGGTTTTTTTCTGGTTAGGACTATAGTAAATACTCAAATTTCCCGCTGCATAGAAATCATTTCTTTCTTTCCATAACCATTTCAAACATTTGATTAAGAGCATAATTTGCTCTAGATGTAGTTCTGTTTCTACTGGTGGTTCATCACTATATAAATCACTGGGGGGAAAAATGACATCTTCAGAGATGTTTTCCTCAGATACTAATTCTTGAGTAATCATCATGATATGATACCAAGTAGTTATTTATCTATTTTAGCATTAATTAAAATTGCTATATTTTAAACATATTTAAAACTAAACAAGACGTTCTAAAATTAAATGATTACGTTCAGTTAATTTTGCTTGCCAGTTGGGTTCAACTACAATAGTGCTGATTTTCTCAACAATAATTGCTGCACCGTTGATACTATCCCCAGGTTGTAAATCTTCTCTTCTATAAACTGGTGTATTGTGCCATTTTTCGGCAGTAAACATCTGGACTATTTCTACAGGTTCTGGTTTTTCTTGTAAATTTCTTTGACGAATTATTACAGGTTCTGCTGGTGTGTCCATTTTTTGAATGACTTCTACAGAAATAGATTCGATAATTAAGAGTTTTTCTGTTTGCATGAAACCATACCTTAATTTATGTTCGGTTTCAAACTGTCTTTTCATTTCTGCTATATCTGTAAAAAAGTCAACTGTTAAAATTGAGTTATTTCCTTCATATTTCAAATTAACTTTTTTAATTACTTCCACTGCTAAAGTGCTTTCTTCATGATTTAACTCGTTACGTGCTTGAATTTCTAAAGATGCCATTAATTGCTGTAATTCAGGTATTAATGATTGATTTAAAGGCTGTTCTACTCCTGTAACTCTGGTAGCTCTGACATCCGCTAAACCCATTCCATAAGCTGAAAGTACACCAGCGAAAGGGTGTAAAAATATCTTTTTCATGCCTAAAGTATCGGCAATTAAACAAGCAACTTGTCCACCTGCACCACCAAAACAACACAGTACATATTGAGTGACATCATAACCACGTTGAAGACTGATTTTTTTAATAGCATTGGCCATATTTTCGACAGCAATAGCGATAAAACCCGATGCTACTTGTTCGGGAGGACGATAATTTACGGTGACAGATGCGATATTTTCAGCTAATTGGGTAAATTTCTCAATTACTATTTCTTGATCTAAAGGTAAATTACCTTCATGACCAAAAACTGCGGGGAAATATTGGGGTTGAATTTTGCCTAACATGACGTTAGCATCTGTGACTGTTAATGGTCCACCACGACGATAAGAAGCAGGTCCAGGATTTGATCCAGCAGACTCTGGCCCAACACGATAACTAGAACCATCAAAATATAAAATTGAACCACCACCCGCAGCGATGGTGTTAATTGCTAATACGGGAACTCGCATCCGCGCACCTGCAATTTCTGAATCTAATTGTCTTTCATATTCTCCTTTGAAGTGAGCAACATCTGTACTTGTTCCTCCCATATCAAAGGTAATAACTAAATCAAAACCTGCTCTTTTGCTAGTTTGCACTGCACCAACAATACCACCAGCAGGACCACTTAAAATACTATCTTTCCCTTGAAATTTTTCTGCGTCGGTTAACCCTCCATCGGATTTCATAAACATTAATTTGACGTTGGGTAAGTGACTAGCTACTTGGTTGACATAACGACGAAGTATAGGAGTTAAATAAGCATCAACGACAGTTGTATCTCCTCTACTAACTAATTTCATTAATGGGCTTACTTGATGAGATACAGAGATTTGGGTAAAGCCGATTTCCTGGGCAATTTGGGATATTTGTTGTTCATGGTGCGGATAGCGATCGCTGTGCATAAATACAATGGCACAACTTCTAATCCCAGTTTCATAAACTGTTCTTAAATCCTGTCTTACCTCTGCAATATTTACAGGAATTAATTCATTACCATAAGCATCAAATCTTTCCTCTACTTCTATTACCTGTTCATAAAGCATAGTAGGTAAAATAATCTGACGGGCAAAGATATTAGGGCGGTTTTGATAACCAATTCTTAAGGCATCTTTAAAGCCTTTGGTAATTAACAAAACTACTCTATCTCCATGTCTTTCTAACAGCGCATTGGTAGCTACTGTTGTTCCCATTTTCACTACTTCTATATTTTGATAGGGAATAGTTTCATTAGCAGAAATTCCGATAATATCCCGAATTCCCTGGATAACTGCATCTTCATATTGCTCAGGATTTTCTGACAGTAATTTATAGACTATTACCCATTCCTGGTTAGGAAGATTTACAATTAAAAAACGTTGTGGATTTTGTGAGAGTCTGTTGATTATTGTCTGATTATTGGTGACAGCAACTATATCTGTAAATGTGCCGCCTCTGTCTGCAAAAATTTTTAACATGGCTCGATTTCCTCAATTTCCGTAACTCCCTTGACTAATTTTTTATGTTCTGTAAAAAATTGATCCATTTTTTCTAATAAAGATTTAAGTAAGCATTCAGCCGTCAGCAGTCAGCAAGAAAGAAGAAAACCATCAATAATTGTAAATCTGGCAATTGATCCAAGGCTTGATATGAATCAACCGCAAAGAACGCATAGACGCGGCTTCCCGCAGGGTAGGACACAAAGTTAAGAGGATTTAAGAGAGTTTTTAGTATCCACTTGAGGGTGGAGTCCATCCAAAGTCGAGTGAATAATGCTATGTTTTGACTTTGTAAATCAATCCAATGCCAAACATTTTCATAAAAAACGCCGAACCTGCTATTAAATAAATGAAGAAAATAAGATGCCAAAAATATATTTTTGACTATACAGAAATTGTTAAATCTTGAAACAACGTAAAAAGCTCTAAACAAACATCTTTGACTTGTTCAGGAGCTATTTTATATTCCGTTGCCCAGCCGCTGTAAGCCCAATTTCCACAATAACTGAAATAGACATCGACTGGATTTTCTTCATCCAACAGAGAATGAAATTCGACGTGATCCAACTTATAGGGGGCGCTAGAACTAAAAGTCCCCTCTTCCGATGATTGTTGCCAAAAACATACCTTGAACATACAATCTATAAATTCTTCGGCATTAGGGACAAATATTTTAAATCCTTCAAACATTTGATTACACCATATTTCCGCTGTACTTGTATTTTCAGGGAAATAGTTTCTCACAATTTCTGACATTTTTACTAAATATTGCCGAACTTCAAGATTGCTGATTAATACTTTTTCACAGTCAGATAAATTCTTGTACATTTTTTATCCTTTTATGAATTTTCAATAAGTGGTTTTCTGTTAAGTAAGTGGGCGTTAAAAATTGTCGTTATCACCAGGGAACTCTTAACGGTGAACGGGGAACAGAGAAGAGGTTTTGGGATATTTGCCTTTTCCCCCTACCCCTATTTCCTTAGCGAAATATTTCTGCAAAAAATTGTCGCATAGCTTGCCAAGAACGCTGATCTGCGTTTTTGTTATAAAGTGCGCCTTTTATCTCTCCTTTATAAACTGGGTTGGTGAAGGCATGAACCACACCACCATAGGAAATTAATTGCCAGTCTACATTGGCTTGGCGCATTTCGTTTTCAAAACCTTGAAGTTGCTCCTGTGGGACAAAAGGATCATCTGCTCCATGTAAAACTAACACTTTAGCTTTGATGTTTTTGGCATCTTCGGGGTTAGGGGTGTCGAGGTTGCCGTGAAAGCTGACTACACCAGCAATATTTGCGCCACTACGGGCTAACTCTAAAACTGTACCACCACCAAAGCAGTAACCAATGGCAGCAATGCGTTTAGGATCAGTCAATGGATTTTTTTGTAAAACTTGTAACCCAGCATTGACGCGATCGCGCAATAATTTTCTATTATCACGATATATTTTGGCTTGCGCTCCTGATTCTTGGGAATTTTTGGGTCTGACCCCTTTGCCATAAATATCAGCGGCAAAAGCCACATAACCCAGTTTAGCTAACTGTTCAGTCCGTTTTTTCGCATAGGACTGTAAACCATTCCATTCATGAACTACTAATACACCAGGACGCTTGCCTTTGATCGCATCATCATAAGCAAGATAACCTTCTAAAACTGTGCTGCCTTGTTTATACTCGATATTTTTGGTTCTAATCGCCGCCAGTACCTCTGTATTAGTTAAAAATACGACTACGGGTGCAAACAAAAGAGAAAGCAGTATTTTCATGACACTGTAAATACTAAAACACTCATTATCCTTGATTATCCCTGTAAAACCTACAAAATTGCAGGTGATATATTACCTATAACTACAAAATTCTGACTTCTGCTTTATGGCTGATTTTAATGATTTCTTAAGACTTAATAAGACTGCCATTCTAGCAAGGTTAAATTCACTAGAAGCGGTACATTATTAGTTATATAAATAAAAATCATTGTTCCGCATATTGATCGGCTACTAACACAAAACCATGAGTGCAACTGCTACTATTTCGCAAAATCCCCTAGTCCAAGGCTATGGTTTACCTCCATTTGCAGAGATTACACCTGAACAAGTAGAACCTGCCTTCAGGCATCTTTTAGGCGACTTGGATGAGCAGCTAAAAATTTTAGAAGCTAATGTCCAACCTACCTGGAATGGTTTAGTAGAACCTCTAGAAAAGTTGACAGAAAGATTGTACTGGAGTTGGGGTATCCTCAACCATTTAATGGGTGTTAAAAATAGCCCAGAGCTACGGATAGCCTATCAAAAGGTTCAGCCACAAGTAATACAGTTTATTAATACCCTTGGACAAAGCAAACCTTTATATAAGGCATTTAAAGCACTTCGTGCCAGCGATACTTGGGAAACTTTAGAATCAGCCCAAAAGCGCATTGTGGAAGCAGCTATTCGAGATGCAAAATTGTCTGGTGTGGGCTTAGAAGGAGAAGCCAGAGAGCGTTTTAATGCTATTCAAATGCAGTTAGCCGAATTAGCCACTGAGTTTTCTAACCATCTTTTGGATGCAACTACAGCTTTTAGTTTAATTCTCACCACCAAAGCAGAAATTGAGGGTTTACCCAGTAGTTTACTGAGTCTCGCGGCTCAAGCTGCTCGCATCGCTGGCGAAGAATATGCTACACCCGAAAAGGGTCCTTGGCATATTACTTTGGATTTTCCCAGTTATTTCCCATTCATGCAGCACAGTACCCGGCGGGATTTGCGCGAACAGCTTTACAAAGCTTATATTAGCCGTGCTTCCTTTGGGGAATTGGATAATAATCCTTTGATTGAACGTATTTTAGAGTTGCGGCAAGAATTGTCAGAGTTACTGGGCTTTGAAAATTATGCTGAACTGAGTTTGGCTAGTAAGATGGCGAAGAATGTTCCCGCAGTGGAAAAGCTGTTGGAAGAACTACGCCAAGCTAGTTATGATGCGGCTGTTAAAGATTTAGAAGCACTTAAAGATTTTGCTAAATCTCAAGGAGCAGCAGAAGCAGATAATTTACAACATTGGGATATCAGCTTTTGGGCTGAACGTCAAAGAGAAGAAAAATTTGCTTTTACGGAAGAGGAATTACGTCCTTATTTCCCTCTTCCCCAGGTGCTAGACGGTTTATTTGGGCTAATTAAACGGCTCTTTGGTGTGACTGTGACACCGGCTGATGGTCAAGCTCCTGTTTGGCATGAGGATGTACGCTATTTTCAAATCTCCGATAAATATGGTAATGCGATCGCCTACTTTTATCTAGATCCTTACAGCCGTCCGGCGGAAAAACGTGGTGGTGCTTGGATGGATGCTTGTATTCATCGTCGCAAAATCACAGAACGCGGTATCACCAACATCCGCTTACCTGTAGCTTATTTGATTTGTAACCAAACTCCCCCAGTTGACGATAAGCCCAGTTTAATGACTTTTGATGAAGTGGAAACATTGTTCCATGAGTTTGGACATGGTTTACACCATATGCTCACTAAGGTAGACTACACTGGGGCAGCAGGTATTAATAATGTAGAATGGGATGCCGTGGAATTACCTAGCCAATTCATGGAGAACTGGTGTTATGACCGCCCCACTTTGTTTGGTATGGCTAAACACTACGAAACAGGTGAACCTCTACCAGAACATTATTATCAAAAGCTGTTAGCATCACGTAATTACATGAGTGGTTCAGCAATGTTGCGGCAAATTCACCTCAGCAGCGTGGACTTGGAACTACACTACCGTTATCGACCTGGTGGGACTGAAACTCCCATAGATGTGCGTCAACGCATTGCCAAAACCACTACTGTTTTACCACCACTACCTGAAGATGGTTTTTTATGTGCATTTGGTCACATTTTTGAAGGAGGTTATGCCGCCGGTTATTACAGTTATAAGTGGGCAGAAGTTCTCAGTGCTGATGCTTTTGCTGCTTTTGAAGAGGCTGGACTAGAAGATGAAGAAGCAATTCACGATACTGGTAGACGCTACCGAGATACAGTGTTAGCACTCGGCGGTAGTATGCACCCAATGGAAGTTTTTCAAGCCTTCCGGGGTCGTGAACCGAGTACCACAGCTTTGCTGAAACATAATGGTTTGTTAGCTGCTGTAAAAAATTAGTGGTAGGTTGGGTTAGCGACAGCTTGACACTCTGCGTCCTAAAGGAGCGCAGATTCTTGGTTCAACGAGTCCACTTAGATTAGATCCCTTGCGGTGTCTAAACCAGAGGTGGTTCTCTCCCCAAGCGTTACTTTCCCCCTGCCCGGAGGTAGTTGCATAAGAGCAAATTTTGTTTGCTAGGGGCGTATTGCCATACGCCCGTACAATTCTGTGTCGTCTAGTACCTGTAAATCTTTTACCTACTTCCAGGTAATACTATAACTACGAAGTAGAACCCCATAGATTTAGTTGCCAAGGTACAGATTGCCGTTAGGTAGTTAGGTTTTTATACAGGTTGATTACCGTTCCTGTTAAATTTAATCTATCATGACTGACCCTAGAGGAGCAAGCCGCTTACCTACATCCACTGTCTAAAGCACAATAAAGTATCTTCACCAAGCTTCGATACTTGATTTCAGTGGTTTTGGTTTACTCGATTTCTTTATAACCCAACACTTGAAAATCATTGCTAATCTTGGGTTTCATTCCCTTGCTTGGCAACGCTTATTAATTCCTAAACCCGGATTTTTAGCCCACATTCCGCAGTAATTTTATTTTTTCTTGATCAATAACCTCTAAGAGTTTGCTTTCATCTCAATGCTGACGAAAAATAACGATTTTTATACAAGAAGAGTGTAGTGATTGAATAACTGATAAAATCCTTACTTGTTGTCACAAAAATGTTCATAAAAATTAACTAATTCTAATTAACAAAGATGAATATAGATGAAAAATCATAAATAACATCATATTTCGTAAAGTTTATTAGGCTAAATTGAGAGTATGCTGAATCTATTGAAAACCTAGTTGCAATTTTAAGTAACTAACCGCAAACTAACTTAAAACTTTATTAGTTTTTTGCTCATTGGAGAGTTTTGGTTGTAATGACTAAAGACTGATAACTAGTGAACAATAACTAATAACTCAAGTTGATTTGTGCTTATTTACTAACTAGGTTGTTGAGCGAAGTTGAGAACATCAGTTCTGATGCTCGGTACTAGCAGCGAAACCCAAAGAAACCTTAACAATAATTACGGAAGATGATACAAAAAATTTTGCTGGCTGTCTCTGGACTAGGACACGCAGAAGAAATGATGAAGACATTGAAAGAACTGCCTTCTATCCAATCTGCAAGAGTTACAGTTCTGCACGTTGTACCAGCACAAAGCACTGCAACTGCAATGACGGATAAATGGGAAGAAGGTGGTAAAATTCTGGCTAATGCGATTCAGTCTTTAAATTTAGACCCTAGCCAGGTTTCTTCTATTTTGAGACAAGGTGATCCCAAAGATGTGGTTTGTCAAGTAGCTGACGAAATAGAAGCAGACTTGATTATTATGGGTTCAAGAGGGTTGAAGCGTTTACAATCAATTTTAGGTAATTCTGTAAGTCAGTATGTTTTCCAGCTATCTTCTCGTCCCATGTTGCTGGTTAAAGATGACATTTATGTCAAAAGAATTAAGCGTGTAATGGTAGCATTTGATAATTCTGACGCTTCTCAAAATTGCTTGAAGTTGAGTTTATTTTTGCTGAGAAATGTTACAAATGGTCAGTTAATTCTGGCTAATGTCAATACAGATTTGGGTGGCAAATTATCAGGAATCACTGATATCAAACCAGAAAGAGATTCGGTGTTGGGAAAAGCTGTTGCAGAGGCTGAAAAACAAGGTGTTCCCGTGCGTTGTGTAACCAGTAGTGGTAAACCTGGTGAAGAAATTTGTCGTGTGGCTGAAGAACTGAATATAGACTTATTACTACTGGGTTCTCCAGACCGTCGCCCCTCTATTGCTAAGAGCTTTGTTGATTTAGACCGATTAATTGGTGCTTCCTTATCTGATTATGTGCGAGTTAATGCAACTTGCCCAGTATTATTAGCGCGAACTGTTGCTTAAATAGGGTGTAGGGTGTGCGATGTAGGGGGAAGAACAAATTCAAAATTCACTACTTCCTCAACTCTTAACTCACTATTCGCTACTCTACTGCCTTTTGCCTTCTCCAGAATAAAAATCCTCTCCACCAATGGTGCAGAGGTTTTTTATTTTATCTCCAAACTATTAGTTGTTTCCACCTTCGCGGCTGGCGGTTTGGATGTAAAGAATTATTAAAAAAACAGCAGGAACAAGCACAAACAAAATGCTTGCTACAAACCCCAGGTCATTAACTTGCATGGCAAGATAGCCTCTCTTTAAATTGATTTTCAGTCAACAATTTTAGAATAGCACCATAGATGACAGAGTTATCCCCGATTTTGGATTTTAGATTTTGGATTTGGGATTGACCCACGGGTTGATACTCTTAACACAGCCTTATAAAGAAACGGTATGACAATATTTCGGCATTGGTCAATTAAGGTTTGGTAACGATGCTGACTGGTCCATTAACTTGGGTTTGGCAAGCAAGACGATAGTTATCTGGTTTGTTTTTAAATTTCCGCTTTTCTACATCGGTGCGGGGTGAGAGGTTTTCTAGTCCTTCGACTACTTCGACAATGCAAGTGGCACATTGTCCATAACCACCGCAGTTTGTCATTTTTCCCCAGAATTTATAGATATCAATTCCATTCTCCATTGCTTTGAGTCGGAGATTGGCACCATCTGCCGCCACTACTTCTTTATTTTCTTGGACAAATTTAATGTTTCCCATAGTTGATTCCTCTCTGAGTGATAAGTGTGGCTTTTGCTGATTTTTGGTCAAGCTAGTTACAATATTTTACTTAAATTATAGATAATTTATTGCAAAATATTAAGAAATACGAAGTTTCAAGAAGATGACATAACAAAAAATAGGACAGGTGTATTTTACCTGTCCAGAAAATTGAAGATAGATTAATTTATCTGAAACCAACAGCTGCTTGCCAAACGAAAGCAAGCAACAAGAAGAAAACAGGAATTACTGGGAGTACATCTACCAAGGGGTCGAAGATTTGGTAAGCTTCAGGCAGTTTTGCTAATAATAGTGCGGCTTCCATGTTTGTTTAAATCCAACTAATCCAACACATCTTTCATAATTGAGAAGTATCTTAACATGGTTTGGTAATTGGGAAAGAAGGGAATAGGGAATAGGGAACAGGGAACAGGGAATAGGGAACAGAGTTTTTGAATTTTGAATGCATGACTTTTGACTGAATTTATCACCCCATCACCCCATCATCCCTGCCTCCCCTGCTTTCTTGACTGTCACCTGTCACCTGTCACCTCTTCTTCTTTGAGCCAGTGGCCGAAGTCTGTAACAAAGCGATCGCTCAATATTGATTCTCTAATCTTTTGAGTAAAGCGGATCAATTCGGTGATGTTGTGAATACTTAATAAGGTATAGGCTAAAATTTCTTGCGATCGCACTAAATGAGATATATAAGCACGAGTGAAATTTTGACAAGCATAACAAGGGCAAGTTTCATCTAAGGGTGTAAAATCTTCACGAAACTTAGCATTTTTTAAGTTCCATCTTTCACCCGATACGATCGCTGTTCCATGTCGCGCCCATCTGGTGGGGATGACGCAATCAAATAAATCTATACCAGAGGCGATCGCAATAGCCATTTCTCGATAAGTACCCACACCCATTAAATAACGGGGTTTATTGTGTGGTAACAATGGGGCTGTGGTTTTCACTATTTCTGCCATTAATTCCGGTGGTTCACCTACGCTCACTCCACCAATGGCGTATCCTGGCATATCTAATTTGGCTAAAGCTTGGGCAGCACGGGCGCGTAAATCTAAATACACACCACCTTGAACAATGGGAAATAATGCTTGATCACTGCGTTGATGTGCCACTATACAACGTTCTAGCCAGCGGTAGGTGCGGTCTGTGGCTGCTTCCACCTCTTGACGGGTAGCAGGGTAGGGGGGACATTCATCAAAAGCCATGATCACATCTGCCCCTAAAATATTTTGAATTTCTATGGAGCGTTCTGGAGTTAATTTAATAATTTGCCCGTCATGAGGTGAGCGAAAAGTTACACCTTCTTCTGTAATTTTCCGCATTTCGCTGAGGCTAAAAACCTGAAACCCACCGGAATCTGTGAGCATGGGACCGTTCCAGCCCATAAATTTGTGTAAACCTCCTCCACCTGCGACAATTGCTTCTCCTGGTTGGAGATGCAAATGATAGGTATTAGATAAAACCATTTGCGCCCCAGTATCCTTGAGTTGAGCAGGGGTGATAGTTTTCACATTTGCCAGTGTTCCCACAGGCATAAATCTGGGGGTTTCTACAGGTCCGTGAGGAGTGGAAAATACACCGACTCTAGCTTTTGTTTGACTACAGGTAGCTAGAAGTTCAAAAGAAAAATTTGGCATTGGGCATTGGGCATTGGGCATTGGGCATTGGGCATTGGGCATTGGGAGAAAAACTACTTCTTTCTCCTAAACCTACTAAAATTCCTACTCAGGACTCAGCACTCGGTACTCGGTACTATTTCTTAAAAGCAATCAGAACAGTCATCATCAATTTCTGCATCCCATCGTGCTGATAGGACTTGATCCATCATCGCTTCGATGGTAGTGAAGTTAAAGTGGCGATCGCATCGTTCTTGCAAAGGTGTAGACAGGGGAATTAAGCGCAAACATATATTTTCTTGGATTAAATCAAAGTGTGTTTCTTTTTCCGTTGATTGTTTTAATTCCAAGTAGTCAAAACTATTAATATTTAGATACAAGGCATTATTAGCAACGATTGTAGACCTTTGATCATGAGTGAATACTTCCATTACATCCCCATCGCCTTCGCTCAGTAGCTTGTTGTCTTGGGTATAGATGTAGTGGACTCGACCTAAGTCTGTGAGCAATCGCCTAATGTCGAGTTTATTGACTATAATGCCAGTGTTAACAATACATGGCGCAGGTATTTTGGTGTCGGGTAGATGATGACTCATAGAAAAATAGCTATTTAGGGAAGGTGAGTGACAACACAGCTAAAAAATCAATTGCCTAGCTTTTTGACCCCTACATTTCCAAAATATCAACTTTGTAGGGTGATCGTCCAATAATTCCGCAGTCAACTGTTAGTTGAGATCAATAAAGGCAGAGCATCTGAATCTACCCATAATCAATTTGTGCTTTTGTTGCCAACGATCAGCTTGTATTAACTTTGACATTCTTTTTTTGTTTACTAACTAAATTAGCATAACAAACTTTGTAGCGTAAGTCTCTAATTATGGCTGAAGTTTTACATAAAGCTGGAAAAAGCCTGAATATTAAGACTGTAAGTATTATGTCTTTAACATAAAATTTTTATCGTAATTATACTTTTAAGTAACATGACTCAAATGTTGCAGTGGTGCAAACAGCAGCTGTTAGATTTGGTGGCAACTATCATCTTCTATACTGTCATTCCTCTACCCTATATCAAAAACTTGGCATTTGAGAGAGTTGCTTGTTTTGTCCCACTTGTGGGATTGATAATTGGTGGGATTTTAGGTTTATCTGATCTAACCTTAAGTTACCTAAAAATACCAGTATTAACTCGGAGTGCCTTAGTAGTAATTATTTGGATTTTTCTGACTGGAGGGCTACATTTAGATGGAGCAATGGATACTGCTGATGGTTTAGCGGTGACAAACCCAGAACGCAGGTTACAGGTGATGGCTGATAGTGCTACGGGTGCGTTTGGGGCAATGAGTGCGATCGCTATAGTAATATTAAAAATTACTGCTTTAACAGATATACCAGAAAACCGCTATTTGGTATTAATAGCTGCTTGTGGGTGGGGACGTTGGGGACAACAGGTGGCTATTTGTCGATATTCTTACCTTAAACCTACAGGTAAAGGTGCATTGCATAAACAAGCTATTCGTTCTGTGGGAGATTTATTGCCAAGTTTATTTTTACTACTGGGTTTGAGTGGTGTGATATGGTTAATCAATCCTCAAGATTTAGTGTTATCTGTGGGGATGGTGATAGCTGGAAGTGCGATCGCTACTTTAACACCAGCGTGGTTTAATCATAAATTAGGTGGACATACAGGAGATACCTATGGGGCTGTTGTCGAGTGGACTGAAGCCTTATTTTTGTGTGTACTTACAAGTTTTAGCTAAACAAGAAATTAGCACCAAAATAGATTTAAATTCACATCAGATGTCAGGTTGGGTTTGCTCACGGTAAGTCCAACCTTACCAATAATTCAGCGATTTTTTTCGAGTTCTCAATTTTTTTGTAGAAGATAGTTCTTCCTTATCTACTTCAGCTTAACACATCCAAAACTCGGTGTCAACAGTCTTCCTTCTCTTTTTGCGCGACCTTAACCGTAGAGTCAGTTAGCGCAGAAAGTACACCCTCAATTAAATAGGACTTACGCGAAATGTGCTGGAAAACTTATTCTTTCGTAGGGGTAATTCATGAATTACCCCTACATTGGTTCTGTTTTGCGTAAGTCCTGTTAAAGACTGAATCAGGATGTCCAGGATTTAAAGATTTACAGGATGTTATTTGATAATTAATGGGTTAGTTTGGTAATTTTAAAAATATTGATTATTTGCAGTCCTTTAGACGAATCTGCTACATAAGCACGGAACGGGGAATTGTTCCCTCTCCTACAAGGAGAGGGTTAGGGACAGGTACGGGGGATGTCACCTCTAATTCCCAATTTCCCGTTTTTGTTGCGGTCGCGCTAATGGTTGCGTTGGTAATCTCGTGTAACTTGCGACTAAACTCTTCTCCAGCATCTCCCGCAGCAACGTTACAACCATAAAGTAAGATACTTTTACTTTGCCAAAGCTGCAAAAATTCAGCATATTTACTGATATTGTCTAAATTCAGTTGACCATTTTCTAAATACAAACCTCCCGGAGAACCGTAAGAAACGATGTTAATAGTGGTTATTTGGGGATTATCTTGTAAAAATTCGGTAATTTTCTTAATTCTGGCTTTATTTTGGGAAAAAGTAACTGTTTCTACACTTTTAATAACACCTGTCTGTAGATTTTGGTAGTCGGTAACAACGGAATCAATAAAAACAACGGTAGAGGTTTGATTGAGCCGATACAGATTTTTCAACATAGTTATTACCTTGTTATTACCTTTGCACCTGGTAACAAAGTATGGTGTTTTTTTATGAAAAATAGGGTTTAGCATTGCTAAACACATAATAAAGTTAATATGGATGAGCTTAAATGGCAATAGTATATTAATAGATTTAACTTATCAGGTTGTAGTGCAGAACGTAAAAACAGAAACTTAATCAACCCTAGCCAGATTTTGCGCTTGATGACTCCACTGTTTTACCAATTCTATAGCAGGACATAAATCACGTCGCTGCAAAGTTGCTACCTGCAAACGCATAATTTGTTGATGTAATCTGTGAGTAGGAATTTGCGCTAATTGTGCCACAGAAATCACACCTGCATGAAGTAATAAACCACAATATTGTGTACCCACACTAGGAATACGTGCCAAATCTGCCAAAGCTATCCATTTATTCACATACTGAAGATGTACCTGCAATTTACTCGCCAAAGCTAACCTTGTTTCTGGCGTTTTTCCGTGTTTAAATAATGCCCCAGTTGTACTAATACCAAAATCTAATAATTGGCTTTGTTCTGTGGTATTTAATCCGGGTAAACTTTCAATTGGCCAGTCAGCATTTAATATTAAACTCATATAGGTAGGGAACAGGGAACAGGGAATAGGAGTCAAGAAAAAATTGCGTGAAAAAAAATCAACTTGTAATTAACTCACCGCGCATCACAGTGACAGCTTGACCTGATAAAAAAACACGCTCATCACCATGATACCTTACCTTAACCGTACCACCCCGATGAGAAGCCTGATAAGCTAAAAATTCATCTTTATTTAACTTATTTCGCCAAAAAGGTGCTAAACAACAATGTGCTGCACCAGTTACCGGGTCTTCATCAATTCCTAAACCTGGTGCAAAAAAGCGAGATACAAAATCATATCCGGTTGTAGAAATACTGGTGACAATCACATTATTAATAGGTAGATTTTTCATTTCTTGAAAATTCGGCTGCATTTCTCGCACCAAATCTTCAGATTCTATTTCTACTAAATAACCTAGTGAGTTTAAATAAACCGCCTGACATTCTACTCCTAAAATATCATTTAATGCTGCTGGTGTGGCAATTGCTTGGGAATGATTGACGGGAAAATTTAACTCTATCCAATCACCTTCTAATTTAGCAGTTAATAACCCGCTTTTTGTAGAAAATTTTGCTTCTTCATCGGGTGATAAATGTCCTTGTGACCATAATACATGGGCGCTGGCTAAAGTGGCGTGACCACAAAGGGGAACTTCTACGGTGGGAGTAAACCAACGTAAGTTAAATATGTCGTTTTGTTTGATTAAAAAAGCTGTTTCTGATAAGTTCATTTCCTGGGCAACTTTTTGCATCCAGTCGTCTGGTTGGGGAGTTTTTAGTACGCATACCGCCGCAGGATTTCCTTTAAATGGTATGTTGGTAAATGCATCTACTTGGGTAATGGTTTGGTTCATAAAATTAGGAATAATTAAGAATTATCTCACGCAGAGGCGCAAAGACGCAGAGGGAGGGGTTTTTGGATAAAAAATGGTTGTCTATTGTGGGTATAGGTGAGGATGGAATTGAGGGATTGAGTTTGATGGCTCGTTCTCTCTTTGACCAAGCTCATATTATCATAGGTGGGGAACGTCATTTAGCGATGTTGTCTGCAAATGATTCTAGGGAAAAGATGATTTGGAAGTCTCCGTTTCAGGATTCCATAGCAGAAATTATTAAACGTCGCGGTGAGTCAATTTGCATTTTAGCTAGTGGCGACCCTATGTGTTATGGTGTGGGTGCAACTATTCTCAAATATATTCCTATTTCGGAAATTACTATTATTCCCTCTTTTTCGGCTTTTAGTTTGGCTTGTTCTCGGTTGGGATGGAATTTTACGGAAATTGAATGTTTAAGTTTATGTGGTCGTCCTGCTTCTTTATTACAATCTTACATTTATCCTGGGGCGAAGTTATTAATTTTGAGTGAGGGAAAAAATACACCAGGAATAGTGGCAGAAATTCTGACAAACCGGGGTTATGGTGATAGTAAAATTACTGTTTTAGAAAAAATGGGTGGTATTCATGAACGCATTTTAACAGGTGTTGCTGCTAGTTGGGATGAAACAGATATTGCAGCTTTAAATACTATTGCAGTGGAATGTATTGCTGATGTGGGAATAGTTCCTTTATCAAGATTTCCCGGTTTACCTGATAACGCTTTTCACCATGATGGACAGTTGACGAAACGCGAAGTGAGGGCGATGACTTTATCAAGTTTAGCACCTTTACCGGGAGAGTTACTTTGGGATATTGGGGCTGGTTGTGGTTCTATTTCTATTGAATGGATGCGGAGTAATTTTAGATGTCGGGCGATCGCAATTGAACAAAATGCCACTAGACTAAATTATATTGCTGATAATGCAACCGCTTTAGGTACGCCAAATTTACAAATTATAGCCGGGAAAGCACCGGACGTTATTCAAAATTTACCGACTCCTGATGCTATTTTTATCGGTGGTGGTGTGACAGCACCAGGACTTTTTGAGATTTGTTGGAATGCATTGCGTTCTGGGGGAAGAATAGTTGCTAATGTTGTGACTTTGGAAGGTGAACAAACGTTATTTCAATGGTATGAAAAAGTGGGGGGAAATTTCACCCGCATTTCTATTCAACGTGCAGAACCTATTGGTAAGTTTTTAGGTTGGAAGGGAATGTCTCAAGTCACCCAATGGGTAGGATCTAAGCATTGACAATTGACAATTGACAATTGATAATTAATTCAAGATTAAAAGACTCCTCTTTGTCAGAGGAAAAAGATGACATCAACCAATAGGATAATTACCAGGGTTGACTGCATGAATAAATTCACTACCGGAATGTGGTCTTCCTCTTTTATAAGCAGCTTCTTCTGGTTTTCCCCAACCCATTTGCAAAATTACTTCTAAAAAGTTTGTATTTTCCCATTTGATCAAACTTGCCCATTCTGTTCTTTGGTAAATTCTTTCTACATCTAATTTGTTGATTTTTTCGTGTTGTTTGCCATTACTAATACTTAAATATAATTCCATTTCGGCTGTAATTTCTTGCCAAAATTTCCATATAGAAATTTTAGCTGCTTTCAATATTTCCAAATCACTATTTAACGCTATTAACTGCGCGTCCACTTCTGGATAATGCAAGGTTTTACCTTTAACAGTTAAATCTTTCCAAAGAATACCAGAAACTTGATGTTCTCTTTGATATTCATGAATAGAGGCTTTAAAATCTTGATAGGCTGTGAATTTTTGTAGCCCTTCGGTTGTGATAAACTGATCTATAACAGGATTGCCTGAAACCGTCACCTCTAATTTTAGGCGTTCTCCTTTCAAGCAAGCTTGCCTTTCGGCTGCTAAAATTTGGATGAGTTCCTGGGTAGTATAAACTTTGGACATCAGAACAAACCTAATTAGTTATTAGTTATTGGTCATTAGTCATTTGTCATTAGTCATTTGTCATTTAACTATTATCTCTTGACAGCAATAAAAATGCAGTATCAGAACAAACGAAAATATTTAAGCTGAAGATAGGAAATAATGAAGATAGAAAATAAGTCCGCTGGTGCGGACTTGCAGATAAGTTAGGTCTTGTGTGTCTTGTGTTTAAAAATTTCTACTGACTTAACTCACTGCTATATTCATTAAATGAACGTTGCTTGAACTCAATTGACTGGTCACGGGGTAACAAATTAAACACTTCTCTAAATTTGTCGTCTATCTCTTCAAAAGGTACTTGACCCTTTTTATTCAAGATGACTTTTCCCGACTGGTCAAAGAGAACTACTTGCGGTACACTCCCTGTATAGTAATATCCTGGTTCTGTGGGGTCATAACTTTCCTTGAGGGGAATAGTATCAACACTGATAGGGATAATTTCCGCAGCGCGTCCATAAAATGCTTGAGTTTGGGAAATAAACACCGCATACTGCTTACAATCGCTGCTATCATCTACATAAAATGCCAGCATTGCGGGTTTATGTTCTGCTAAAGTCTGAGCTAAGGTTTGTTTGGAAGGAACTAGAGAACCGTTACCAGCAAAAACCACGAAAATATTACCTTCGTATCTGTCATCCTTCATACCCGCAAAAGCTGGTTGTATACCTATAATGAATAGGCAAAGCAGCAATAATAGGCATTTTGACATTAAATGTCGCCAGTTAGCAATTATTTTAGTTTGTAAAAAAAGCCACTTTATGCTATTCATCAACAGAAACCTTATTCAACACTTTTGCCTAGATATATAATTACATCTGGGCGCTATTTTTTTACCATAACTTGTAGTAGTCTGCTCCTGATGAGCAAGTTGAAGATTGGAAATTCTTTGCTACTGACGCAAAATACCTCTGAAACCCTCTTTCCTTTGTGTCCTTTGCGTTCTTTGCGGTTCATTATATAATTTAACCTCTTCTCATACTAATGTGATCAAATCAGAGTTTTACAAAGCCGACTGCTGATAGCTGACTGCTGATAGCTGACTGCTGATAGCTATAAATGACTGGTATTTTTGGCCAAGATTAGTTAAACTGGCAAGATTAATTTTGTAATTAAAGACTATTAGTTAACAACTGCTGTGGGTAAGAAAATTCAACTTATAGATAGAGTCCGACTGGGTTTAGCTGTATCCATTGCTAAAAGTGTCACATTTTTGGTACGTTCTCTCCGTCTTGGTGCTGCTAGTGTATTACCAGGTTCTATTGCGCGACGCATTGAACCCAAACTTTTGCAATTATTGAGTCAGCAAGTTAAAAACGGGGTAATTTTGATTGCGGGAACGAATGGAAAAACCACAACAGCCCTGTTATTATGCACTATTTTAGAACACAAAGGTTACAAAATTGCCCATAATTCTACTGGTGCAAATCTGGAAAATGGTTTAGCAACAGCTTTAATAGAAAATACCAGTTTATTGGGTTCTTTAAATGTTGACTACGCGATTTTAGAAGTTGATGAAAATATTGTTCCTAAAGTTTTAAAACCTCTACAACCAAGAATTATTCTCTGTTTAAATTTGTTCCGTGACCAACTCGACAGATATGGGGAAGTTGACACTATCAGTAAAAGATGGACAAAGGTTATTTCGACTTTACCAGAAGAAACTGTAGTTATTCCCAATGCTGATGATCCGACTTTATCTTATTTAGGTCAGCAATTATATCAAAAGGTGTTGTTTTTTGGTTTAAATGAACCACAACATTATTTAGAAGCAATTCCTCACGCGGTAGATTCTATTTATTGTCCCAGATGTGGACATCCTCTAGATTATCAAGGAGTTTATCTTTCCCATTTAGGAGATTTCACTTGTCCTAGTTGCGGTTTTAGTAAAAGTAAACCCAGTTTAGAAAGTAGTGAATGGTCACAAATTCTGGTTGGTTTATACAATAAATATAATACCTTAGCCGCAGCCACCGCAGCGAAAGAATTAGGAGTTGATGAAGTCACAATTAGGGAAACAATTAACAATTTCCAAGCTGCTTTTGGTCGTGCGGAAGATTTGGTAATTGATGGTAAACGGGTGAGGATTTTGTTATCTAAAAATCCTGTAGGAACAAATGAAACTATTCGCGTTGTCACTCAAAGTAATGATAAAACTACTTTGTTGGTTTTAAATGACCGCACTCCCGATGGTACTGATGTATCCTGGATTTGGGATGTAGATACTGAGAAATTAGTTGAACGAGGTGGAACGTTAGTTGTTAGTGGCGATCGCGTGTATGATATGGCGTTAAGATTGCGTTATAGTGAGAAGTCTGTTGAAAGTAAGATTAATTTAATTGTCGAGGAAGATTTAAGGAAAGCTATTACCACAGCTTTGGAACATACACCAGCAAATGAGACTTTGCATATTCTTCCTACTTATTCTGCAATGTTAGAAGTGCGGGAAGTTTTGACTGGGAGGAAAATTTTGTAAAAATCCTATTTTCTCTGGGGGAAGTGAAGACTACCCCAGTAATAATTATTTTTGAACTAATACTTTGAATTTTGGTACTAGATATCTGCAAGTTTCACTAAAGATAAAATAATTCCAATTAGTGAACCTAAAATTAGTCCTATACTGCTCAAAGAACTAATAGCAAAACCGATCCCCCGCTTTTCTGCTGCTTGATAATATCCCCACGCATAAGAGATACGTCCTATGATCCATGTTGTACCTAAAGCAGAAGCCCAAATTGGACTAATATAAATAGAGAACAACCATAAAGCAGGTAAAAATAAAATTAGTTGTTCTAAGGTATTTTGTTGAACGCGCAACACTCTTTCAAAATCTGGGTTTCCTGTTGTTTCAGGAGGAATAATTTTATATTTAAATCTGGCTCTACCAACGTTAATTGTCACTACAAAGTAAACAATGAGTGACAGCACTGTAACAAGGCTAGTCCAAGGAGACATAAGCAATTAAAAATTGATTAAAATTACAAATTTACAATTTTATTATAATTTATAATGCTATTTTTAGCAATCAACGCAACTGGGATATTTGCAACATTGATAAAAATGTACATTCCCAAACCAAGCGTGGTTGAGCATAGGATAATAAATTTTTACGAGTTTTTTCTAATTGTTCAATAATACTTGGTTTATGTACTTGCTGCCAGTAATATTGTTGTAAATAATCAATTAACCATAATTGACTTTCTGTCTCTAATTCCTTATCAATTTTCTGACCTAATTCTAAAGCATTGCGATAAGAAACCGGAATTTTTGTTACCTGTTGTAGTAAATCACTAGAAATTGTTTGTAACTGTTGGTAAGCTGAAATTGCACTCCCAGGACTACCAGCAGCTAAATTTAAAATTTCTGGATATTGCAAAATTTCTGCATTGCCTGTTTTTGTCAAAACTTCAGCTACTGAAGCTGTATCTAGTCGATAAAAAGGAATTTTTTGACAACGAGAAACTAAAGTTGGTAACACAGACTCAGGGGAAGGTGCAATTAAAATTAAAGTTGCTTGTCCCGGTTCTTCCAAAGTTTTCAGTAAAGCATTAGCAGCAGATTCTGCCATTGTTTCTGCCTGTTCTAAAACTACCATATTTCTCGGTGCTTCCAATGGTGGACGAGATAAAAATTGAGTAATTTCTCGAACTTGTTCTAAACGAATAACCGGAGGTGCTTTGCGTTTCACTCCTTTCTCCGCTGCTTCTGCTGCTGTTAACCTTTGTCCTTGATACTGATAAGTAGGTTCTACCCACAATAAAGCAGGATGATTTCCTTGACGAATGCGATTTTTTAAAATAGATAATTGTTCAGGTTTTACACAACTAGAAAACAATAACTCAATAAAACATTTTGCCGCTAAACTTCTTCCCACACCATCAGCACCAACAAATAAATAAGCTGGTGCAACTCGGTTTTGTTGAACAGAAGAAGTCAATAAATCTATAGCGTGTTTTTGTCCAATTAATTCTGCAAACATGATTTATCAGGAGTCAGGATTCAGAATATTTGTGAAAATCATCAATTCATTCCTCTTCATCTGCGTTTATCTGCGTTTATCTGCGTTCAATTATGCTAGAAATTAAAACTTCTTGAACATTTTTATGCACAACTTCCTGACTCAAACTTCCATCAACCCGAAAAATTCTGGATGGATAAGTTGCAGCTAACTCTGTATATCCTTGTTGTACACGACGATGAAAAGCAATAGTTTCCTGTTCAATTCTATCTAAAGTCGCTTGACCACGTTTGCGAGACAGTCCCACTTCCACATCCACATCTAACCAGATAGTTACATCACTTTCCAAACCACCAGTAGCAATATGATTTAATTGATTAATTAAACTCATACTCAAACCCCTACCATAACCTTGATAAGCAACAGTAGAGTCAGTATAGCGATCGCATAAAATATATTTTCCCGCTGCTAAATTTGGTTTTAGTTCCTGTTCGATGTGTTGCGCTCTATCAGCTGCGTATAATAAGAGTTCTGTTAATTCCCCAACAGGTTTATCCTCAGATTTTTCTAACAACAACTGTCGCAAATGCTTTCCTAACTCCGTTCCTCCCGGTTCACGAGTCAGTAAAACTGATACACTTAAACCTTCTAGCCATTTACTACACAGTTGCATCTGGGTAGTTTTACCACAACCTTCCACGCCTTCAAATACAATTAATTTACCGTTCATGTTTTTAAATTTTCTTGATCCCAACTTTTTTAACACTCAAACAAAATAGATATCTAAGTAGGTGGGCAGAATAAAACCAAACTGTGTAAAGAAAAGTAAACAAGGCTAAAACCCTTTTTCCCCCTGCTCCCTGCTCCCTGCCCCCTGCCTTATCCCAACGACAATTTTTAACGCCAACCTACTTATGTTACGTCCCCAGAGTCTAGTTCCCCAACAATCTGCATTCCAAAGTTTACCAAGAAGTATGAGTACCCTGGAAACATGGACTTTTGGTGTCACCAACCATCTCAGTTGGCCAACATTAGCAGCAACGGTTCATGCAGACCTGGGAAACGCAGCTATTTTTGTTTGGATACCCGCCATAATTGTGGGAATGCTAGTCAACTATCAAGTTAAACATCTAGGTAGAAATCTCTTAGATGTATCTGGGGGAACTCCTAACTACATTACTCGTTTGTGGCCACGCTACCCCATAATTGCCCGCTATGCTGCCATTGGATATCTGATTTCGTGGCTTTCAGTTATACCACTTAATTCTGTCATCCTGACAGATATTATTAGGGCTAACCTCGATGTATTAGGTATTACCTGTCCAGAAGTTATCCTCAAACTCGGCTTTACTGTACTACCCTTTGTTGTTGCCTTTAGTGGTAGTCGGGCTTTAAATATTTTACATCTCATATTTTCACTGCCAGCTTTAGTTTTACTTCTATTATTTTGTTTTCAAGGACTAGGTTTTTTAGCCTTTGCCCCTAATAGTCCTAACTTTTTTCCTCAGACTTGGACAGCATTAAGTTTTATAGATTGGGCTAAGTGGTTCTTTTTCATTAGTTATACAGCCTACAGTTGTGAAACTGTTTCCTCATTTGTAGCTGACAGTCGTCATCCCAGACAAACTTTAAAGTTTTTGGATATCGCTGCTTGGTTGATGATTCCCATTTTTATAGGTGGTTCTTGGGTAATTATGCGTTTATCAACCATTGAAGGTTTAGGAGATAACGCATATCTAAATTTGGCTGTAGCATCTGTATCATTTTGGGGAGACTTTGCCCCGGCAACCATCACTTTTTTATTAGCTAGTTGCTGTTTATTAGGTTCTGCGACCACAGTTTCTAATTCCCCTCGCATTATCTACCAGTTAGCTATAGATAAACACTTAGCACCAGTATTTTCTTTAGTTTCATCTCGTGGAGTATTTGGATCATCACTGGGGTTAAGTTTATGTATCTGCCTATTGTATTTAATTTGGGGTGATATATCTCGAATTGTCATTGTCGGTAATGTCGCCTGGTTTGTAGCTTTTATGCTCATGCATTTGGGATTGTGGCGAAAGCGAAATCAAGCAGATATTTTGTTTCCAAAACTGTCTTTAGGCATTTTCATTTTAGAAGCGGTAATTTTATCAGTGACTGCCTATACTTGGGGTTGGCAAGATTTCCTCGCCGGATTATTAGCTCCCTTTTTCGTATTAATAATTGATGGATTAGTACGTTATATTAACATTCCTATTTTTCGTCCTCATTGGTGGATAAAACTTTATCAAGCGCAACGGCGCAACTTGTTTAAAGACTCCCTAGCCATCCAAGTGGGAATATTAATATTTCTACTTTGTGGTGCTTTTTTAATAGGTTGCTTATTCGTTTGGTTATTGAAGGTAGGATTTATTACTACTGCTAAAAATTTGGTTGTAATATTATTGATCACAATTTCATTTGTGGGAGTTGCCATTGCTTGTTGGACAAGTTTACCTCAAGTAGTTGCCCTAGAAGAAGCAAGAGAAGAAGCAGAACACCTATTTATGGTTGCCCAAGATGGCATTTTAGTATTAGATGAACAAGGGATTATTCAACAAATAAACCCAGCCAGTGAATTCTTCTTTGCTGTCACACCATCAGCATTATTAGGAAAACACTTAAATAAATTTCTGCCGACATTAAGCGAATATCCGGAAACATGGGAAAAACGCAGTGAACATACACTAATTCAAAACACTAAAACTATAACTTTAGAAGTTTCTATCTCTGACCGCACGCACCACCAAAATTTCCACGAATATGTTGTTATTGTTCATGACATCACCCAACGCAAACAAGCTGAAGAAATATTGCGACAATCTGAAGCTCAATTACGTCAAGAAGCCCAGCAACTAGCGGCGCAATTAGTGCAGAGTGAAAAAATGTCAAGCTTGGGTCAATTAGTAGCAGGTATAGCCCATGAAATCAATAATCCTATTAATTTTATCTACGGTAATCTTGAGCCAGCTAATCAATACATTCAGGATTTAATTAGACTCATTAAACTTTATCAACAAAATTATCCCCAACCAAGTCCAGAAATTGACAAGGAAATAAAAAACATTGACTTAAATTTTGTCTTAGCCGATTTGCCTAAATTATTAAATTCAATGGAAGTAGGTTCAGTACGTATAAAAGACATAGTTTTATCTTTGCGAAACTTTTCTCGCTTAGATGAAGCAGAAATGAAAGCTGTGAACATCCATGAAGGAATTGATAGTACACTGATGATTTTACAAAATCGTCTCAAAGCAACATCAGACCGCCTAGCAATTGAGGTGATTAAAAAATACGCTCAATTACCTCTAGTAGAGTGCTATCCTGGACAACTCAATCAGGTATTTATGAATATTCTGGCTAATGGTATTGATGCTTTAGAAGAAGCAATTGTGAAAGGCAAAAAAATTACAAACCCAGAAATTCAGATTCATACACAAATTACCAGTGATCAACAAGTAGTTATTACGATCAAAGATAATGGTACAGGTATTCCAGACAATATCCAAAAGCGTTTATTTGAACCTTTTTTCACAACCAAACCAGTGGGTAAAGGTACAGGTTTAGGTTTATCTATTAGTTACCAAATTGTTACAGAAAAACATAGTGGTAGTTTAAAATGTATTTCTGAGCCTGATCTGGGTGCAAAATTTGTGATTTCTATCCCATTAAAACAACAAAAATTGCCAACCCATTAGGGACTTCCAATTAAAAAAATATTCCATAGTTTGGGTCAGCAGGGGAAGCAGGGGAAGCAGGGGAAGCAGGGGAAGCAGGGGAAGCAGGGG
>NZ_LUFH02000210.1 GCF_001586785.1 Sphaerospermopsis aphanizomenoides BCCUSP55
GGGTGTGGGGTGTCGGTTTTATATAGTGGAAGAATTTTCTCCTCTGTTATCCTATTCCCTATTCCCTATTCCCTATTCCCTATTCCCTATTCCCTATTGGTAAAGAAATCGCAAATTCTGTTCCTTGATCTAACTCAGAATGACAACTAATTTTACCTCTGTGTTTTTCCACAACAATTTGATGAGTAATTGCCAAACCTAAGCCTGTACCAATACCTCGTGGTTTAGTAGTGAAAAAAGTTTCAAATATCTTTTTTTGATGTTCTGTGGTAATTCCAATTCCGTTATCTGCAATTCGCACTACTACCCAATCCTGACATAAACATTCTGTAATAATGGTAATTTCTGGTAAAAATTTTGGCTGTTTCTGAGATTTTTCTTCTACAGCATCAATAGCATTACTAAGCAAATTCATAAATACTTGATAAAGTAAACCCATGTAACCATTAATTGTAGGAATCTCTCCATATTTGCGAATAACTTTAATATTATTTTTAAGACGATTATTTAAAATTAATAATGTACTGTCAATACAAGGATGCAAATCTATCAAGTGTGGTATTCCTTCATCCAACCGCGAGAAATTTTTTAAACTGCGGACAATTTCTCGTGTACGTTCAGTTCCCAAGGTCATTGATTTCAATATTTTTGGTAAGTCTGTTTCCAGAAACTCTAAATCTATTTCTTCAACTACAACTTTAACTTCATCGGGTGGATTAGGAATTGCTTTTTGGTATGTTTTCAATAGTATTAATAAATCATTAACATAAGTTTTGGCGTGTAATAGGTTGCCAGAAATAAAATGAACTGGATTATTAATTTCATGGGCGACACCAGCTAACATTCTCCCTAAACTTGACATTTTTTCACTTTGAATCAGTTTGATTTGGGCTTCGTTTTCTTGGATTTCTAAAAGATATTTTACTTGTCGAATTAGCTGGTTTAAGGCATCAGCCAAAGTACCAATTTCGTCTTTTGTATTTACAGATGCTTGTAATTCAAAATTAGATTCTTTGGTCACTCTTTGGGCAATATTCGTAACAGTATTAATGGGATAAGAGATAACTCTACTGGTATATATAGCTAGTATAATTGCAATAGATCCTGACAGCAACATACTAGCAATAATAATCTGGGCTTGTAATATAGCAGCTTGATGTTGAGCTATATCAGCTTGTTCTCGGCGTGCGTTCACTGTTTTAGCAAAGTCAGTTAAATCATGGGAAAATATAAAAAAGTTCCGTGTGGCTGAACTTTGATTAAAATTCCAAGTTAATTGTTGTATTTTGGCTAATGCTTGAGGTTGGGAGCGTAACTGATAAATTTGTTGGTTCAATTCTCTAAGTTGTTGAAAATACTCAGAGAGATTGCGGTCGTGTTTCTGGAGTAAAACCTGTAAATTATACTGCGAATCAATGAGGCTAAATGTCTTTAACTGAGAATACAAAGTTTCAAATTCTTGAAGATGAACCTGAAAAGAGGAATCTGCTGGCTGTAAATCTTGCTGCCCAGTTAAAATTGGCACTAGTTCTTGTTGATGAACCTGAATTTCTAACAGCACCCCTTGTAAACTACTAAGTAAAGCTTCTTCCTCATTTGCTAAATGCATTTTGTCTCTAGCAACTTGGAAGTAGCGATCGCCTATCAATAAACCACCCGTTGTCCCTAAAATCGCAATTCCTAGTGACAAAGCATATCCAGTGACAATTTTTTGTCTAATACTGAGTCCGTTGAAGAATTTTCGCAGCCTTTTGGATAAACCTGATTCAGATTTAAACTTCATTGTATAACTTGCCGTTGAACTTTTCTTGTTGAGATGTTTTGAGGAAAAATGAAGAATTCAGCAGCCAGTCATTAGCAGTTATCAGTTTTCAGTATTTTTACTGTTTGCTGTTCACTGAGTTAAGGGAACATTGAAAACACACGCTCATCTTAGTGTAGCAAAATCAGGTTTTTTTTAACCCTTTTTCCTGGGGATCTGAAAACAACAGGAAAACTTATGAATTTACAGCTTATTGCAGATCAATAAAGCAGGACTTACGCACAAAATTTACCATCAGGGCTGGGTGTGGGGTGTGGGGTGTAGGGTGTAGGGTTTTTTCCTTTCATTCACGTATCCTACAAAGGGACTTCCAACTAAAAAAAATATTCCATCGTTTGGGTCAGCA
>NZ_LUFH02000211.1 GCF_001586785.1 Sphaerospermopsis aphanizomenoides BCCUSP55
AAGCAGGGGAGGCAGGGGAGGATTAATACTTTCTTCGGAATTACTAACTTTCTACTCTTTACTCAGCACTCAGCACTCAGCACTCAGCACTCAGCACTGTCCTACATTCCTGCGGCGCAAAACTTCCAGCAAAGTTGTAAATGTGTCGGGAGGGGATGCAGTTACTTGAATCCATTCTCCAGAGACCGGATGCTGTAACTTGAGTTGCCAAGCGTGTAATGCTTGACCGGGCAAATTTACTCCTACTGAACGACCAGAACCATAAACCGCATCACCAACGATGGGATGACCGATTTTGGCGCTGTGGACGCGAATTTGATGGGTACGTCCTGTTTCTAACTGAAAGTGGATGAGAGTGTAATTTCCAAGCCGTTCTCGGATTTGCCAATGAGTGATTGCTGTTCTTCCTCCTTGTTCTGTGGGAACTACTGCCATTTTCTTGCGGTCATGGGGATGGCGACCAATGGGTAAGTCAATGCGGCCACTTTCGGTTTTTGGTACGCCATAAACTACACCTAAATATTCTCGCCGTGCTGTTTTAGCTTGTAGTTGTGCTTGTAGATGTTGATAGGCGATATCTGTTTTAGCGATCGCAATTGCACCAGTTGTATCTTTATCTAACCTATGAACGATGCCTGGACGTTGAACACCACCAATTCCCGGTAAATTGGGACAATGTGCCAATAAAGCATTTACTAGAGTGCCATCAGGATGACCAGGTGCAGGATGAACAACTAAACCAGCGGGTTTATTTAAAATTAATAGCTGCTCGTCTTCGTAGAGTATATCTAAGGGAATATCTTCTGCTACCAATTCTAAAGGTTGCACTGAGGGAATTTCCAAACAGATGCGATCGCCAACTTTCAGATTTATTTTCTTTGATGTACAAATTTGATCATTGAGTAAAACATGACCCTGTTCAATTAACTGTTGAATACGGGAACGGGACAAATCTGGTAATTCTGACGACAGGTAGCGATCCAGACGATAACTTTTTTCTGAGACTAGGAGATTAATAACGGTCATCCGATTTTGGATTTGGGATTTTAGATTTTGGATTGGTTCTGCGGATAAATCCGGGGACTTGAGGATTTTGGTGACAATTCCGATTGGTACTACGGATAAATTCGGTGGCTGATCCCATCAAGGAATTATGGGTAACAATTGATTAAATTTATATTGCTCAATATGAGAGATTGTTACTGATTTTAACAAAATCTGAGAGTAATTTTTGGCGCACCCGTTAAAAAACTCACTACTGACCACTGTCAGTCCCTTTAGACATGGTGGCGCTGACTGCGTAAGTAGGTAGGCATTAGCTAAATGCTGACTAATCTCTAAACCATACATTAGAAAATAGGGGGAAACACTCTGTGTATATGGCTTTTTTCTTAAACTCTGTACCTCATTTATCTGTAATTTGCTGTAATTATCCTGATGGTGAATTAGTCAAGTTGAAAATAATAAAACACACAATGTCTGCAATCGTAATTTGCTAATGAGAATATAGTAAAATATTGTTTATAAAGTACATTTTTATGATATTTATTCATCAGGGAAGAGTACATTTATATTCTCCGTAAATACGCATCTTTTAGCTAAGAGAAAATGCTGGTAAAATATAGCAATATGGCAATTTTTGGGAAAAATTAAATTCAATTTTTTATATTAGGTTTAAAATACTTTTTTATTTCTCTGATAAATCTAGAGTAAACTGAAGTTAGTAATTAATTATTGAGCATCTACTATTTAAGGGAATACCAAAAAATAAACTATTCCATTTTGTGGGATGGGCTTCTACCCCTGCTTGTTAATGGGTCAGACAAAATGCGTACCCCATGAGAATGAGAACTCATATTTTTTGATGTGGGAATCCCTACTTAAAAATGCCTTTTGGCTAATTTCGAGCCAGCTATCAGCAGGGAACAGGAGGTTATACCAAGTCAAAATTCAAAATTCAAAATAGAGCCTCTGGCTTTTGTCAGGGATACAAAATTAAGAGAGCCAGATTTCACAAGGGTTTCTGAGGAAAGTATCTGTTTCTGAATTTTGGCAAGTTGGTAGTACAAAAGGTTATTTTTCCCCTTTCCCGTTATCTGTTCCGTATTGTCCTATACCCTTTTCTGTGGTGGGGGGTGAGGGGTGAGTGGGG
>NZ_LUFH02000212.1 GCF_001586785.1 Sphaerospermopsis aphanizomenoides BCCUSP55
ATTGGGGACTGGGGACTGGGGACTGGGGACAGTTAATTATCAATTGTCAATTATCAATTATCAATTACCAAGATGTTGAAATTTCTTACCAAACTAGATTACCTGTTGAAAGAAACTTTCCTGGGGTTGCTGCGGGGAGGGTGGATGAATTGGGCTGCTGTCAGTACAGTGACGGTGTTATTATTTTTGTTTGGCTTAAGTCTGCAAACTTCTTGGCAGGTAGAAAGACTCCTCAACCAGTTCGGTAGTCAGTTGGAATTATCAGTTTACCTAGAGTCGGGTATTCAAGCTGTGAATATTGAACCGCTGGTAGAAAATCTGCCGGAAGTAGCTTCTGTGGAAGTAGTTACCAAAGAACAAGCTTGGACAAAATTAGTTAAGGAACTGGGTTTAACGGATATTGAAGGTGCTAACCAACAACTAGGGGGTAATCCTCTAGTAGATGAGATGAAGGTAAAAGCCTTGAATCCCCAAGTTGTACCCCATTTAGCGACTCAGTTAGCCAAGTTACAAGGTGTGGATGTGGTGCAGTATGTAGATGAAGCGGTAAAACGTATTGCCCAATTACATCGGGGTTTAAGTTGGATTACTTTAACTATTACTATTATTTTGACTACTACTGCGATCGCTGTGACAACGACTACTATTCGCTTAATTGTAATGGCACGTCGTCGAGAAATTGAAATTATGCAACTAGTAGGTGCAACATCCGCCTGGATTTACCTACCCTTTATTTTACAAGGAATTTCCTTTGGTTTAGTGGGTGGTGCGATCGCATGGAGTTTCATTTCTCTAACTCAACAATTTCTCAATCGCCTACTAGCCAATCAACCCGATTTTATCCAATTTATTAGCAACGGTTTACAACTCACAGCTTATCAAACCTTGCTGCTACCTATAGTTCTATTAAGTTTCGGTGCAGTAGTAGGATTAATGGGTAGCTTATTTGCTGTGCGTAAATTTGCAGGATCATAAAAAAATTAAAAATTAAAAATTAAAAATTAAAAATTAAAAATTAAAAATTAAAAAACTTGGCTTCTTGTCTTTTTCCTCCTGAACTACTGAACTCCTGAACTTCTTCTTATGACTACCCAATGGCAACGCTTACTGAAAAATATCGGTGAATGGCAAGGTTCCTTTACTCGTTATTCACCGCAAGGGGAATTATTAGAAGATATTCCCAGTGTGGTTTCTCTGGAAGGTTTGAATAACAATCAAACTATTCGCCAAATCATTCGCAAAGGTGAAAAAGAAAACATTTTAGAATATAGTTCTCTAGCACAAAGTGTCTTATTTTTTGAGAATGGCGCATTTTCTCAAGGTTCAATACAACTTGGGCCTTTTGCAGAATTTGGTGCGGAACTGGGTTTAATTTATGAAAATCGCCGCTTACGTTTGGTCGAATTGTTTGATAAATCTGGACAGATAGAAGGTATTACTTTAATTCGTGAACATCTAGCTGATACCCAAGCACCAAAAAACCCTCCTATGCAGGTGGAGGATTTATTGGGAGAATGGCTTGGTGAAGCGATAACTATTTATCCCGATTGGCGATCGCCTAGTACCTATTCTACAAGTTTAAAATTAGAACTTGATAGCAATGGGAAATTAGTTCAAAATACCAGTTTTGATGGTCGGACAATCACCTCGACTGCTACTATACAAGATTCAATCATCCTCTTTGACCAAAATCCTCAAAAACAGATCCAAGTATTACTTCTACCTGATGGCGCTTCTGCAACTTTTCCCCGACAAGTACAGTTACGTCAACCTTTATTTTTAGAAGTAGGATGGTTAATCAAGCCAGATTTACGTCAACGCTTAATTCGTAGCTATGACGATAAAGGTGCGTGGGTTAGTCTAACTTTAGTTACAGAAATTCGTAATTCGTAATTCGTAATTCGTAATTCGTAATTCGTAATTATTTTTTTCTCCCCTACACCCCACACCCTGCACCCTACACCCTGCACCCTACACCCCACATTCCTAATCTTCCAGATAACAAGGAAGTTGTAAAGCTTGCTGAAGTAAAGGTTCATATTCTTGAAGACTGACATTATAAGCGCCAAAC
>NZ_LUFH02000213.1 GCF_001586785.1 Sphaerospermopsis aphanizomenoides BCCUSP55
AGGGTGTAGGGGTGTAAGGGTGTAGGGGTGTAGGGTGTAGGGGTGTAAGGGTGTAGGGTGTAGGGGTGTAGGGGTGTAGGGGGAAAACTTAATTCTTACTTCTGCCTTCTGCCTTCTGCCTTCTGCCTTCTGCCTTCTGCCTTCTGACTCCTGACTCCTGACTCCTAATTATCTTCCCAACACCTCAAGGCGCACTGGTGCAATGCCACTGCCTATCATTCCTAAAAGTCGGGCTGCACCAGCAGAAAGGTCAATAATTCGACCACCAATGTAAGGGCCACGGTCATTAATTCGCACGACTACCGAGCGGCCATTATTGGTGTTAGTGACACGCACTTTTGTCCCCAAAGGTAAGCTGCGATGGGCTGCTGTCATGGCTTCGGGATTAAATCTCTCACCACTGGCAGTTTTATTACCAGACCAATCATAGCCATACCAAGAAGCCATGCCTTTGAAGTTAATTTTCACTCCACCAATGGCAACTTGTTGTGGTAGCTTAGGTATAGATACTGGCGTATTTGTTGGTAAGTTAGCAATTTCGTTGATGGGAGATGCATTACCTATGAGTCTCCGCAAACGATTGGTTGCTTGTAGGGCATCTTGGGCAAGATTTTGAGTAGTATCTGCTAATCGCGTGCTTTCATTGACTTCCACCAATTCATTACCGTTGATTTTGATGGTGTAGCGATCTAACTGCTGTGAAACAGAGGAGCCTTTATCCTGGGCTTTGTTGCTGACTGAAGATTTTTCCTCTGTTTTCCAGCTGACGGTAATTTGGCTTGCGTCTGCACTCTCACGAAACAGCTGATTAATTCTAGAAGCTACTAAGCTGGCTCTCTGAACTGGATCATTAGCAATGGAGCTAGGAGATTTGCCCACATCCATGACATTTCCCATGCTTGCGGCCTTTGCTGAATTACTAGCAACAAGAGCATAAGACTTTCCGCTGCCAGCGTTTCCAATTGTTCCCATTTTTGTTTCTGTGTTAACAACTGGGGTAGAACTCAGAAAGGTGAGAACGGGAATATCCCGAATGTAAAGGGTTGCCGCCTGACGGCCTTCAACGCTGTGAGAATGAATTTCTGTGTTCACAGCATCCAAGGTGGGTTTCTGTGCTGGGGATTGATACTCTCCTACTTTCACTACATCAGCTACAGCAGATGCTTGCGAAGTTGAAGGGGTTGCCTTAGTGGTTTGAGTACGACCCACTGAGGGTAAACCTGAAAAAGCCACAGACAGGGCGACAATAGTCCACAAATGTCTTTGATTCATGCGTCCGATTTTAAAGCGACTGTAGAACTTAAGTTTTATAATTCGTGGGTTTTTCACTAGAGATAGTGATTTCCCGTGAAACTCGAACTCGTTCCGCTTTCACTTCTTGTTTATAACTGCAACAGAGTAACATGAACCTTTCGGCTTGGGGATCAGGGTTTTAGCGTAGGTCTTTGGTTAGGGGCTTCAATTTCTATTGTCATTTCTAGGGCAAAACCTTTTTCAAGTCAGGTTTCTGGCTTTGTAACATTTTTTTTCGGGATATCAATAATTTCTGATGAAGATTTAACTTAAAGTGAGATTTGTTCAAGGTGAGTAATATCTTGACCTATTAATCAGGATTTTATCTCAAATTGTAATTTATTTAACTTTTATTTGAGTCTTTTCTTCTTCAAGAAGAACTGTGTTTAGTCATACTTTTGGACTTAAAAAGGTTAAAAAATATTTATAGCAATTGCTAAAATCATTATTTTTAATTGATTTATGGGCAAAATCATCCAATTTTACTGCCGTTAATTTGTGAGTCAATTGAATTTATTTAAGTTGAAAAAACTCACACACAAAT
>NZ_LUFH02000214.1 GCF_001586785.1 Sphaerospermopsis aphanizomenoides BCCUSP55
AAGCAGGGGAGGCAGGGGAAGCAGGGGAAGAAAAATGAGTTCTTTATTGATTTCTATACAAAATTTCATTGCGGCTGGGTAAGCCTAATTTTGGTATAGAATTTTTCGGTGAGTGGGGAGTGAGGGCTGTAGGCACACTAGCCGATACTTGCAATTGTTTGACCAGGTGTTGTAAAAGTTTGTCTTGTTCAGTGCGGAAACTCGACACATTGTAACCACGATTGATAATAGCAAACCAAACTAAACCGCGATCGCGTGTGGGGACAACTCCTGCTAAGGCACTAACATCACTGAGAGTTCCAGTTTTCATCACAGTTGCCATTGGTAAATGTCTAGAGTGCAATGTTCCCCGGTGATCTAAACCAGACATCGGAAATAAATCAGCTAAAGTTAAATTGTGGACAGATGCTTCCCGTTGTAGTGCCATAAACATAGCACAAACGGCTCTGGGGGAAATGCGATTTTCTCTTCCCAGTCCAGAACCATTAATTAATTGAATTTCTGATTGTGGGACATTAGCAAGGTTAGCTGCTGTGGCTTTGACCATATTTGCACCTCCTACCGACTCTGCTAACATTTCCGCAATATCATTATTACTGTAAACATTCATCTCCTTAATCAATTCCTTCAACGGTAAGGAGAGATGCCGCACTAATATAGTTTGTTTAGGATTGGGCTGTGCTGCAACTTTCACAGTACCTTTAATGACAACTTGGGGTTTAGGTGTTCCCTTAGGCATAATTGAGTATTGGTAAGTTACAGAACGATTCCAACTTTTGTAATCTAATGCTTGTTTAAGTAACTGACCTGCTAACAAAGGCTGACGCTGGAAATTCATGGCAAAATTGCCAACAATCACCAAATTACCCTTCACCTGCTTGATACCGATTTTGTTGAGAGCATTACCCAGTGCGATCGCTTCCTCTCCTACAAACATCGGATCACCACTACCAGTAATCACCAAATCACCATTCACTACCCCATTGACTATAGGCCCTGTAGCACTCACCAAAGTCTCAAATTGATGGTTTGGCCCCAAAGTTTTAAAAGCTGTTAATGAAGTTGCCACCTTAGTTAAAGAAGCAGCCGGTAGAGGAATTGTCCCTTGGTGATTAGCCATTAACATCGGACCCGACTGCAACCAAATACCCTGTTGCTTAATCAGATTTTGGTCTACCAACTTAGAGGTCATCAAGTCCTTAAGATATTCCTGCACCGTCATGGCTCCCGCTGGGTTTGGATCAGGGGCAATAACAAAGCCAGGACTACTTTGCCAAGCCAATGCATCTAAAGCATTTAAAGGTTGGATCTTAACTCCAGCCATATCCAGCCAAAGGGAAACCAAACCTGAACCTAATAATTCCAGCATATTTAATTCCTCTATCTTTGCTCAGATGTCTAAATTATTGTTAATTGTGTCGGCAGACTGCTCTTTTTCCTATCTGGAAAGCTGGCCACCAGGAAAAATCAATAATTGACAGCTTGAATATACAATTTCTATCTCTGCCATCAGCATTGAGTCATAATAGCTGGCGTTTTGTACATTGGGAAGTAGGAAAGAGAAATTTATGAAGAAGAATTCAGGAGTTTAGGAGTTCAGGAGTTCAGGAGTTCAGGAGTTCAGGAGTTCAGGAGTTCAGGAGTTCAGGAGGAAGAATTAATTTTTCTTCCCCTACACCCCACACCCCACACC
>NZ_LUFH02000215.1 GCF_001586785.1 Sphaerospermopsis aphanizomenoides BCCUSP55
TTAGCAAGTTTTTCAACTCATGTTCATATTATGGTGCAGAAAATCTACTTTGGCTCATTATTTGATGCAAAGTTTTATTTCGCTTTTTCTCGTAAGGCTTATTTTGTCGTTACTTATGGCTCGTTTTATGGTTCACAATTTGGCTCATTTTTTCGTTCAAGTCATAGCGAATTAAGCAAAAATATTGCCGAAGTTTAAATTAAAAGGTTGTCGAACCCAGAGCCAGATTAGTTTTATCTTTGAATAGCCACAGTAGGTAATAGGGCGATCACCTACTGTGGGACGTAACCTATCTTCTAGTACGAAACTTTGCCTTGCATCTCATTCAGTTTGACATTTACAGCAAGTTTATTATTTAATAAAACTGGACAAATAATTGAAAAAATAGAAATAATATGCTCATAGTGATAAAGCAGAGTGAAATAAAGTTGCAAGAAATGGGCTATCAAGAGAAAGATTTGCGCCAGCAGTATTTGGAGGAGTGACAGTTAATCGCTTATTGGTTATATTCGGGAACTCCCAATTTCAAATATAAATAAAGGAGAATTAATCATATCTACTGCTCTTAGAGGCGAAATATTGGGTGGAAAATATGATATTAAAACAAAAATTGGAGAAGGTGGTAGTGGTATTGTTTATCTAGGGCAAAATTTAAACTCTAAACAACGCTATGCCATTAAAACCCTTTCTACCGAAGAAGAAAATGCCATAAAACTTTTAGATAGAGAAACCCAAACCTTAAAACGATTAAACCATCAAAATATAGTTAAATTTATAGAAGAAGGCTATGAAAATAGTCATAAACTTGTTTATTTAGTATTAGAGTATCTAGATGGACAAAATATTAAAGAATATTTTGATAGTGGCATTGATTTAAAAACTAAATTAGATATATTCCTACAAATAATTGATGGTATTAGTCACGCTCATTCAAAAAATATTATTCACAGAGATATTAAACCAGATAATATTAAAATTGTTGATAAAGATGAAAAACCTGTAGCAAAAATACTGGATTTTGGAATAGCGATTATAACTACAACCATTCTGACTAATACAATTAGAAGCTACCATACTCCTCTATTCTCAGCCCCAGAGCAAATTAATCTTGAAGGAGTATCTAGAGATTCTGATATTTACTCTCTAGGTATGACATTCTTATATTTATTATCATCTCAACAAAGTAAAATTAACTTCCACGAACAAAGGGATAAAACAATCCTATATAATTCTGCTCAAGATACATTAGCTGATTGCAATGCTTTATCTTTAGTAAATATTCTCAAAAAAGCCACAGATAAAGATAGAGAAAACAGACCTAAACTTGATGAAATCAGAAAGATAATTGCTAATCTAAAAGAAGAATTATCTGAAAAAATAACCGTAATATTTAGCATTACACCTCAGTTCCAAGA
>NZ_LUFH02000216.1 GCF_001586785.1 Sphaerospermopsis aphanizomenoides BCCUSP55
GCATGCCTGATTTTTTGCGGGTCGCCACCGGAAATCCGGCCTACGCTAGGGGTCCGGGCAAAAAAAGTTTTAATAAACCGCATCGCGAGCCGTTGACCCCACAGAAGACCATGTCTCCCGAACTGATCATCGAAGACGCCCTGGCCAGATACGAGCGGCCGCTCATCAGCCACGCACGGGGGATCACGGGAGACCTGGAATCCGCCAGGGATGCGGTTCAGGACACCTTCCTGCGGTTGAGCCGCCAGGATGTCGTTTCCCTGGCCCCCCGCCTCGCCCCATGGCTTTTTCTTGTCTGCCGGAACTGCGCGCTCGCCCACGCCAGAAGGGGGGTGCGCGTCCGCGAGGAGCCTCTGGAGGAAACCGAGGCATCCTCCGGCGCACCGGATCCTGCCGCTGAGGCGGGCCTCCGCGAGGATGTCGGACGGCTTCGCAGCCTCGTGAGCCGGCTCACCCCGCGCGAGCAGGAACTCGTGCGGCTCAAATTCGAAGCCGGCCTCAGCTACAAAGAGATTGGAGAGGTCCTGCGCATGAGCGTCTCCAACGTGGGCGTCCAGCTCCACAATGCCATCCAATCCCTCAGAGCGTCCTGGAACCGCGAGGAGGTTCATCCATGAAAACCCACCATGTCACAGCCTACGCGCTTGGCGAACTCTCCGGCAGCGAGCGCGAGGCGTTTGAAAAAGAACTCGCCGGCTCGCCGGAGCTCCAAAAGGAGCTTGAGGAGATCACGGCAGCCTGCGCGGCGCTGGCCTGCGCCCCGGAGGAGGACCTGGGCGGGGAGCGGAGGTCCGGGCTCCTGGCGGCGGTTCGGCGCAACCTGGAGGAGACCCGCAGGGCGCGCTCGATCCGCCGGAGGGTGGTCGCGACATCGCTCGCGGCGCTCGCAGCCTGCCTGCTCGTCCTCCCAAGCCTGCCATGGACGAACCCGCAGCCGCAGGAGTAAAGCAAGCGCTCCAGCGAATCGGGCGGTTACGTGGTGGCGAAATCCAAGGCGCCTGAACCCATTCCGCAGGTCCTTCCTGAAGAGGCGCTCAAGGTTGCCGAGACATCGAAGCCGGCCGGCCCCGCGGCACCTCTGGCTGCTGATGAACAATTCATGACGACTGCCGTCGCGACAGCCGCCACACCGGGCGCCGCGCCAAACGTCCGGGCGCGGGAACAGGATGCCTCAGGGAACGCGGCAGCCGGTTTGGCGGGTACGATGAGTCTCAGGGAGGTAAGCTCCGGTTGGGAAAGGCCTGTCCGGCAGTTCAAAGGCTCCGCAGGGGAGTCTGCCCAGGCCCGCGGTGTGGCCCGAACCGCGATGGCCGTCGCGGATCCCGGCGACGGGGGACGCGTCACCAGAACATTCAACACAGAAACGTACGATGCCATCACCGAGAACCCGTTTCTGGAAGCCTCCGCGAACCCGCTCTCCACGTTCTCGATTGATGTCGAC
>NZ_LUFH02000217.1 GCF_001586785.1 Sphaerospermopsis aphanizomenoides BCCUSP55
TACTTCTAGGCTAATATCATCTGAGTCATATACATAATACTCCTCCACCCCATGTTTGAGATAGAAAAGCTTTTTTCTCGTCATCTCACCTTTACTATTACAGTGAGACAAAATGTCAAAGACCTCCTGGGGAGGAATATTATCCTCTACCCACTGTCGATAGGAGCCCCGCTGTCCTTTCGGTCTACCAAACACCACCATCGTATCAGGAGCCAGTTTAATTCTGTTACTACCCTTTACTGGATACCAAAATAAGTCCCCAGCCACAAACACATCTGGATTAGACTTAAATAGTATTTCTAGGTTCTCCTTTATTTTCACAATCCATTTAAATTGTTCAGTATTATCTGCCATAGGCTTGCCATCACTTTCTGGGTAGACAATGTCAGGCGCGATTGTCTCCCCACCCTGATTAACCTTAGATTTTATCACCCCCAGTTGAGTTTTTGGTGCAATTTCCCTCACCATATCTATACCTCCCATTCACTTTGGTATTGACTCAATCGGTTCAATTTACTATAACATGACTTGTGTAGGGGTGTTCTGCATACCCTCACTTAAAATTAATGGATTTGAATCTCCTCGCACTGCTGCAACTTGAAAATGAGAGCTAACTCTACCAGGAGGAGAGTTTTTAAAAACCCCCATCCCGAGGGTATGCTAGTGCGGGTAATAGTTTATTCGAGTGCATTAATATCAATACCCTTAGCTTTTAATTGTGATAGCAAGGTTTGATACTTTAGTTGTTCCTGCTCTTTGAGAAATCTTTCTTGTTCTGCACGTTGATTTGCCTGTTCTTTCAGAAATCTTTCCTGTTCTTTGAGAAGTCTTTCCTGTTCTGCACGCTGATTTGCCTGTTCCTTCAGAAATCTTTCTTGTTCTGCATAATTACTTAATTCCACGGGACTAAGAAACCTACTTCCATCTGGATAATAGATGACTAATTCATCTCCCGTCATGTCAAACCGTATATTCAGTCTTGGACTAGTCCAAGTAGCAAAATCCTCAACTTCCCTAAATGAATTATTTTCCCTAATGGATACTTCTAGACTAATCTCATCTGGGTCATATACATAATACTCCTCCACCCCATGTTTGAGATAGAAAAGCTTTTTTCTCGTCATCTCACCTTTACTATTACAGGGAGACAAAATTTCAAAAACCACCTGGGGAGGAATATTATCCTCTTCCCACTGTCGATAGGAGCCCCGCTGTCCTTTCGGTCTACCAAACACTACCATCGTGTCAGGAGCCAGTTTAATTCTGTTACTACCCTTTACTGGATACCAAAATAAGTCCCCAGCCACAAACACATCTGGATTAGACTTAAATAGTATTTCTAGGTTCTCCTTGATTTTCACAATCCATTTAAATTGTTCAGTATTATCTGCCATAGGCTTGCCATCACCTTCTGGGTAGACAATGTCAGGCGCGATTG
>NZ_LUFH02000218.1 GCF_001586785.1 Sphaerospermopsis aphanizomenoides BCCUSP55
GAACAGCCTGGACGCCACGGTCCTGAACGGCGTCGCCACCCGCGAGGCCTTCGCCGAGGTGCTGTCCAAGGCCGGCGTCAAGCCCGGCGACAAGCTGAGCGTCGACCAGATCCAGAAGATCCAGGCCTTCTTCGATCCCAACACGGGCAAGTTCGACAAGAAGACCTTCGACGCGCGCCTGCGCGAAAACGGCATGACGCCCGAGAACTTCGACGCCGGCCTGCGCGACCAGATGGCGACCCAGCACTGGGCCGTCGCGGTCCAGAACGGCCTGTCCGCCCCGCGCAGCTACGGCGCCCTGGCCGCCATCTACGGCCTGGAAGCGCGCGACCTCGCCTTCGTGACCCTCGCGCCCAGCAGCGTCCCGGCGCCCGCCGCGCCTACCGACGCCCAGCTGCAGAGCGTCATCAACGAGAACAAGGACCGCCTGACCGCCCCCGGGACCCGCGTCCTGTCGGTCGTGCTGTGCACGCCCGCCGGCGTGCAGGCCCAGGCCTCGGCCCCGATCGACCCGGCCGAGCTGCAGAAGCGCTACCAGTTCCGCAAAGACACGCTGTCGACCCCCGAGGTCCGCAGCCTCGTGCAGATCCCCGTGAAGGACCAGGCGTCCGCCCAGCAGGTCACGGCCCGCCTGGCCCGCGGCGAGGCTCCGGCCGCCGTCGCCAAGTCGCTGGGCGTGGACGCGGTCGTCTACGACGCCAAGCCGATGTCGGCGATCAGCGACCGCAAGGTCGGCCAGGCCGCCTTCCGCCTGCCCGCCGGTCAGCCCGCGACCGTCCAGGGCGACCTGGGCCTGGCCGTGGTCCGCGTCAGCGCGATCACCCCCGGCCGCGAGGTCAGCCTGGAGGAAGCCCGCCCGATGCTCGAGGCCGAGATCCGCAAGGACATGGTCGCCGAGAAGGTCTACGCCCAGACCCAGGCGTTCGACGACACCATCAAGGACGGCGGCGACCTCGCATCCGCCGCCAAGAAGGCCGGCGTCACGGTCACCCCGCTGGGCCCGATCTCGGCGCAGGGCGTCGACGCACAGGGCCGCCAGCTGCAGGGCCTGCCGCCCAAGATCCTCGAGACCGCCTTCGCCCTGCCCACCGGGGCCGAGAGCGACATCACCGACCTGGGCGACGGCGCCTACTTCGCCGTGAAGGTCGACCGCGTCGTGGCCGCCCATGTGCCGCCGCTGGCCGAGGTCCGCCCGATGGTCACCCAGTTCTGGATCCAGCGTGAGCTGGTCCGCGCCCTGGAGGCCAAGGCCGCCGGCCTGAGCGAGCGCATCCGCAAGGGCGAGACCCTCGAGGCCGTCGCCGCCTCGGCCGGCCTGACCGTCAGCCGCGTGCCGGGCCTGACCCGCCAGACCGCCCAGCAGCAACAGGCCCTGGGCCGCGAGGTCATCGGCCGCGCGCTGGCCG
>NZ_LUFH02000219.1 GCF_001586785.1 Sphaerospermopsis aphanizomenoides BCCUSP55
ACACCCCACACCCCACACCCCACACCCTGTTTATCTTATTGGACAATACTCTTGAATCACCTTCACATCCAAAGTTGTATTTTGCAAAGAACGGATAGCGGCGACTGTGGCTCTTGCTCCAGCTATAGTAGTAATGATGGGGATTTTGTAAGCTAGGGCGGTACGTCGAATTAACCGCGCATCGGTATGGGCTTCTTCTCCTGATGGCGTGTTAATAATCAGTTGGATTTTCTCATTTTTGATCGCATCCAGGACGTGGGGACGACCTTCATGGAGTTTCAAGATTAATTCAACTTTCACACCGTTTTCCTGTAGGACTTGGCGTGTCCCTTGGGTAGCAATGATGGTAAAACCCAAGTTGATAAATTCTTTCACTACCTCAATGGCTGCACCTTTATCTCTGTCACTCATGGATACAAATACAGTTCCTTTGAGTGGAAGTTTTTCCCCTGCGCCTAATTCTGCTTTAGCAAAGGCGCGGCCAAAGTCAGCGTCAATTCCCATTACTTCCCCTGTAGAACGCATTTCTGGTCCTAATAAAGTATCTGTACCGGGGAATTTATTAAAGGGTAATACTGCTTCCTTCACGGCTATATGAGCAGGAATGACTTCTTGAGTAAAGTTTAATTCTTCTAAAGTCTGACCCGACATGATTAAGGATGCTAGTTTTGCTAAGGGTACACCTGTAGCTTTAGAAACAAAAGGAACAGTACGGGATGCTCTAGGGTTTGCTTCTAAGATGTAAACTTGGGGTGAATAACCGTTTGCACCAACTACTGCAAATTGGATGTTCATCAAACCAACAACAGATAAAGCTTGTGCTAGTTGCACTGTCCAAGTTCTAATTTGGCTTAATACGGCTGGAGATAGGGAAATTGATGGTAGAGAACAAGCAGAGTCTCCTGAGTGAATTCCCGCTTGTTCGATGTGTTCCATAATGCCACCGATAACGACTCTACCTGTATGGTCGGCGATCGCATCTACATCCACTTCAATGGCATTTTCTAGGAATTTATCAATTAAAATCGGGTGATCTGGTTCTACCTGGACGGCAAAAGTCATGTATCTTTCTAACTCTGCGTCAGAATAGACGATTTCCATCGCCCTTCCCCCTAAAACGTAGCTGGGACGGACTACCACGGGATAACCGATACGTTTAGCGACTATTAACGCATCTTCATAACTTCTAGCGATACCGTTGGGAGGTTGGGCAATATTCAATTCTTGCAGAATCTTTTCAAACCGTTCCCGATTTTCTGCCATATCTATAGAATCGGGAGATGTACCCCATATTTGGGTAGGGTGGTGGGGTGGTGGGG
>NZ_LUFH02000021.1 GCF_001586785.1 Sphaerospermopsis aphanizomenoides BCCUSP55
CCTGCTACGAAGGTGAGGATGAGGATGATGAACACTATATGTAACCGCCTGATGATGGCTGCTTAGACCCGGTAGCCGAAACACACCCCTTGGTGTGTCGCGGATTGGGTCCAAACCAATCTTGCAAAAAGCACAACCAGCTTAGGGCTTTCACAGTGAAGTAAGCTCATGGCTTTTCATTTTTCGTAAGCTCGGTTGATTTGTGCTTTCAAAATGTGTCTGCCAGTGTTTGCAGCACTGGTTTTTGCTTTGAGACTGAATCAGGCTCGTTGGCCTTTGGGTGATTCACAAGCGTTGTTGACACAGTTCACACCTACAAGAAAAACAGAATGACTAGAGTTTTGGGGTTGGATGTTTCCAAGTCCAGCGTTTCTTGCTGCTTACTCACGGAAAAGCCGAATATTCCAAGGGAATTTTACTATGAATGTCGGTTTTATAAATTTGAATCTAATCTTGTTGGTTTGTCGGGGTTGATGGCACTAAAGCCAGAAATTGCACTGCTTGAACCGACTGGCGTTAATTACTCACGGTTTTGGGTGGAACACTTGACCCGTGCTGGTGTGGAAGTGAGGTTTATTGGACATAAACAACTGAGGAACTACAGAGAAAACCACCTTGGCTTACCTGATAAAGATGATGATGCTGATTCACTAGCCATCGCCTGTTACCAGTTTGATTACGGAAATGATTTAAGCAGGTTTGTTCAGGTGCGCGATCGCATTGTTTCCAGAATTCGTGAGTTAGTGTTGAGGCTTAACCACCTTTCCAGAATTCAGTCACCGATAATTAACAGGGCTAGACAAGATTTAGCTTGGCAGTTTCCAGAAGTTGCGCTCGTAGTTTCACGTCGCGGTGTTTCTGGAAAAGTCCCTCTGTTGTGGGGGTGGCTTGCTGGGGAAAGAGAATCAACCAGGTACGACAAACTTTATAAATCTAGTGCTGGAATTGGTTTAACTAACTCAGTCAAATTTCACGCGCAGCGCATTTGTAGCTTACAGCGAGAGGAACAGTTAATTGAGGATGAACTCTCGCAACTCCTCCAGGACGAACGCTTTACCAACTACCGCGAAGTTTTCCAGAAATTAAACTTAGGCGATCGCCTACAGGCTGTTATCATCTCCCAAATTTTCCCCCTAGAAAATTTCTTAGGTGAGGATGGTAAACCTGTTATCAGAATTAGGAAGGGGAGAAAATCTGGTAAACCTACCAAACGTCATTTATCACTTAGGAAATTTCAAAAAGCTTTGGGTGTTGCACCATCCCAAGAGTCAAGCGGTGATATTTCCAAATCTAAAGTTAGTGGTGGTTCTGCTTTGTGCCGTCGTTCACTCTGGCAATGGGTTTTTAGTGCGGTTGAACCCGCCCGCCGCCGCACAAATCCAGTGCTAAAGGAACTGGGTAAATTCTTGGATGCTGAGAAAGCATCTGGTAAACCAGTCAAACTGGTGAGGATGCGAGTAGCAGTAAGAGCGGTAAAACTTCTGTTTAAAATGCTAATTGCATCCAGAAAAGTTCTAGACTGAAAAATGCATCTAGTAGCGTTAGCATCTTGACAAAATCACCTGTGCGAAAAATCGTTATAGCCGGCAACTGGAAAATGTTCAAAACTCAGGCAGAATCCGAAGAATTCTTACGCGGATTTTTGCCCCTCTTGGAGGAAACACCCTCAGAACGAGAAGTAGTTCTGTGTCCTCCCTTCACTGACTTAAGCGTCATGTCCAAATATTTGCACGGTAGCCTGATCCAACTGGGCGCACAAAACGTCCACTGGGAAGAAAATGGAGCCTACACCGGTGAAATTGCTGCTCCCATGCTCACAGAAATTGGTGTGCGCTATGTTATAGTCGGTCACAGTGAAAGACGGCAATACTTTGGCGAAACAGACGCGACCGTCAATCTACGCTTGAAAGCAGCACAAAAGCACGGACTTACCCCCATTCTTTGTGTTGGTGAAACCAAACAACAACGGGACGCAGGGGACACCGAACAACTGATTAGCAGCCAATTAGAAAAAGGCTTAGTAGATGTGGATCAAACCAATTTGGTCATTGCTTATGAACCAATTTGGGCAATTGGTACCGGTGATACCTGTGAAACCAAAGAAGCGAATCGGGTCATTGGCTTAATTCGCTCTCAGTTGACGAATCCTAACGTATCTATTCAATACGGCGGTTCTGTTAAACCGAATAATATTGATGAAATTATGGCTCAACCAGAAATTGACGGCGTTCTCGTGGGAGGAGCCAGTCTTGAAGCTGAGAGTTTTGCCAGAATTGTCAATTATTCAGTAGTATCAGTAGCAAATCTTTGATAACTGCTCATCAACTAAGTTTAGTCCGTTTCAACGGACTTTTGCTATTAGCCTCGGAATTCATTCCGAGGCGGTATGAAACTGAACATAAAAATTCAAAATTCAAAATTCAAAATTCAAAATTCCAACTCCTGACTGCTGACTGCTGACTCCTATAAATTATGTCAAATCAATTAATTATTCGAGAACGTTGTTTTGCTTGGGGACAGCGAACATATTTGATGGGAATTTTAAATGTCACCCCAGACAGCTTTAGTGATGGTGGTCAATTTAACACTGCTTCAGCGGCTTTAGCTCAGGCGCAAGCAATGGTAGCCGCTGGTGCTGATATTATTGATATCGGTGGTCAATCAACAAGGCCAGGAGCAGAACAAATAAGCCTCACAGAAGAACTTGACAGAGTTCTGTCAGTTTTGCAAGTGATCAGACCAAAAATTTCCATTCCCATTTCTGTAGATACAACTAGAGCCGAAGTAGCGAAAGCTGCTGTAGAAGCGGGGGCTGATATAGTTAATGATATTTCTGGAGGTACTTATGACTCCCAAATGTTGCCAACTGTGGCCAAGTTAGATGTACCCATTATGTTAATGCATATCCGAGGAACTCCCCAAACGATGCAAAAACAAACAGATTATCAAGATTTCATGGGTGAGATTTCTAGTTTTTTATCCCAGCAAATAGCAGCCGCAGTTGCAGCAGGTATTAAACAGGACAAAATTATTATTGATCCTGGTATTGGCTTTGCTAAAAACTATGAGCAAAATTTAGAAATTTTTCGCCGCTTGCAAACCTTAAAAATGCTTAACTGTCCCATCCTGGTGGGAGCTTCCCGTAAAAGTTTTATAGGTAAAATTTTAAATCAACCTCAACCAAAAGCCAGAGTATGGGGAACAGCAGCGGCGTGTTGTGCAGCCATTTTTAATGGTGCTGATATCCTCCGAGTTCACGATGTTGTAGAAATGCGTGATGTCTCCTTAGTTGCTGATGCTATTTATCGGCAGGTGACAGGTGACAATGAACAGTAAAAAGTCAGAGATTAATAACTGATAACTGAACTGTTAATTTGTTCCATTCCCAGCAGTTTTACCATCATCTTCTTTAGTTACTGATTCAGCTATCAATTCCTGAAACATATCGGTTGAGTTCGCTGGATCTACAAATACAATTTTGGCGTTATTACTTTCTCCCAGTTTTTGGCTGGCTTGTACATAATCTTGAGCAATCAGATATCTTAAAAGCTCCTTGCTTTCTGGATGGGAACGTATAGCTTCAGAAATTATTTCCAGCGCCATCTTCGTTCCTTCAGCTTTTTTAATCGCTGCTTGTCGTTCTCCGTCAGCAGCAGAAATCAGCGCCTTTTTTTTATTCTCAGCAGCGCGTTCTTCTTGCATCGAGTTGCGTACACTTTCAGGCGGTGTAACTCTTTGCAGGTCTATGCGAATAATTTCTACACCCCACTTATTTGTAATTGGATTTAACTGACCTAATATGTTACGATCCATATCTGCCCTAGACATATTCGCATAGTCTAAAGTATTCTGGGCAATAACTTCTCGCAGGGTAGTTGTAGTTAAATTAGATAGTGCTTGTTGTAGATCATCAACTTCATAAAAGCTTTTTTCGATCTCAATGATCCGCCAATAAACAACTCCATCTACTTCCAGGTAGATACCATCTTTGGTGATGACATTCTGAGGCTTGATGTCTAAAACCTGCTCCCTGGTTGTATCTTCCATCACAATTTGGTCAAGTAAGGGAACAATGAAGTTGAGTCCTGGTATAAGTTTGCGATGATACCGCCCCAGACGTTCAACTAGGGCTTCATTACCTTGGTTAATTATTTTGGCAGATCCTAAAGCATAACCTATGAGTGCTAAAACTATAGCAATAATTGGTTCCATATATGCTCCTACTTAGGGTTTGGAAGAATTGAGTGTAAAACCGAATGATACCATTTTGAATTTTAAATCTTTACATTCAGAAAGACTGACTAGACTTCCTGTATAAATCACTCACAAAAATATTTGTAAGCGTTTAGCAGCAGCTACAACATAAAAGCTGTTCAGGTGTCCTCTAAATTTAAGCATAAAATAGCACAATCAAAGATTTTCAATGCCAAAATTCAGGAATCAGCAGGGGTAAGGTATTGTTTTAACACTAACTTTGATGGAGGTAAAGGACATTTTTTAACACTTATAGCCCACATTCCGGTGAGGTACAGGAAGAAAGAATTAACCGCAGATGGACGCAGATAAACGCAGATAAATTTGTACCTCATTAGATTAGGAAACGCTAGACTGAAAATTACTCTTATTCATCCAATTCATCCGCCTACATTCATAGCTGCTAAAAAAGCTTTTTGACTGACATCTTTGTAAACAGTTTGTAAATAATTCATAGTCAGTTCAGTAGCAGATGAATTCACTAAATTTTCTTCATCTTTAGCTAGGGGAATTGTCCCTAAAACTTCTAATACTATCTCACTAACACTAGGGGAAATGACCACTAAAGATGATTCTAATGGTTCATTATATTGCCAACAATTATCTAAGTTTAATGAATATTGATGTTCGGAAGTTGTTGGTTGAATTTCAGAAGTTTCTGTTTTTTTAGTTTTTTCGTCAGATTGATCTAAATTTTTATTGCTGCGTAAATTACGTAAATCACTAATAATTTTCTCTCTGGTGCGCCCTCGTAATTGAAATAAAACAAAAGGGTCCTCACTAAAGCGATCGCCTAATTGATAATACACAGCGCCAATATGTTTACAAGGCACTGCTTTATCAGGACAAGAACATTTACCGTGAACGTCACCTAAAGTAAAAGGAAATAATGAAAGTCCGTTAGATGTAAAGACTTCTTCTATATTTTGTGGCATTTCTCCTGCTAGTAACTTAGCAGCAAAAATCGCCTTTCGGGACATTGTTTCAATTACATAACCCCATTCTTCATCACTGAAAGAATCGAGGAAAAGAGAAACTTTATAAGGTTCTACTTCACTACCTTGCACCCGTGCTAAAACTTTTGCACCTTTAAACTCAATACTCAAAACATTTCCTTGTCTTGAATAATTTCTCGCTCGTTCTAACCGCTTTTTAAACCGATAAGAATCTAGTAAATCTAGCCATCGCTGTGACCACCATTCTCTACTTGCTTGCAGGGTAAAATTAGTCATTCTTCATCCTCATCAATTATTGCATTTCGATCCAGTAATAATAAATTACGCAATTGGTCGGTATCTAATTCAGTTAACCATTCTTCACCAGCACCAACAACCTGTTCTGCTAATTGTTTTTTACTTTCAATCATGTCATTAATTTTTTCTTCTAATGTTCCAGTACAGACAAATTTATGTACTTGGACATTCTTAGTTTGTCCAATTCTAAATACTCTATCTGTGGCTTGATTTTCTACAGCGGGATTCCACCATCTATCAAAATGAAAGACATGATTTGCCCTGGTTAAATTCAAACCTACACCACCAGCTTTTAAGGACAAAATCATAATGGGTGGCCCTTGAGGATCATTTTGGAAACGGTCAATCATTTCTTCCCGTTGCTTTTTACTGGTACTACCATATAAAAAGAATATTTCTCTTCCTAGCTGTTTTTCTAAATAGGGTTTAAGCAATTTACCCCATTCAGCAAATTGGGTAAAAATTAAGGCGCGGTTTTCTTCTGCTAAAACTTCCTCTAGCATTTCCTCTAGACGCTGCAATTTGGCAGAATGCTGTTTTTCTAAACTTGATTCTTTTAAATACTGTGCAGGATGATTACAAATCTGTTTTAACTTAACTAATAAAGCTAAAATCAGACCTCGGCGCTGTAAACCTTCTGCTGATTCAATTTCAACTAAAGATTCATCAACCAATTTTTGATATAATTGCCCTTGTGCAGCAGTCAAACCACAAAACACTGTCATCTCTTGCTTTTCTGGCAAGTCTTGAATAATTGATTTATCAGTTTTCAAACGCCGTAAAATAAAAGGTTGGACTAATGAGCGTAATTGTGTTAAAGAAGCTGTATCACCATACTTCTCTATTGGCATGGCAAACCGTCTTTGAAAAAATTGTTTATTACCTAAATAACCAGGATTGAGAAAATCTAAAATAGACCATAATTCTTGCAATCTATTTTCTACTGGCGTACCTGTCAAAGCAATACGAAATGAGGTTTCTAACTTCCGCACAGCTTGAGATTGCTTTGCATCTGCATTTTTGATATTTTGCGCTTCATCTAATACAATTATTTGCCAATTAACGGTTTGTAATAACTTAATATCTCGTTGTACCAGGGAGTAACTAGTAATTACTAAATTGTGTTTATTTGCAGTTTCGGTAAATGTCTTACCTTTGGGACGTTTATCACCGTGATATTCTAGAACTTTCAGGTTAGGGGCAAATTTCTTGACTTCTCTTTCCCAATTACCTAAAACGGACGTGGGACAAACTAAGAGAGTTGGGTTTTCTAGTGCATCCTGTTCTTGGAGATGGAGTAGAAAAACAATAAATTGTACCGACTTTCCCAGTCCCATATCATCCGCTAAACAAGCACCCAAACCCCAACGTTCCAGAAACGCTAACCAAGCAGCACCACGTTCTTGATAAGGTCGTAATTGTCCGCGAAAATTGCTAGGAGTTGGTAAAGGTTGAATATCTTGATTATTAGTTAAAGCCCCAACTAATTCCTGCAATGCACCAGAGGCTTCAAAACTCACGACAGGCAATTTTTCAATGACTTGAGTATCTCCTGTACTAATCCTTAAAGCATCTTCTAATGATAGAGACATCTGTTCTTTACGCGATGCAAAAAAGTTTTGAGCAGTTTTAATATCTTGAGGACGCAGTTCTACCCACTCACTATTAATTTCTACCAAAGGACTATTTAAAGCGACTAATTTATCAAATTCGGCTTTAGAAATTGTCTGTCCACCAATTGCTAATTGCCACTGGAAATTTAACAAACTTTGTAAACCCAAACGTCCCTGTTTTTTCTTGGGTGTTTCGGCGCTAATTTTCAAACCTAAACGATTCGCCCAGCCTTCACGGTTAGCTAAACTTGGTGGTAAAACAACTCCTAAACCGCTATCTTCTAACCTCCAAGCTACAGATTTGATAAATTCATAAGCCTGCATAGGGGTGAGATAACAAAATTGTGGAGATTCAGTTTCTAAACTAGGGGCTATAACTGGATACAATCGAGAAGCTAAACCCAAACCACGCAAAAATGTTTCTTGGGGTTGTTCAATTGTCCGATTTTGATAAACTAATTTTTCTACAGGATGATTCCAAATAGTTGCTGCATCTACTAAAAATTCTGCATCATCTGCTGCTTGCAGAAAGTAAGCTAATAGCCAATCTGTTTTTCCTGCTTCCGGGGCATGAAGTTGAAAACAGGTTCTAAATAAAGCTTTTCCTGTTAATTGATATTGTAAAGGTAGAGTCCAAGCTTTGAGGGCTGCTTCTAACCTGTCTAATCCCATTGCATCGCTATTAATTTTATTCGATGCACTATTTAAAGCCTGTAACCACTGTTGTACAGCAGGTGGTAAAGACATCATTAACCTATTGTCAATGGGAGATTTAGAAACCAGCATATCCCGCATTTGGGCATCTACTACACTATTGAGAAATCCCAGAATTAATTCCTGTGCTGATGGTGGTAAATCAACTGCTAAATTTTGCTGATTTTTATCTCTATCTTTTTGATATGTACGACAAATCAATGGCATTTTTGCAGCAAATTTTTCTAACCGAGTTGTATCTAAAGCACTATCTAAAAGTACCTTCCATTGGGCAACTAAAGAACCATCTGCTTCTGTTTGAATGGTTGGTAAAAACTTACAACGGGAAATTAAATCTAAACTCCAACGTGCTATTTGTACCCAAAAACGTAAATCGCCTCCCAAAAATGCGTTTTGACCATCAGTGGAACTCAATGGTAAAGCCGTGAGTAATTTTATGGCTGCATTGGGTTGAAGACAAAAACCTTCAATTTTCCAAGGTTGTAAGTATTGTGGTGAATTACTATCAATATTTAAACTAGCAGAATGTACAGGAGAGATTGCTTTATCCTGTTCTATAAAGGAGGTTGGTAAAGCAATAATTTGTGACTGCTTGGGTAAGGTTTGTTCGGTTTTGGGTGCTGTTTTACGTCCTTTGACTGGAGTAAAAGAAACTGAAGATGTTTGAAGATTTTGAAGATCTTGAATATAATTAGAAATCGCTAAATTATTTACTGTCAACCATTCACTCAACTCCTTTGGTGTCATTGCCAAGGGATTGATGGGGATTTCTGCTAGAGTAATAAATTCAAGATTAATCTGGGAAGTACGCCAAGTTTCTCCCCAAATAAATAAACAATTCTCAGAATTATCTTGTTTTTTATTTAACCAAACACCGTGTAGAATTGCCATTTTTATATTACGCTAATTTTTGACGAAGTTAATAAGTTAATATTTATTAGATAATTTATATTTGATATATCTGAGCTTTTAGATAACAATAATTCTCATTTAAGAATTTAGACAATTCAATGTAGATTTTTTCTTCCCATTCAGACTTGTACTTAACTGCTAGATTTTCTACCACTATGACTTGGTTTTCGTCAACTAATTTACAACTTAGTTTGTGCAGAAAATACTCACGACATCTAGTAATTTTGCGTGAACTTTAGCAACTTTAATCCGGGCTTGATTGCGGTTTTTAGATCCCTTCTGTTTACGACTAAGCTGCTTTAGTTTCTGAGCTAGTTTTAGTTCCTATTTACGGTAATAGTTTGGATTACCATGTTTAGTTACATCAGAAGTAACAGCATAGTGACTTACCGCTATATCTATACCAACAGCTTTACCTTGTGACGATAAAACAGGTTTATCATTACCGTCATCATCGAGGTAAGCTGCGTAGTATTCATCTGATGGAGTTAATGACACAGTAACAGATTTAAGTTTTCCTGTGGTAAGTGAGATACTTTACAGTAGATTTTATCTAGTTTTGGCAAGGTGAGATAGTTACCGTCTAGCTTTACCTGCTGAGGAAAGCAATCTATTTGCTTTTGTCCTTTCTTTTTGAAGTTCGGTTACTTACCTCGCTTATCAAAGAAGTTCAGAAAAGCACTAGACAAATCTAATACTACCTGCTGTAAACATGGGGATGGTGCTTCTTTTAACTACTCGTATTCTTTTTTCAGGGCAAATAACAGATTAATGGTGTCGTTGCGGCTTTAGCCCTTGCCAGTTGCTTTATAAATACGAAAGGTGAGGTCAAGAGCAAAGTTGTAAAACCAACGCACCCAACCAAACGACTTGGCACGCAATATAGACTGCTCCCCAGTCGGATAGATTCTGTGCTTATAGGCTTTTAACATTGCATTTAACAAACAGGCATCATTATGGTAAACGAAGATTTGACAAAAGTAAAGCCGTCCTTCTAGGACAAGGTTTTCAACTCAAATTTTAGATAAATGTTAGGATTGCCACAGAGAGAGAATAGCGTGCATAGAAGGAAAAAAAACTGAATGGCAGAAGTTGATAAGTCAATATCCTTTGATGGACGGGATATTCGACTGAAGGTTGGACTGTTAGCCCCCCAAGCTGGTGGGTCGGTATTGATAGAATCGGGGGACACAGCTGTTTTGGTTACAGCTACACGGTCAGAAGCTAGAGAAGGCGTTGATTTTCTTCCCCTCACGGTAGATTATGAAGAAAGATTGTACGCAGCAGGTAGAATCCCTGGTGGTATTATGCGCCGAGAAGGTCGTCCACCAGAAAGAGCGATTCTTACCAGCCGTCTGATTGACCGTCCCCTACGTCCTCTGTTCCCTTCATGGTTACGAGATGATTTGCAGGTAATTGCTTTCACCTTATCAATGGATGAGCAAGTACCGCCCGATGTGTTAGCTGTAACTGGTGCTTCTATTGCTACCCTCATTGCCCAAATTCCCTTTAATGGGCCAATGGCAGCAGTGCGGGTAGGTTTAGTAGGTGATGATTTCATCATTAACCCCACCTATGCAGAAATTGAAGCGGGAGATTTGGATTTAGTTGTTGCTGGTTCACCAGATGGTGTGATCATGGTGGAAGCAGGAGCAAATCAGTTGCCAGAGCGAGATATTATCGAGGCGATTGATTTTGGTTACGAAGCAGTGCGGGATTTAATCCAAGCGCAGTTAGATTTAGTCGAAGAACTAGGTCTAAAAATTGTGCAAGAAGCACCACCAGAAGTAGACCAAACACTAGAAAACTATATCCGCGATCGCGCAAGTGCTGAAATTAAAAAAATCCTGGCGCAATTTGAGTTAACCAAAACCGAGCGTGATAAAGCTTTAGATGTCGTTAAGGATGGGATCAAAGCTGAAATTGAAGCCCTACCGGAAGAAGATCCAATTCGTCTAGCGGCTACAGCAGATAGTAAAGCTCTTGGTAATACCTTTAAGGATATCACCAAATACTTTATGCGCCGTCAAATAGTTGAAGACAACGTTCGCGTTGATGGTCGCAAACTAGATGAAGTTCGTCCTGTTTCTTGTCAAGTAGGCGTTTTACCTCGGCGTGTACATGGTAGCGGTTTATTTAACCGGGGACTTACCCAGGTATTATCAGCTTGCACTTTAGGAACACCAGGAGATGCCCAAAACCTCAATGACGACCTACAAGTAGATCAATCTAAACGTTACCTGCATCATTACAACTTCCCACCCTTCTCCGTGGGCGAAACCAAGCCCATGCGTGCGCCAGGAAGACGGGAAATCGGACACGGGGCTTTGGCAGAAAGAGCGATTTTACCCATACTACCGCCCAAAGAACAATTCCCCTACGTCATCCGCGTAGTTTCAGAAGTGCTTTCTTCTAACGGTTCGACCTCAATGGGTTCAGTCTGCGGTTCTACCCTCGCCCTCATGGATGCCGGTGTGCCAATTATCAAACCTGTGAGCGGTGCAGCAATGGGCTTGATTAAAGAAGGGGACGAAGTGCGCGTCCTCACCGATATTCAAGGCATTGAAGACTTTTTGGGTGACATGGACTTCAAGGTTGCTGGTACTGATACGGGTATCACAGCTTTACAAATGGATATGAAAATATCCGGTTTGTCTTTAGATGTGATTAAACAAGCTGTTGATCAAGCTAAAGCTGCCCGACTGCACATTCTGGAGAAAATGCTCCAGACCATCGAAACACCCAGATTGGAAACCTCACCCTTTGCCCCACGCCTGTTGACGATCAAGATTGATCCCGAAATGATTGGTCTAGTTATCGGACCTGGTGGTAAAACCATCAAGGGAATTACTGAGGAAACAGGTGCAAAAATTGACATCGAAGACGATGGCACAGTCACCATTTCCGCAGTCGATGAAAGCAGGGCAAAAAGAGCGCGTAACATTGTCCAAGGCATGACTCGCAAACTGCATGAAGGCGATGTTTACGTAGGTCGTGTAACACGGATTATACCTATTGGTGCGTTTGTGGAATTCTTGCCAGGAAAAGAAGGCATGATTCACATTTCTCAATTAGCCGACTATCGGGTTGGTAAAGTTGAAGATGAAGTAGCAGTCGGTGATGAAGTGATTGTCAAAGTGCGCGAAATTGACAATAAGGGCAGAATTAACCTGACACGCTTGGGTATCCACCCAGATCAAGCAGCTGCGGCGCGGGAAGCTGCGGCAGTGAATCGTTAATAACGATTAAGGATTTTAGATTTTGGATTAGAGATAAATCGCAAATCTAAAATCCGCGATGCCTTGCCAGTAGGCATCGCCGTATGATTTTTTAAAATATTATGAATAGAGATATTAGAGGCAAGCAAGATATGGCTAATACAGAAGAAATCACCATTAAAGTGCCTTCAGAAATTGCAGAAGCCTATCGCCAAGCAACAAAGGAAGAACAAGAACAAATTCAACTCAAATTTGCATCAATTATGCAATTAAAATTTTTAAATTCTAGACAAGATGCTGTGCAACGTCTCAGAAAAATGATGGATGAAGTTAGTAAATAAGCACAGGCTCAAGGTTTAACGCCTGAAATTTTAGATTCTATTTTATAAATTGCACTATGATGGATATTTTTCTTCTGGGTAAGATAAAATCTTTGTTAACACAACTGGACGATTAGCAGTAGTTGGCAAAAGATGAATTGATATACGAACATCACAATTTTTTGCATCTTCCGGTAAAGAAGGTCTTGTTGTTGCTGCTGCGAGTGAAATCCTACCGGGGCTATCAATTATGATTTCATGTGCTGTACTTGGAATTGTTAAAGAGCCAGGTTTAATAATTCTTCCAATACTTACACCATTTTTAAGCTGCTTGGGACATCATACAGATAAGAAAACCTAGACATAAACAGACCTTTAACTCTGTCACCTGTCACCTGTCACCTGTCACCTGCCATATTTGCCAATTTGTCAATTTCCGGGATTTTTGGTACATAAAAATTAAGTAACCTACACGGTTTACTTTTATCCCTCATTGGACACCCAGCATAGTGAGTGCTAAACGTCTACCAGAAACTACTGCCCATGTCAGAATCACGCGCCAATCCTGGCAACATGGCTTTCTTGAAGGTGAAGTGAGTGCAGGTGATTTTGAATGGCATTTTCAATGGCATTTCCGCCGGGGAGAACTATCTGTGAAGCCTTCCCAGGGTCGCGCTTTAATTAAAGAACCTCTTGGCCGCTTTTTAGAAAAACAAGATTACCAGTTAGAACCAGGGGGAGATTATGCTTTTACGATTCGGGCTGAATTGTAATTAGTCAGTTGTCAATTGTCAGTGAGACCGTTGGCAGTTAAACGATTCAGGTAGCGTTCAATTAAGAGAATAGCCACAATATCGTCTATTGGTCTTGGTGGCTGTCGCATACCTTTGGGTAACAACTTGGTTAGTCCTGTTGGTGGAAACATCTGCCAATAGCGATCGCGTGCTTCCAAAGTTGTATAACGCTCATCTATTAAAATAATATTTAGCGTATCTGTTAATTCCTGATTTAGCTGCTGTTTCCATTTTTTGGCAGTAGTTTGATCACCCATGACAATTAAAGAAATGGGAAATTTTTGTCGTAGTTTTTCAATGTGAGCGATCGCTTCATTCGCTGGAACAACTTGATGATCATACAATTGTCGATCCAGTCCCATTACAGCTACACCACATTTATCTCGACCGGGATCAAAGCCTAAAATTGCTGGTTGTGTGTTAGTCATGGGAAAAAGGGAACAGGGAACGGGGAATAGGGAACAGTCAGAAGTTTTTTAATTTTTAATTTTGTAAGTATTCAGGATAGAGAATACTCCAAGTCAGGAGAATGAAGGCTGTTTTAGTCAAGTTTGATGATTTGGATAAAATCTCACTTCTGGACGATTCTTCATTTCATAAGCATTCTAACTCCTGACTCCGGTTGGTGAGCGAAGTCGAACCACTGACTCCTGAATTCTTACTTAATTTTCAATTTTCAATTTTCAATTTTCAATTTTTTAAGTGCTAAACAGAATTTGTCCATTCAAAATTGCCACCAGTTTCACTCTTAAGGGTCCGGCTGTATAGGTATCCTCAGCAGCTATGGCTTTAATTTCTAATGGTTGCTCAGACTGCTGCAATTGAGCAAAAAAGCGCAAAAAAGTACCGTCTATTTGCACAGTTTCGATAATTCCTGCATTGCGAGCGCGAAATTGAGAAGCAGAAATCAATAAATCTAGCCTTTGCCTTAATTGATATGATGTCATAGTTTTCATATCAGCAGAAGTTGTTGCTAGAATCTGACCAGCAGAAAATACCAATTGATTGCGCGTAGCATCAGCAAAGAATTCTATCTGCTTTTCTCCCCGGACGTAATTACCCGCAGAAAAAATTCGCACTACATATTCTCTACCATCATCAATTTGCTTAATCAGTTGCTCGACTCTATCTTGAGTAACACGCAATAGTTCTGTATTTGCAGGATTTGTCCCAGGTTCGCTTAATTCTATATTGGCATTGCGGTTAGCTTCGCCCAAAATTTGGATTACCACCTGACGAGCAGCATTAGGTTGATTGACTTGGACTACACCAGCAGCTAGAACTTGGCCACGTACCAAAGCTAATTTACCCAAACGCAGGTCACGGTAAGATTGATAATATTTTTCCAGCCTTGCTACTTCTTGTTCTAAATAATCTTGTTGTTTTTCTAATTCTTTGAGGCGAGATTCTCTAATAGCAATTACTTGCTCTCGCTTTTTAATTTCTAGATTACGACTTTGAATTAATTGGTCTAATTGAGTAATTTTCTGATCGCGTTTTTCAATAGCTTCTTGGCGATTAGCAAGTTCCTGATCGCGTTTTTCAATAGCTGTTTTTGCTTCGTCAATCGCTGTTTTTGCTTCTGCATAAAGTCGCTGCCGTTCTGTCTTTAATTCTTCAACTGCTTTCTGCAATGCCTGACGCTGATTATAAAGAGTTTGCAGTTCATTTATAGCTTGTTGATACTGTATCACTACTTCACCTAGTCGGCTTTGAGTTCCTTGCAGTTGAGCTTGGGTTTTAGCTTGTTGACTAATAGTGCGGTTAAGTTGAGCTTGTGTTATCCGTTGTTTGGCATTGACAGCTTGTAAAGACTGATTAATTTTCTGTAAATCTTGCTGTGCCTGAGTTTGTTCTTTTCTGGCTTCCGTCAGCTGCTTTTCTACCTGGCTTTTTTCAGCTTCTGCGGTTTTCAGTTGTTCTCGTTTGTTTCTCAGGTCTTTTTGAATATCTTCTAACTCAAATACGCCTTTCCGCAATCCTTCGTCAGCAGCAAATAAAATTGCTAGGGTTGATGCAGAAATTAACCCGCCAGTAAAAATAGTTACTAATACTGCTGTATTTTTGGGACGCAGCTTAAATAGTGAGAGGCGTGCTTTGCCAACTCGTGTGCCGATGCGATCGCCAACTGTGGCAATCACACCTCCCAAAATTAAAATTGCTGCTATCAGGATGTACCCGGTCGCCATCTTTAACTACCGTTCACGTGGTGTGCCGGAGGCATAATGCTTCCAGATACAGCCTACTACTTTCAACCATTGTCTGTGGGTGAAAGGAGATTGCCAAGGGCAGAAATTAATCAATTTTTCAATTACCTCCGATTGTGGGTATTTTCAATATACAAGCGGTGACAATACTGCTCGTTGAAGAGGCTAGAAATTTGTAGTTGGTTTGGGAAAAGGTTAAAAAGGTAAAAGATGAAGGTTTTTTCTTCTCCCTTTTCCCCTTTTTCCATTCCCCACAAAACCAGAGCAGTCTTAACTCAGCACAGGCTAAACGCCCCGCTACCGCTAACAGCACTCTTAATCACAAGCAATTTGGGTGATTAGGTAAATTGCTTACTTAAGGTAACAGGCTTGTGTACGGTAATCTTCTTCTTGTGGATGGAAATCATTTTTTTCTCGCGTAAATCTCCAAGTAACCTGGTGACAGTCACGCGAGTAGAACCAATTGCTTCAGCGATCGCCTGATGAGATAACTTCAAATCAATTGTGATCCCATCCGCACAAGGTACACCAAAATCTCGACAAAGAATTAATAAAAAACTTACCAACCTAGAACCCATATCTCGGTGAGCAAGGGTTTCAATCATCATCTCTGTCTGGAGAATCCGGGAAGAAAGTCCCCGCAGCATTAACATTGATAATTCTGGATTTTCCTTTAATGCTTGTTCTACTTGTTCAATTGGTGCAGACAGCAATTCTACAGCAGTAAAGGCCACTGCATGGTAAAATCTATCTGACTTGTTACCCGTTAGCAATGACAACACACCAAAAACACTATTTTCCCGCAGCAGTGCCACCGTTATTTCTTCTCCTGCCTCATATACCCTGGAAAGTTTTACAGCACCCTTGAGAAGAAAATAAACTCGTTCGGCGGGATCGCCGGGAAAAAAGATCGTTTTGTTGCGTTCAAACGTCTCCACAACTGGCGGAAAGGCTCCAGTTGCCATCTGACGAAAAACATTTGCTAGGGCTTTATCTTGTGTCACGATCATCTCCCTTCCCCTACCCAATGCCGGAAAAATAAAAACTGATTACCTAAGAATACACCTGAAAAATCAAGAAAGCACCGTCAACCTTTCTGTTTTTTCCTATACTCAAATCTATCACTTTTTCTTCTTATGTTTATCATGATACCCAATTCTTGTTATTTTTAGCCAGCACTTATTGATCAGTGGTTTCAGAAGCTCAACTACAAAGGTTTTTTTGCCTAAAATTTTTCGATATCTTTATAACTTCTTAATCAATCAGCATAAATTTTGTTGTAATCAACACCCTGACTAGAAAATATGGGAAGGGTAAAAGCGTAAGCGGTAAAAGGAAATATTTATGTGAGCATTTAGCTATCAGTATTCAGCAGTCAGCGGTTAGCTTTTTCACGGTTACACCCAAACTTACTTTTTTTGGTTTATCAAATATTCTGACTCCTGAGTCCTGAATTCTTACATTTTTCTATTTCATGGGTTGCTGTAATGCAGTTGATGATGGCTACTTAATTATTTTTTTCAAAATCATATTCCTAACAAAGTCATCCTCTAAAAGGATTTTGGATTGACTGGGTGCTTGAGGATTTTGGATTGCGGATTGATGCAACGGATAAATCCAGATGCTTGTGCTATTAAGGAATTATTGGTCAAAATAGGCTCAGATTCTAGTATGCTCCTAATGATTGATCAAATTAACAATTTCTATGCTGAATCTGTCCGGAAAAAACGCCTTAGTAACAGGTATTGCCAATAACCGATCCATCGCTTGGGGTATTGCCCAACAACTTCATCAAGCAGGTGCTAACTTGGGTGTTACCTACTTGCCAGATGAAAAAGGTAAATTTGAGAAAAAAGTTGCAGAATTAGTAGAACCCCTCCAACCTAGCTTGTTTCTTCCCTGTAACGTTGAGAACGAGGAGCAAATTCAAGCTACTTTTGATACTGTCCGTCAGCAGTGGGGTAAACTAGATATTCTTATTCATTGTCTGGCTTTTGCCAATAGAGAAGATTTAACTGGGGATTTTAGCCAGACCTCTCGTGCTGGTTTCAATAAAGCTTTGGAAGTTAGCACCTATTCACTCGTTCAGTTAAGCGGTGCTGCTAAACCTTTGATGACAGACGGCGGCAGTATTATTACTCTCTCCTATTTAGGTGCAGTTCGAGCAATCCCAAACTATAACATCATGGGTGTAGCTAAAGCCGGATTAGAAGCCAGTGTCCGTTACTTAGCCGCAGAACTAGGATCTCAAAATATTCGCGTCAATGGTATCTCAGCAGGACCCATTCGCACTTTGGCATCTTCAGCAGTAGGTGGCATTTTAGATATGATTCATCATGTTGAACAAGTTGCTCCCCTACGTCGTACCGTCACACAGCTAGAGGTAGGCAATGCAGCAGCTTTCTTGTCTAGTGATTTGGCAAGCGGTATTACCGGGCAAATCCTGTATGTAGATGCAGGATATGAAATCATGGGTATGTAGAGAATAGGGTGTAGGGTGTAGGGGCTAGGGTGTAGGTGAAAAGATTTTTACCGATGCCCAATTCCCAATAACTAACTACTAATGACTAATGACTAATGACTAATGACTAACAACCGCATTGCTACAGTTCACCGCACTACTGGAGAAACGGATGTAAAAGTAACTATCAACCTTGATGGTACAGGCATCTGCAAAGCTGCTACTGGCATTCCTTTTTTGGATCATATGCTGCATCAAATCGCTTCTCATGGGCTGTTTGATTTAGATATCCAAGCCAAAGGAGACTGGGAAATTGATGACCACCATACTAATGAAGATGTAGGTATTACCTTGGGGCAAGCTTTACATCAGGCATTAGGTAACAAAAAAGGTATTGTCCGCTTTGGTAATTTCCTTGCACCCCTTGATGAAGCTTTAATTCAGGTGGCTTTAGACTTTTCTGGACGGCCTCACCTCTCCTATGGATTACAAATTCCTACTCAACGGGTAGGAACTTATGATACTCAACTGGTGCGGGAGTTTTTTGTGGCTTTGGTAAACCATAGCCAAATTACCTTGCATATTTGCCAACTTGATGGTATTAATTCCCATCATATTATTGAAGCAACTTTTAAAGCCTTTGCTAGAGCTATGCGAATGGCTGTAGAAATTGATCCTCGTCGTGCTGAGACTATTCCTAGTTCCAAGGGAGTGTTATGAGTTACTGATGTCCGGATCAAAAAGCTACTATGTTGGCGATAATTGACAGAGCAAATAGTGATAGTTATTATCGTCTTACTTACATCTGTAATTAATCACACCTAGCCAGGAATTAGTCATTTAACCACAATGAATTCTGTTGCAGACACTCCCGAACCTCAACTGAATCCTGTAGATCAACCACCAGTAGTCCTAACTTCTGAGTTGCGAAAAGTCTATCGCACTGGTTTTTGGCTAAATCAAAAAGTTGTATCTCTCAAAAGCTGTTCTTTACAAGTTTACCCAGGACAAACCTTTGGTTTGCTAGGTCCCAATGGTGCGGGCAAAACTACCCTGTTAAAACTCTTACTAGGAATTATTCGACCTTCTTCCGGTAGGGGTTTATTATTGGGTAAGCCACTAGGCGATCGCTCAGTTAAGCAACGTATCGGTTATCTACCAGAAAATCCCTATTTATACGACTATCTCACTGGCTGGGAATTTTTGGAATTAGCTGCTGGATTATTCCAAATTACCCACAAGCTACAACGTCAACGCATTCCTCAGTTACTAGAATTAGTTGGTTTATCCCAAGCTGACGCTCGTAAAAAACAAATGCGGCGTTATTCTAAAGGTATGCTTCAGCGTGTTGGCATGGCTCAAGCATTAATTAATGATCCTGATTTGGTATTTCTGGATGAACCCATGTCTGGACTAGATCCCTTGGGACGCTACCAAATGCGGGAAATTATTCTCTCACTCAAAGGTGCGGGAAAGACGATATTTTTCAATAGTCATGTTTTGAGTGAAGTAGAACAAATTTGCGATCGCGTGGCCATTCTGGCAAAAGGAGAATTAATTTGCTCTGGTTCTCTCCATGAACTCTTAGGCACAGAAAATACATATCATGTTAAGGGTCATGGAGGTGATGCAGAACTTCTCAAAAAAAGAATACCGGATCTAGAATTTGAACCGAATGGACATTGGCACGGTATATTACAAGACGATTACTATGATTTCCTTGCTAGTCTCAGGTTAATGGGAGGTGAAATCATCACCATCAACTTAGCTCGTCAATCTTTAGAGGAGTTCTTTATCCAAAAGATCCAACAGCAAAATGATTCACAGTAAGTATTTAGCACAGTTTTTTAGAGTTAAACTAGCAGCATAAAAATTATATTTCTGCTAATTGCCGTATCATATTGATACTTTATTAGAGTTAATTCAAAATGTCATGTTGATATTAATTTAGAGAATAAGTGACAGCACCAGCTACTAGAACATAGGCAATATAAATCTAAATTTTGATTCTTAACTATTGACTATTGTCAGAAAACTTGCTCTAATCGTGAACAATTAATTTATTTCACTGAGTTCAGCTTTAAATTAGCTTCACTAAAAATCCTGAATTCCTCATTAAATTAGATCCGGAAAATCAAGATTACTTACGAAAATAACATTGTTGGGGAACTTGAATAATTAAGTATAGTCAACGTTAAAATGTTTAGACAATACTTTACAGATCCTAGTCTCACAGTCTCAGGTAAATATGCTTAATATACATTTGTGGAAAATTTTCACCCATTCAACTACAGCTGTAGTTCTATTAACTACTGTTAATATTGCTTTACCATCTGTCAGTCTAGCTCAGAAACAAACAGTATCAAACACTTCAGGTATATCCACAGATTACTTATTAGGCGGAGGCGATCGCATTCGTGTCAATGTGTTTGAAGTACCCGAATATACAGGCGAATACCAAGTTCCTCCTGGTGGCGCGATTAATCTACCTTTAATTGGTAGTATTTCCGTTCTGGGATTAACAACAGAACAAGCAGCAGATGAAATAGCTAGAAGATATGCTCGTTTTCTCAAACGTCCCCTGATTTCTGTGAATTTGTTATCATCACGTCCCATTAATGTTTTTGTAGCAGGAGAAGTTACAAGACCTGGTTCTTACACTCTTAACTTGGAAGGAAGTGGAGGAAACAATCCAGGTGTACAGTACCCAACAGTATTAGCGGCACTAACCACAGCCCAAGGAGTAACATTAGCAGCAGATGTAAGTAGAGTACAACTACGTCGTAAGATCGGACGTTCGGGTGAACAACTTATTAGTCTCAACTTAAAGGAAATCACCCAAACAGGAAGAATCCCCCTAGACATTACTTTACGGGATGGAGACACCATCGTTGTACCCACAGCCACAGACTTCAACGTTGCTGAAGCCCGGAATTTGTTCGCTGCTAACTATGCGGCTAGTCAAAGCGCACCGCGCACTGTGGCCATTACAGGTCAAGTTAACCGTCCTGGTTCTTATTTAGTGACACCAGGTTCTAGTGGTGGCGAGGGTGGAGCGCCAGGAACTGGCTTACCAACTGTGATGCGGGCAATTCAGTTAGCCGGAGGAATTACATCTCAAGCTGATGTTCGGAGTATTCAAATTCGCCGTCCTACCAGAACTGGCTCAGAACAAACTTTAAATATTAATCTCTGGGAATTACTGCAAACTGGGGATCTGAATCAAGACGTGGTATTGCAAGATGGAGATACAATAGCTGTTCCCACCGCCACCGATATTAACACAGCAGAAGCAACTCAATTAGCTACCACTACTTTATCACCTGCAAAAATTCAAGTCGGGGTAGTAGGAGAAGTTAAAAAACCTGGATTAACAGATTTACAGCCGAATAGCTCTCTAAATCAGGCTTTGTTGGCGGCTGGTGGCTTTAATGATGCTAGAGCTAGTAGCGGTGCTGTAGATTTGATTCGCCTCAATCCCAATGGTACTGTTACTAAGCGGGTAGTAAAAATAGATTTCTCCAAGGGAATTAACGAGGAAACCAATCCTATACTACGCAACAATGATGTAGTCGTAGTTCAACGTTCTGGTATTGCTAAGACTAGCGATACAGTAGGTACTGTATCTGGTCCTTTAGGCACTATCTTGGGTATTGTCAGGTTGTTTTTTGGATTCTAGTTTACTGTTCACGCTTGAGGTCTTTTCCATTTTCCCAAAACATAATAATGTATTTAAGCCTGCATTAGCAGGCTTGACTTTTTTAGGGATAAAAAAACTCTTGCTGTAAAGCAAGAGTCAAGAGTAAGAAGATTAATTGACTGTCAGTGATCAAAGAAATCTTAAAATCACTTAGTCGAGATCGTTCATGAACATAACTGGTTCAGTTTCACGATTAATACCTTTCTCAAAACCACCAGCAGCAGCGCGAGCGCGACCAGAATGCCACAAGTGACCAATGAGGAAGAAGAAACCTAACACAAAGTGAGAGGTTGCCAACCATGCACGGGGAGATACATAGTTGAAGGAGTTGATTTCGGTAGCCACACCACCTACAGAGTTCAAAGAACCCAGAGGAGCATGAGTCATGTATTCAGCCGCACGACGAGCTTGCCAAGGCTGAATATCATTCTTGATTTTTTCTAGGTCAAGACCGTTAGGTCCACGCAGAGGCTCTAACCAAGGGCCACGGAAATCCCAGAAGCGCATGGTTTCACCACCGAAGATGATTTCACCGGTTGGAGAACGCATCAAGTATTTACCAAGACCAGTAGGACCTTGAGCAGAACCAACGTTAGCACCTAAGCGTTGGTCACGAATCAAGAAGGTTAAAGCTTGTGCTTGAGAAGCTTCAGGACCAGTAGGTCCAAAGAATTCACTGGGGTAAACGGTGTTGTTATACCAAACCATACAAGAAGCTATGAAGCCCATTAAGGACAAAGCGCCCAAGCTGTAGGAGAGGTAAGCTTCACCAGACCAGATGAAAGCACGACGCGCCCAAGCAAAAGGCTTGGTGAAGATGTGCCAAATACCACCGGAAATACAAATTAAAGCAATCCAGATATGACCGCCGATAACATCTTCCATGTTATCTACACCAACAATCCAGCCTGCGCCACCAAAAGGAGATTTGATTAAATAACCGAAGATGACAGCAGGGTTGAGTGTGGGGTTAGTAATTACACGCACATCACCGCCACCAGGAGCCCAGGTGTCATATACACCACCGAAGAACATTGCCTTCAGCACTAATAGCAACGCACCGCATCCTAGGATGATCAGGTGGAAGCCAATGATGTTGGTCATTTTGTTCTTGTCTTTCCAGTCGTAACCGAAGAAAGAGGAATACTCTTCTAAGGTTTCTGGACCGCGGACGGCATGATAGATACCACCAAAACCCAGAACAGCGGAAGAAATTAGGTGCAGTACGCCTGCAACAAAGTAGGGAAAAGTATCAATTACTTCACCACCAGCAGCAACACCCCAACCGAGGGTAGCTAGGTGAGGTAGAAGAATTAAGCCCTGTTCGTACATGGGCTTTTCTGGGATAAAGTGAGCAACTTCAAATAAAGTCATTGCTCCAGCCCAGAAAACGATTAAACCAGCATGGGCAACGTGAGCGCCAAGTAGTTTACCGGATAGGTTAATTAAACGAGCGTTTCCAGACCACCAAGCAAAACCGCTTGATTCTTGGTCGCGTCCGCCGCCTATAACTGATCTATTAGAGAGCGTTACCACGTGGTAATACTTCTTCAGGGAATACAAATTGTTCGTGGGGTTGGTCTTGAGGAGCCATCCAAGCGCGGATACCCTCGTTCAGCAAAATGTTTTTGGTATAGAATGTTTCAAACTCTGGGTCTTCTGCTGCCCGTAATTCTTGGGACACGAAGTCATAAGCCCGCAGGTTTAAAGCCAAGCCGACGATGCCAACGGCACTCATCCACAAGCCTGTGACTGGTACAAACAACATGAAGAAGTGTAACCAGCGTTTGTTGGAGAAAGCAATCCCGAAAATCTGTGACCAGAAGCGGTTTGCTGTCACCATTGAGTAGGTTTCTTCTGCTTGGGTGGGGTTGAAGGCGCGGAAGGTGTTGGATGCTTCGCCGTCTTCAAATAAAGTGTTTTCTACTGTTGCACCGTGAATCGCACACAGTAATGCTCCACCGAGAATACCCGCTACTCCCATCATGTGGAAGGGGTTGAGTGTCCAGTTGTGGAATCCTTGCAGGAATAACAAGAATCTGAAGATTGCTGCTACACCAAAGCTGGGTGCAAAGAACCAGCTTGATTGCCCCAAGGGGTACATCAGGAAGACGCTGACGAATACAGCGATTGGACCTGAGAATGCTAGAGCGTTGTATGGACGAATCCCTACTAGTCTGGCAATTTCAAATTGACGTAACATGAAGCCAATCAGTCCAAATGCTCCGTGTAGTGCTACGAATGGCCATAGACCACCTAGTTGACACCACCGGGTAAAGTCACCTTGTGCTTCTGGTCCCCACAATAGCAACAGGGAATGTCCCATGCTGTCTGCTGGTGTGGATACTGCTACTGTCAGGAAGTTTGCTCCTTCTAGGTAGGAGGAGGCTAATCCGTGGGTGTACCAGGATGTGACGAAGGTTGTGCCGGTTAACCAACCGCCTAGTGCGAGGAAGGCGCAAGGGAATAATAATATTCCTGACCAACCTACGAATACGAAGCGATCGCGCTTTAACCAGTCGTCTAGTACGTCAAACCACCCTCTTGACGGGGCGCGTCCAACTGCGATGGTCATTAGAAAGAATCTCCAAATGTTTATAAGTACAGATTTTTATCTGTTTTTATAGATGGCTATGACATAACCGCCCATAAACAGATATTTAACCAGATTGTCAATCTAGTTTACAATTTTTTACTGTCTCTAATCATAATAAGTGCAAATCTCTAATTTTTCCAGTGGTATTGGAGATAAAATTTAATATTGGAGACAAAAAGCAGAGGTACACAGGTGCAGGGAGAAAAAATTTATTCTTTCTTTTTTCTACTGAACTCCTGATTTTGCCTATTCCCTATTCCCTATTCCCTATTCCCTTGACAACTGACGCTAGAATTGTTCCTACAGTGAAATGTGATGAATGTTAAATGTTTACCATCGACTTAAGCATCAGAAATACTGCTTTCCCGATTTCCGTACAACGTAAGTCTACTGAAGATGCAGAGGCTGTCTATCAGCTGATTTTGGCGGCCATGCGTTCTGGTAATCCTGATATTGTAGAACTCAAGTGCGAAGGCAAAACAGAGAAAAAAATTGCTGTCCGCGCTAGTGAAATTTCGGGAGTACAAATTGTGCAGAAAGATGGTGCAGCTACCAGCAGTGGTAAACCACCAGGCTTTGCTGCTTTTACTGCTGCTGAGTAACCAAAGGTGTAAACATGACAGCAGTAGGCATCGAAGTTAATAATTTAAACTTCTTTTGGCCTAATGGGGAGCAAGTCATCAAATCTTGCTCTCTCAAAGTCCCTAAAGGCGAATTTTGGATGCTTTTGGGTACTAATGGCAGTGGGAAATCAACTCTCCTAAGACTGATAGCAGGGCTATTGGCTCCCCAGTCTGGCGAAATTGGTATTTCACCTCCTGTGGGTTTTGTCTTCCAAAATCCTGACCATCAATTAGTTATGCCTACTGTTGGTGCTGATGTGGCTTTTGGATTGGTGGCTGAAAAATTGTCTCCAGCTATGGTGAAAGCTAGGGTTGAGGAAGCATTAGGGGCGGTTAATTTGCTGTCTTTGCAAAGACGACCTATTTATGCCCTTTCTGGTGGACAAAAACAGCGTGTGGCAATTGCTGGTGCGATCGCTCGTCACTGTGAAGTCTTATTATTGGATGAACCCACTGCTTTATTAGATCCCGATAGTCAACTAGACTTGGTGGCTGGTGTACGTCGTTTGGTTAAAAATCGGGGTATTACAGCTTTATGGGTGACTCATCGCTTAGATGAGTTAAATTACTGTGATGGCGCGTTTTTATTAGAAAGAGGCTCTTTAGTCGATTGTGGTGAAGCGGAACGTCTTAAACAGCGATTGATGGAACTGCACAGTCCTGAGTCCTGAGTCCTGAGTACCGAGTTATGAGTGCTGATTGCTGACTGCTAATAGCTGATTGCTAATTAATGACCAGATACCAGAAAACTTTTTGTTGTTTAGGTATCTGGTTTTTTGGTATGGAATTTTGACAAGTAGGAAAAGTTTTTATTAATTCTCTAAGACTAAGACAGGGCTTATTTTTAGGGACTTTTGGCAATTTCTGACTTCTGTCTTGAGGTTTATTTTTGCTCACAGGAGACATTTTTTATTCTCTGTAACATAGTGTTACAGGTAATGCTTCAATTACTATGAGTTTTATGAATGATTTTTGTTAACTCTAGATAATTGTGATTCAAACCCATGCCCCGTTCTATTATTCCATCCATTTTGTTAGTGGATGGCTACAACATTATAGGCGCTTGGTCTTGCTTGAAAAAAACTCGTGATGATGCCGGACTAGAGGCAGCACGTGGGGAATTAGTTGAAGCAATGACGAACTACAGCGCGTTTCAAGGATATGAGACTCAAATTGTTTTTGATGCTCAATATCAAAACACCGCCAGCAATAGAGAAATGATTACAGAGTTTCTCTCAGTTCATTACACAGATTTTGGTCAAACCGCAGACACCTATATAGAAAAAGCCTGTGCTGGTTTGCGTCACCAAATCGCACAATGTTTAATTTCTCGCGTGATTGTGGCTACATCAGATCGAGCGCAGCAGTTGATGGTTCAGGGGTATGGTGCTGAATGGTTGTCAGCGCAGCAACTATGCGGTGAAGTTGAGTCTACTACTTGTCGGATGCGTCACAGATATCAACCACGCAAACAATCTAAAAGCAGGTTTTTAGCTAATGCTATTGATGCTCAAGCTAGGCAGAAGTTAGCACAACTGCGAATGGGATTGTAGATAAAAACATCCAGAAATTTCCGGATTCCTCTTATGGAATGGCTTTGCGCTGCCAAAAATTATCAAAAAATACATATTGCCGCAGCCAGCAAACCGGATAAACAACAAAATCAAAAAAATTTTCCCAAAGTAGTTGACAACCTCTGATTTTCGGTTTAATATAGTAATCGTTGTGAGCGTTCCTCAGTAGCTCAGTGGTAGAGCGATCGACTGTTAATCGATTGGTCGCTGGTTCGAATCCGGCCTGGGGAGTTAAAAAAAATAGAGTATAAAGCATGAAGCAAGAAAGCATAAATTTCAAACTTCATGCTTTTGACTTTTAAAGTTACTAAACTTACTAAGTGATTTGACATACTCTCTGCCCTAAAAGCGCGGGGATTCTGGTTTCAAACAACAGTTGCAGTTTCATACCGTCTGACACTATCTCGCCCAACAGACAATGCCCTGTCTGCTTCCACCATTTTATGAGAAAGCCGTCTCCGGACGGGGCTTGAGACCCAGTTTTTTGGTAAATGTTGGGTTATGGCTTCGCCACACTTCGTGAACGTTCCTCAATCCAACCTACATAATTTCATTGTTATTAGTTTAACGACAAGTATTGGGAGTTAGGTTGCTTTTAAACAATTAGCAATCAGATGACGTTATCTATACCAGATAGCTGAAACTATTCCCTGTTCCCTGTCCATGATTTATGTCACCCTACGCTATTTCAGCAAACCCTACTTATCACTTTTTCAACTGGATTGTAAAAGTAGCTTATTTCACAAATGATATTTGATCAAATGTTTGCCTAAATTGCACTTAATGACTGCTAAGTCATGACCATTAAAGGTAATAAGAATAATATTTTAGATGGGAGAAAAATTATTTATTCTGAGGCTTAGAAAATCTTGATATTCATGTTATTGTGAGGATAGGAATCAAAAACATGAAGGTTCAAAAAACTTCAAAAAAACTTCAAGTGGAAATTGAGGTAAACTCAATCAGTTTCTTTTTTTCTGGTAAATTGACTGCAAATTATTTATCTTTTCTTTAGGTCAAGATAAAACCAGATGAATTAGAAGAGTTACCCTCGTAACAACTTGAATTAAATCAGAATTCCTTTGAGTATGTGCCAATAAAAATTGGCTAATTAGATAACATTATCTATCAGATGATATTAACCTTGGAGTTTGGGAAGAAAGACTCTTTGAGGCTGTCTGGTACATATATTGTCATCAGAATTGTTAGCGACTAAGCATAAGTAAGAAAAAGTATTTTTAGCCGTGAAATATGATCACAATAGGATTTATCTTGTTGTATCAATCACGGTGAGATCTATTGATTCTGAAACATCTATATAGCAGGGGACAGGTGACAGTTGACAGATTTAAAAGGCTTTTACTGTCTACATTTTATCATCTGTTGATGTCCTCAGCACCTTGGCGGTTGCTATAAAAGCAACATCAATATAGCAATTTTCCAGAACTTAGGAAAATCGTTCATTGGGCTGGAAATTAGAAATTTTTGACAGTAATAACCAAAACAAGATCGCATAAATTGTAGCAATCATTGAGAGTGAAATGCAATGTTGGTTGATTGGTGGTTTAGGGGAAAATCTGCATAAAGGTGAATCCCTATTGTAACCACTCTCCAAGATTAAACATCCTCAGAGGATGCCGTGACAATAAGCGATACTGTCAAATTTAAGCTGTTCAATATTTCTTAATTTAGGAGATGTGAATTTCTTCTCAATACATTTCCAGTATCCAGATCTTATTTTCTTAAAAAATCTGAATTTGCGTTTGGTCATGCTTTGAATATGCATTAAGTCGCTATACAAATTCTGTTTCCTAATCTAAATCTCCAAGCAATTTTTGCACCCATCAACAAAATAATTGTAGGAAAACACCAACAATGACTACTGACGCAAATATCAGACAGATAGCTTTCTACGGTAAAGGTGGTATTGGTAAATCTACCACTTCTCAAAACACCCTCGCAGCTATGGCTGAAATGGGTCAACGCATTATGATTGTAGGTTGCGATCCTAAAGCTGACTCTACCCGTTTAATGCTACACTCCAAAGCTCAAACTACAGTTCTTTCCTTGGCTGCTGAAAGAGGTGCTGTTGAAGATTTAGAACTTCACGAAGTCATGTTAACCGGTTTCCGTGGTGTTAGGTGCGTAGAATCTGGTGGTCCAGAACCCGGTGTAGGTTGTGCCGGTCGTGGTATTATTACCGCTATTAACTTCTTAGAAGAAAACGGTGCTTACCAAGATTTAGACTTCGTATCTTACGACGTATTAGGTGACGTTGTGTGTGGTGGTTTCGCCATGCCCATTCGGGAGGGAAAAGCGCAAGAAATATACATCGTTACATCAGGTGAAATGATGGCGATGTACGCTGCAAACAACATTGCTCGTGGTGTTTTAAAATATGCTCATACTGGTGGTGTGCGGTTAGGTGGCTTGATTTGTAATAGCCGTAACGTTGACCGGGAAATCGAATTAATTGAAACCCTGGCAAAACGCTTGAACACCCAAATGATTCACTATGTACCTCGTGACAATATTGTTCAACACGCAGAATTGCGTCGTATGACTGTTAACGAGTATGCACCTGATAGTAATCAGGGTAATGAATATCGGATATTAGCTAAGAAAATCATCAACAACACGAATCTGAATATTCCCACACCTATTGAAATGGAAGAACTAGAAGAGTTGTTGATTGAGTTTGGTATTCTAGAAAGTGACGAAAATACAGAAAAGATGGTTGGTAAACCAGCTATTGAAGTTCCAGTCAAGAAATAGTACCTAGAAGCAATTAAGGCTTGATTTTGGGGAGGGTTATTGAAATAGTGCTGAGTAACGAGTAATGAGTAATGAGTGAGATCCCAGATGAGAACTCAGCACAAATGGGTCTAAAGCCCCTGAATTCATTTATGGAAGAAGGAACAAAGATTTATTATGCCTACGGCACGCTGCGCGAACGAGATGATTGCACGAGAAATAATGCTTCCTTGTTTCAATCCCATAACTAAAGTTAGGGGATTACTCGGTACTCGATACTCGGTACTCCTGAATTCCACCCTTTCCCCAATTTATAAGGAGTGAAGATGCACACCCTTGAGGTTTTTAACCTTGAATGAAACAATTGTCAATTCAAGTATGAAAAACTACTGTAATTAAGGGTAGAAAAGCAAATAAAAAGATATGCCAGGATTGTAATTGACGTTCTGAATTCGGTTCTGGTGGTGTTAATAAAGCATTTATTCTTTGTTCCAATCTATCAACTCCAGAAGAACCCAAAGCTGCACAGCAAACTTCAGATGTTAGAGGTTGACTACTCACCACTAACAATAAAGATTCCGCTAATATCAACGGATCGACTTGGGATGCAGCATAACTGTCAGCCCGTAATTCCCGCAACATTAACAATTCTTGCCATAAAGGTTCTGTATTAGGCAACCAAGCGGTGCAAGAACGTACCCAACCGAGCCAAAAAAACCAGAATGTATCCCTATAGTGGTAATGTCCTTGTTCATGTGCAAACACGCTTTCTAGGTGGTCTGGAGAGAGAGTTTCTAGTAATCCTTGACTAACTACCAGTTCTGGTTGCCAAAAACCCATTTGACCGGCAAATAAAGCCCCAGTTTGTAGGAGTCGGACTTGTTTACCAATGAGATTGATTTGTGGACATTCACGGGCAGATTTTACTGATTTCCAACCTTGAAAAGCCAGTTTAATTCCCAAAATATTAAAAAAGCCTAGGAAAATTAAGGATAGCAAATAGCTAAAAGAACCAGTATACATTCCTCCCATTTTCCCTTGTGTACCCATGCAGACTACTGCTGTTGCTGTCATGAAAAGAAGTAGGGGGGGAAATAGGAATAAAAAAAGTGATTGCTGCCATCGTAAGTGCCAATTTCCTGTGGGTATATTGGCGAAATATCTTAAGCTGTAGGCAATGGTGACAGCAGTGAGAATCATGAGTATATGCATAATTTTATTTTTCTCCCCTGGCTTGACGTGCAGCTTGAATGCGTTTGGCGATCGCTTCTATTTGGTCACTAGCGGCTTGATCTAAACTATCAGCAAAGGCAGCAATTACATCAGGATTTCCCACTGCTAAAAATCGCTGTAATTGATCATGGGCTTTAATCATCTCAGCTTGTTGCTTGGTTAGCAATGGCCGCCAATAGAAAGCTTTCCCCTGTTTGTCGCAAGCTAACCAACCTTTTTCGGTGAGACGACGTAAAACAGTGGTGACGGAAGTATAAGCTAATTCACGGTTGGGATCAGCTAGAATGCGATCGTGTACATCCTTGACTGTGGCAGAACCCAGTTCCCAAACGATACTGAGAATTTCTGCTTCTAAAGGACCGACGGATAATTGTTTAGGACGGTAATCAGGTAAAGGAGCCATATTGATATTTTTGGCGGGGGTGTTCTTTATCTTTTTAGATTACAAGATGGGATAATATTTTGAGTTTTTTTTATCAAATTTAAAGGTTGTAAATTTAATTACCGCAGCAATAATTAAAAATTAGGGAATTATTTTTGTGATTTCTACGTTGATGAAAAAGAGTGACAATGCTGTTAGTAGGACAGTTTTGGGCTGAGGTGAGAAAATTCCGATAATCCACTGCGTTATTATATAGCAATGGATGACCAAACTTAAACACCCAAAGATTTTTAGCACTGTCACCTATTCCGTTACAACTGCTATATCTGAGTGCTTGAAGTCCGATTTACCTTACACTATCTCAAATGCTAACTTATGACTTTTAATAAAATCATGAGTGAAATGATCTACTACATTCGTATCACTTAATTCCAAATTATAAAAATCCACAAACTCATGCTCAAAATATGGTCCAGCGTGCCAAGTTCCGACTTCTAATTTAATAAAACAATTTCCGGGAATGCGGAAAGCACAAAGTTGTTCTAAAACAGGTTCTTTGAGATCATTCTCAGGTGGACAAACTGCCATTAACCAATCCTTTCCTGCCAAAGAACCTAAACACTGAGTACATTTTTCATGACGAGTAATTTTATTAAACTTTAGCCCTTTACTCTGCAATCGCATAATATAAAAGCGAGGAATACCATTTTGTAAATTTAACTTTGCATCTTCTGTATCAAAAGTCTTACCATCTTGACTAGGAAATATCACCTGTCCATAACGCTGAAAATTTTCTGGTGTTATCCATTCTGCTTGTAATTGTTGAACTGTATGGGATGCACTCATAAAAAATCCTGTTTATATGGCTATAAAAATTATAGAAAAACTCAAACTGTAATAATTCAGGATTGAGAATAAAGGTTAAAGGTTTTATCTTCCCCTTTTCCCCTTTACCTTTCTCCCTTAAATCTTAACTCCCTATTTCTTGTAACTCGGCTGCTTCCAGAGCATTCATTTCATCAATAACTCGCCAAATTTCCTGTAACATTGGCTCTAAACCACTACGAGTAACAGCAGAAATTATGAAAACAGGCGCATAGGAAAGATGATTTAATTGAGTAGCTAAAGCCTCTAAATCCACCATTTCCCTATCAACAGCATCTATTTTATTTAATGCTAAAATTTGAGGACGTTTTTCTAAACCCCGACGATATGCTTTTAGTTCTTTTTGAATAGTATGGTAATCACCAATTACATCTTCGCTTGTTGCATCAATTAGGTGTAATAAAACCCTGGTGCGTTCAATATGACGCAAGAAATCATGACCTAAACCAGCACCGTGAGAAGCACCTTCTATTAATCCTGGAATATCAGCAAAAACTGTCCCATCACCTGTAGGTTTTTTCACCACACCCAAGTTAGGAATGAGAGTCGTAAACGGATAATCGGCAATTTTGGGACGTGCAGCAGATAAAGATGAAATTAAAGTGGATTTACCAGCATTTGGTAAACCAATTATTCCCACTTCTGCTAATAATTTCAACTCTAAACGTAACATCTTCCTTTCTCCTTCCAGGCCAGGAAGTGCGTATTCTGGCGCACGGTTGCGGTTACTTAAAAAATGCTGATTTCCTAAACCTCCTTTACCACCTTCAGCGATGAGTAAAGTTTGTTCAGGTTGAATTAAATCACCTAAAATTGCATCAGTTTCCGCGTCATAAATCACAGTACCGCAGGGAACTTCGATCATTAAATCCTTTCCTGATGCACCTGTGCAATTATTCGGTCCACCGCGACCACCATTTTCTGCTTTAAAAAGATGTTTGTATCTAAAATCTAGCAAAGTTTGCAGGTTTTCCACTGCTTTAAAAACCACCGAACCACCCCGACCCCCATTACCGCCAGATGGACCGCCGGCGGGAACATATTTCTCTCTGCGGAAGGCGACAATACCATCGCCACCTTTACCAGCTTCTACTTCAATTAATGCTTGATCAATAAATTGCATAATGAATTATTCGTCATTGGTCATTAGTCATTAGTTATTAGGACTTACGCCACATCTGGCTGAAAACCTTATGATTACGTCGAGGTAATTCATGAATTACCTCTACTTTCGTTCTGTTTTGCGTAAGTCCTGGTTATTAGTCATTAGTCATTATTTTGCGCTAGTGACTTCCATTCGTTCACGATTTTGCAAATCTCATCAACCAATTTTTATGACAATTGATATTCGTAATTCTTGAAACCGCCTACTCTTCATTATCTCACCTAACTACTGACTAATCACTAATAACCAGTGACTAAATATAAGGTGAAACATCCTCACCACATTCATCTGCAAGGTAGGAAAGGGCGCGAAACCTTAGACCTACTAATTGTTCATACAAAGGATTAATTTTACACATTGGCGGAATATGAACTATTTTCCGTCCAAATAGGGTGACATCCCGCTCAAAAGGACACTGGGAAGGAATCATTTTACACAAAAATCTGGCAACTCTGGGATCGTGCATTTCTAACCCATCCAACCATTCCCGCATGGGATGAAGTATGTCTGGTGGGGTAGAGGTTAGGTCTTGTCTTTGTTCTGTATCTTCTAGGGTATGACGTAGTGCAGTTAAGGCTTTTGTATTTAGTTCTAAAACTTGGCAAAACTGTTGTAAAATTTCTTCTTCGCTCTTAGAATATATTCCATCTGCGATCGCTACCATTACCGCTGTTCGCAAAAAATTTTCCGCTATGGGTGTACCTTTACCCAAAACAGCTGCTAATTCCTCTGGTGTAATGATCTCTAAAGAATTCCAGTCAATACAAGGTGCTAACTCATCTTTGGTGATATTGGTAATGATATCCTGTTCTTGAGCATCAAAATTGCCATCAGACCAAGCAATCGTAAGTAGTCCTCGTAACCAAGCAGAAATTTGTTCACTACTGTAAGGGGTGGGAACAGCACTTGTCATAAAAACTCACACCTCAAATTTTTCTAAATCAATATTAAGCTACCTGAATCGTCAGTTTTGTGTTAGAATCCCTGTGGCAATAATTATTGAGAATTTTTCCTATTTACTATATGTTTTTTTTCGGAATTGAACATGAAGTTGCATTCCTTAACCATGAAGGAAAGTTTGCTGATTTCTCCTGCACAAAATTTGCCGATTTTCAGCAAATAGTTGATAAATTACCGTTCTATCCTCATGATTACCCACAATTAAGAGTTGGTGATGCTGGCATTAAAAAGAAGCGGTGGTATATTGAGGGATTTGAAAGATTTGCCGATTCAGAAGAGGTAATTGACTGTTTAGCTAAAGGCATCGAAATCAGAACCACTATCAACTCGACTATCCAAGGAGCAATTGATGAATTAACAACAAGTTTTTCTTTACTGAGTGAGGTAGCCCGTAGTTTTGGTTTCTCGCCTATTTTAGTTAGCTTTAATCCCTATACTAGCATTTTTGAACCACAACCGCCATTAAATGATTTTGAAATAAAGCAATTACAAGCTTATCCTGATGAACAAACTGCTTATATTTACATGGTTTCTTATGGGCCAGATTTAAATATTTCCTTAGCAGATTTACCAATTGCAAGTGTAATTGATATTGGTCAAAAATTGACTTATTACAGCCCTTATATAGTTCCTTTTAGTTATAGTTCTCCTTTTTATAATGGCAGTTTATGGGAAGGTTTATCAGTAAGGACATTTATCAGAACTGGAAAAAGATCAGCCACATTAGTGTTTGTAGAAAAGCAAGAACAATTAATTAAAAGTGTACCTTCTTTAACTAAAATTGCCCGCATTCCAGCAGAAGTAGGCCGCATCGAATTCAAAGCCTGTGATAGCTGTGATGATTTTTCTATTTATGCAGGTTTACTGGCATTATTAAAAGGTTTAGCATTAGATCAAACTTTAGAGGGTAGAGCTATTATACCTGATGCTAATTTACACCAAATTTCCGCCAAATTAGGCTTTGAACATGAAGAAATTTTCCAGAATGCAACCAAAATTTTACAAGTTGCTGAAGATGCTTTAAAAAATGACCCGGATATTAAATTTTTAACACCCCTAAAAGCTATTTTGGCACACAAAATAACCAGATCACATCAACTAATTGAAACCTTTCAAAATCTAGGTTCAATTGAAGAAACACTCAAAAAAACCTACGGTTGAGATAATTGGTAATTGGGTAAAAACAACTAAGTAGGTAGGCGTTGAAATTTATCGTTGTGGCAAGGCAAAAGGCAAGAGGTAAAAGGCAAGAGGGAAGAAACTTTCAGGGACTTGACTTTTTGTAACATACCTCGGTTTTTTCAAGTCGACTTACTTATCAAGTATCAATTATCAATTATCACCTGTCACCTTCTTACTGGGTGGAATCTTTTCCAATGGTATCAGCACTTCCATTACAGCTTTAACAATTGGTGCAGCAACAGTTCCACCATAAGCATTTGCACCTTTTGGTTCATCTACTATTGCCAAAACTACATATCGGGGAGCTTCTGCTGGCACAATACCTACAAAACTTGTAATTCTGGCTCCCGGAATATATCCACCATTAGGACTAGCTTTTTGGGCTGTACCTGTTTTACCAGCAATACTGTATCCGTTGATTTTTGATGCTTTGCCTGAACCTTGAGAAACAACAGTCTCCATCATGTCCACTACCTTTTGGGTAGTAGTGGGTGAAAAAATTTGGCGTGGTGCTGGTAAATTAGGTAAATAGTGAATTTTACCTTGGCTATCAATTAGCCCTTGGACTACGTGGGGTGTTACTAGTTTACCACCATTAGCTAAAGCACCGTGCATTTGCACCAATTGTAATGGAGTTAAAGAAAAACCTTGACCAAAGGAAGTAGTTGCTGGTTCTATAGTAGAGGACAGAAATTCTTCTTGACTTTTGAGGCGACCACCCACTGTAAAAGGCAAATCTATATCCATTTTTTGCCCCAGTCCTAGTTTTTCTAACCAGTTGTAGTAGAGTGTGGGCTTCATGCGTTGGATAATTTGTACCATACCAACGTTACTGGAAGTTTGTAAAATTTGAGCAATAGTAATTCGTCTATAACTATTTATTTCAGCGTTTTTAATAGTGCGGTCAGCAACTTTAATTGTACCGGGGTCGTTAAACATATCATCTGGTTTAATAACACCATTTTCCAGTGCGATCGCCACATTCAAAGGCTTGAAAGTTGAACCAGGTTCATAAAGATCAGCTACAGTCCAGTTTTTAAACAGTCCAATATCAGCCTTGGAGTATTCATTGGCATTATAAGTAGGCACAGAAACCAAAGCCAATAAAGAACCATCCATAGCATCCATAACAATTACTGCCCCACGCTTGGCTTGGAACTTATCAACTTGTTCTTTCAGCGCCATTCTGGCGGCTCGTTGTAAGCGACTATCAAGAGTTAATTGCAGTTTTAAATCATCAAAATGCAGAAATCCCTCTGGCGCATGATTTGGCATTAAAGCCCCGTTACCTGCCCGACTCAAGCGCACCGTTTGTCCAGAGCGTTCTAGCAGCTTCTCTTGACTATATTCCACCCCTGCCTGACCGCGACGGTCAAGATTAACATAGCCCACCACATTAGCAACTAAATCATCTTGTGGGTAAAAACGGGAATATTTTTGAATAAATTCCAAGCCATTCAAGCGAAAAGAAATCAAGCGATCAGCAACATTCTCCGCCACACCATCAGCAAGAAGAATGCCACTTCTTTTACTTTGAAATATTTTGACTAACTTATCAGCATCTTTATTGAGTACGGGTGCAATTTGCTGTGCCATCTCTTCATTAGATTTATCAAACAGCTTGGGATGGACATACAAAGTATAAACTGGACGATCAATAGCCAAGACATTGTTATTCCGATCCACCACTGGCCGACGGGGCATAAAAGGGCGTAAATTAACCATTTGCTGGTTTCTAGCTCTTTGTGTCAGCTTCGCTCCATCAACAATTTGTAAGCGATACAAATTAAAAGCTAACCCCAACCCAGCAGCCATTAAGACACCCCAAACTATCAACAGTCGAGACTTAAGGTTTGGTGTCGAAACTGTGGTTTTAGCAGTACCATTGTTAGATACAGCGGGTCTGGAAAATTTTCTCTGTCTTGTGAATTCTAAATTTCGCAAATTTCTAAATTTTGTTCTGCTTGGTGACTTCTGCATTGGGGTGTAGATTGTGGTGTGTAGTAGTTTGTAGAGTGTAGGTTTTGGGGAGAAGAGGAAAAGGAGCTTTCTAGCAAGAAGCAAGGGTGAAAATTTTCTCCTCTGGCCCCTATCCCCGTACCCTTATTTCTTCTGTCACCTATCACCTCTTTCTCCTGAACTCCTGTCTTGTTAATATCCCAGAGGTGAAAGAGTTTGGGGTTGTGCTTCTGAATTGGGAATTTTATGGGAGGATGCCGAATTAGGACGGTCAGAGTTTGGTGGTAAGAAAATTGTATTCCCAGGACTTGGTGATACTAGTCCTGCTGATGGTTGTTCTGCCTCATCAGCCATTTTGCTAGTCAGGGTGGCATTGGTGGTGGTCAACTGACGTTCATTACGTTGTAAACTTTGCAGTGTCCGATAAGCTTGACTCCAAAGCTCTTGGGAATATACCGTCCAACCATAAACCATAAGTGTTGCCGCCACAACCAAAAACGCCGCTGCGGAAGAATAACGATAGATAGTATATAGGCGTAGTAACCACACAGGTGCAGCCCCGGCAGCAGACATCATAGGTAAGCGTTCATTTACCTGACCATCAATATTAGCGGCTGGTTGTTTGCCAGAACCTGGGACTAAAGTGGGTGCTACAGGCTCTTTTGTGGAAGTAAATAATAAATTTCTAGAAGAATTCCGTCTTCTTCTAGAGTGCAATCCTGTAGACTCATTTGCTAGTGTAGAAGAGGTTTGCGTACTTTTTCCCTGGGCGCGAGAGCGTTGCTGACCCAAAGGTAGGTCTGAATTACGCTTGAACCAAGAATTTTTTGTAGAAACCGCTGATTTGCGGGCAACAGCCATAATTGTTGTGAATGGTAGATTAAAAAAAAAGACCTTGGGGAGAGGATAAGTTTGTGTCCCCACTCGGTGGGGATAAGCCGCAGAGGAAAAGGGGGAGTATTTTCCGTTCGTGGCCTTTCATCTTTTGCCAATTCTTGCAAAAGTGACTTTTACAAGAGGTTTATTAATTTTTGTTTTCAATATGTAAGCTCCATACAATTAAAGATTATGGCAATGTGGAGTGGTTAGAGGCAACACCTAGCTCCTTTAATTAGATATGAGTAGATTTAGATAGATATTTTGATTCAGTTACTAGCCCCTCACTTTAGTTATGGGGTTACTCACTACTCGGTACTCGTTACTCGGTACTCCTGAATGGTTTGAGGTGAAAGGTTTTTCTTGCTCCCTTCCCCTTTTCCCACTAACCAGGCGGTATTGGGGTTTAGGGGTGTAAATTTGTAATTTGCAAGCATTTAACAAAAGTCAACAAATAAGCTATCGTATTCAACAGAAGCAATATTTCTATTGCCTTTATTGGTGAAAGAGGAGTTATGAAAACAAAAGTCTTTGGTTTGGCTCTCGTGTTAAGTCTCGCTACTATGCTCGGAGCTTGTGAGGGTGGCGGTGAACCTGCTGGAACTAGTGGTACCCCCGCTTCTACACCTGCTGCTGGTGAACCTGCTGATACTGGAACCAGTCCTGCTGCTACGACTGCACCTGAGTCTAGCCCTGCTGCTACAACTGCACCTGGAGCCAGCCCTGCTGCTACAACTGCACCTGGAGCCAGCCCTGCTGCTACTACCGCACCTGAAGCCAGCCCAGCCGCTAGTCCTACTGCAACTCCATAGGATAGCGTTGATCGAAAAATTGGGTTTAAAACCCCGTCCTTCTAGGACGGCTTTACCAAAAAAATAAGTTTGAGGTTCCCCGTCCTTCTAGGATGGCTTGCTGATAAAATAGTTGAAACAGTCAGGGCATTGTCTGTTGGGCGAGATAGTATAAGACGGTATAAAACTGCAACTGTTGTTTGAACCCAGAATCTCTGCACTTTTAGGGCAAAGAGTATGTCAACGATAGCTGGCAACAATAGAAACAAGTCGCTCTAAGGCATGGGGAGACTCTAAACGGACGTGGAGAAACTGTAAGACTACCTAGTAGCGAGTTTTTGTGAAACGTTAATGAGTCCTCGCTCCTTTAGGACGAGGAAGTATGTCACATAGTTTAGTCAGGCATCGACTTGAGGCAACAGTTACCTCGGCATTAGAGAGCTAAACTGTTGTTTAATTGAAGCAGCAACTGTAGGACACTAGAATAGATGGTTTATACCTCTTCTAAGTGTCCACATTCTGATTTAAACGAAAAAAATTTTTATTTCCGCAACAGTAGCTTTATGTTACTCCTGCAATTTAGTACGTCTCATTATTGTCGTAAAGCTCGTCTGGCACTAGGCTATAAAAGAATTAAATACCAGGTAGAAAATTTGACTCCTGGATTACATATTTTGAGATTAAAGCCACTTACCGGGTTAACTACTCTGCCTGTTTTATTACCGCAAATTGAAGGACAAACACAAGTTATTGGTGACTCTACACAGATTTTAAGTTTTTTAGAATCCTATCAACCAGAACCTCCGCTATTTTTCACTAACCACGAACAACAAACTCAAGCCTTGATGCTGGAAGACTGGTTAGATGAAAGTATTGGAACAGCAACAAGGTTTGTTTATTATCATTTTCGGGCTGCTGAAGGTAAACAAATTGACCCATCATTCTTGAGTCAGATGGTGATTAATGTAGTTAGAAAACAGTATGGTATTAATAATGCTACTGTAGAAATAGCTACTAAAAGATTAACTATAGCTCTAGAAGAATTATCTATCCGCTGGGGAAAAAGTAAATATCTAGTGGGTGATCATCTGAGTGTGGCTGATATTGCGGCTGCGGCTTTATTGAGTCCTTTAGCACTTATTCCTGAGTATCGTCAGGGATATCCCTGGCTATTTGAGCGCATTATGGAAATTCATCAGTTGTGTGGGGAGAAATTACCACCGGGGCTTTAGAAATTCAAAATTCAAAATTTAAAATTAAAGAATGAAATGTGTAAAATTTCTGATTTTGGTTATTAGTACCACTATTTTAGTTGTGGTGAGTAGCCATTGGGGAACAAAGGTGATGGCATTACCACCAGTGGAGGAAATACCAGAAGAAATATTGCGAACAGAAATTATTACCGCAGCGCGATCGCCCATTGATGGTAAACGCCTAACTGCTGCTGAATATGCAGAATTACAAGCGCAACTGCAAACAAGTCCACCACCAAAACTGAATGCTCAAATTCGAGAACAAATATTTCTGCTGCGGATACGGCAGGTACTATTACAGCTATTTCCATTTTTGGATATTTAGTTAATGGTCAGTTGTCAGTTGTCAGTTGTCAGTGGCAAAAGATTATTCTCCCCACCTCCCTATCATCCTATCTCTACTGTCACCTGTCACCAATAATATACATTCTGATGTAGGATAACCGTGACGACAAAAATGCAAATAAATGTAAAGAATATATATAGTTATAAAAAACTAGATTTACTTAATCACATTATTTCACGTAGGTAGCTTCATGTCCATCAGCACGATCGCCCCTGAGCAGGTTAACCGTATAGTTTGGAATCAGCATCACGATCCATTTGAAGTTCTTGGTTCACATCTCTTTGAACAAAATGGGAAAAATGTCTGGGCTGTGCGAGCCTACCTACCAAATGCCAGTTCAGCATGGGTAGTAGTTCCAGAAGACAGAAAAGAATACCCGATGTACACAGTGCATGATCCCCATTTTTTTGAATGCACTATAGAAACAGCAGAACTTACCAACTATCAATTAAGGATTAAAGAAGGTGAATATGAGCGTGTCATTTATGACCCCTACGCCTTCCGTTCTCCCCACTTAACAGATTTTGACTTGCATTTGTTTGCAGAAGGCAACCATCACCGCATTTACGAAAAACTGGGAGCGCACTTGACAGCAGTCGATGGTGTCAAAGGTGTTTATTTTGCCGTTTGGGCTCCCAATGCGCGTAACGTTTCTATTCTGGGAGATTTTAACCTCTGGGATGGACGTAAACACCAGATGCGGAAAGGACATACAGGCGTTTGGGAATTATTTATTCCTGAACTGGGTGTGGGAGAACATTACAAATACGAAATCAAAAATTTTGAAGGACACATTTACGAAAAATCTGACCCCTACGGTTTCCAGCAAGAACCACGTCCCAAAACAGCATCTATAGTCACCGACTTAAATGCTTACACCTGGAACGATGAAAGCTGGATGGAAGTGCGGCGACATACAGACCCCCTCACCCAACCCATTTCCGTGTACGAAGTCCATTTAGGCTCTTGGTTACACGCTGCTAGTGCAGAACCAGCAAAATTACCCAATGGAGAAACTGAACCAGTAGTAGTAGTTTCTGAACTCAAAACCGGTGCGCGTTTCCTGACTTATCGAGAATTAGCGGCAAAACTGATTCCTTATGTCAAAGAATTGGGATATACCCATATAGAATTACTACCAATTGCCGAGCATCCCTTTGATGGTTCTTGGGGTTATCAAGTCACTGGTTATTATGCTCCCACTTCCCGCTTTGGTAGTCCTGAAGATTTCATGTATTTTGTAGACCAATGTCACGAAAATGGCATTGGTGTACTGGTAGATTGGGTTCCTGGACATTTCCCGAAAGATGGTCACGGTTTAGCCTTCTTCGATGGTACTCACCTATACGAACACGCTGACCCCCGCAAAGGTGAACATAAGGAATGGGGAACTTTAGTATTTAACTATTCCCGTAACGAAGTTAGAAATTTCTTGGTAGCTAATGCCCTGTTCTGGTTTGATAAATACCACATTGACGGAATTCGGGTGGATGCTGTAGCTTCCATGCTTTACAACGACTATTGCCGTAAAGATGGGGAATGGTTGCCCAACCAATACGGTGGTAGAGAAAATTTAGAAGCTGCGGATTTCTTGCGTCAAGTAAATCACAATATCTTTAGTTATTTTCCTGGTGCGCTTTCCATTGCCGAAGAATCTACTTCCTGGCCTATGGTGTCTTGGCCTACCTATACAGGTGGTCTAGGCTTTAACCTGAAGTGGAACATGGGTTGGATGCACGATATGTTGGATTATTTCAGCATGGATCCCTGGTTCCGTCAATTCCATCAAAACAATGTCACTTTCAGTATGTGGTACAACCACAGTGAGAATTTTATGCTGGCATTGTCTCACGATGAAGTTGTGCATGGTAAGAGCAATATCATCGGTAAAATGCCCGGTGATAGATGGCAGAAGTTAGCTAACGTGCGGGCTTTATTTACCTATATGTTCGCGCACCCTGGTAAGAAAACCATGTTTATGAGTATGGAATTTGGCCAGTGGAGTGAGTGGAATGTGTGGGCTGATTTAGAATGGCATTTATTCCAGTATGAACCACACCAACAGCTAAAGGAATTTTTCCAGTCTCTCAACCATCTTTACCGTTCTGAACCTGCTTTGTATACTCAAGATTTTGCACGGGAAGGGTTTGAGTGGATTGACTGTAGCGACAACCGTCACAGCGTAGTTTCTTTTGTCCGTCGTGCTAAGGATGCTGATGAGTTTGTGGTTGTAGTTTGTAATTTTACTCCTCAACCTCATTCTCACTATCGTATCGGTGTACCAGAAAAGGGATTTTATACCGAGTTGTTCAATAGCGATGCGCGTCAGTATGGCGGTAGCAATATGGGCAATTTAGGCGGTAAGTGGACTGATGATTGGTCTTTACATAATCGTCCTTATTCCTTGGATTTGTGTTTACCACCTTTGGGGGTTTTGATTCTCAAGCTGGATAAAGACAAGACTGCGGAAGCGATGAAGTAAGGGTTGATTTTGTTCAGATAAATTGGCAATTTTTAGGGATGCAGCAATGCTGTGTCCTTATTTTTGTGAGAATTAGGATGTCCAGGATTTAAGGATTTACAGGATGTGGAATTCCTGAATTTGGTGATAACATCCACATCAAAAATCCTAAAATTGGCTCAACGGGTGGTAATGGATATTCGGTAATATCAATAGTGACTGAATTACCTTCTAATTTTAGAAATTTCCAAGCTGTTCCACTGGTGACTGAACCGAAAATAGTAGGAATATTTATATTATTAGCAGCATTAAATTTTTGAGCAGCTACCATTTCTGCGATACACTGACCTAAACCACCATTAAGATTTTCCTTTTTCGCTTCTATAATAATAATAACTGGAGCTTGAATTTCTAATTGGGTGGGTGATTTACTAATCAGAAAGTCACAAATACCATTAAGTCCTAGGTTGGGATCAACAGTAAAATCTTCTCCAGAAAAGAGGCTAATTTGGCGATTTAATAATCGTCTCACTGCTGTTAATACAGGGCTAATAATCCATTCAGAACGAGCTTTTTCGCTACCCCTTGCAAGTACCAAAGGTAAACCATCCTCTAGTTCTTGATGTAATAAATCATCTGGTTCTACAGGAGGAATGTCTGGAAAAAATCTTCCTCCTTCATGGATAATAATTGCTAAATCTTGGCGGACTTTTTTAAGTGTAAAATCACTGTAAGGCATGGTTATAATTAATTAGGCTAAAAACGGATTACTGGATGATAATTTATCAAATATATACAAGAATGGGGAGATAGAAATTTTGTCAGAAATGGCTTACGCCACGCTATCAGACAATCTGCGTTTATCCGCGTCTATCTGCGTTCTGATCCTGAAAATCCTTAAATCCTGGACATCATTTATTATTTCTTAATTTTGACTTTTGACTTTTGACTTCCCGAAGGGTGTCCTGGATATCCTGATTCAGACATTTTCACTACTTCCCAGACTCCAATTTTGTAACCCGCTTTCTTAAATCATTAACTTGTTGCTTTAATTCCACAACCAAAGTTGATAATCTATCAAACATTTTGTCCCGTTCCGACTGTGATAAATTCCTCTGAGAACCTGGAGGTTTTGTGGGAGTTTGAGGAATTTTAGATGATGGAATCTGGGGATTTTGACGTAGCAATAATTCTATTTGGTTTAACCGCAATTCTAAACGACGTACATCAGATTCTAGGTTATTAACACGAAAATCTACCTGTTGTGAAGAAGCAGGATTAGAAAAAACCCCACTCCATAGAATTATCACTACAACCCCAGCAAACAATAATTTTTTCACAATTGTATTGATTGGTTTACTACCAATTATTTATCACGTTGCAAGTTAGAAAATAACTGTTCCCAATTGATAGAGTTAACATTATTTTCTCCCTGTTTGACTTCTAAGGTTATATTCCGTGCTTTGGTTTGTTTAAGGGATTCAATGCAAATTTCTGCAACGTCATTTCTGCTAATTTTTCCCCGAATATTATCACCTTGTTCAAATATTAATTCTTTACCTCCGACTTCTTCAGTTAAAGCACAAGGTCGAATAATTGTGTAGGGTATTCCGCTTTCTCTTAAACTATCTTCTCCTTTTAATTTCCATGTTAAAATTCCTCCCAATTGGTCGTTTAATCTTACGGCTGGGGGTTCTTCATCTAAATTAATTCCTGGTCTTCCGGGACGGGTGACACCAGCAGAACTAACTAAAACAAATTGAGGTAAATTTTCACCACCATAAGCTTTGATTGATTCTAGTTCTAGTGCAAAACTACCAGGGTTAAATTTAGGATTTAAAGCACCATCATATTCAAATTTACTCAACATTAATTGGAAAGAGCAAACTTTACTAGCATCAATCGGTGGACAATCTTTCACAGATTTAGCTCTAAATACAGGTGTTAAATTGACAAAGGGAATGGTAATATCGATCCATGTATTAGCTATAGTATCAAAGGAATAACTGTAACCAATTCCATCCCATGTTGATTCGGTTCTTAAAAAGATTTTATAACGTTGTCCGTCACCTTTGACGCGCAATTTTACCCCTGCATAACCGGATAAATTAATTGTTGGTGAAAAATTCTTTGTTCTTACAGATGCAAATCCTCCCGAATTAGCTGTAGAAACATTACCAGCAAATAAGGCTGTTTTTTCTAATATTTGAAAATTGCTAGAACTAACACCACCCATGACTACATCATCCAAAGCACCCCAGATATTTTTTAATTCCTCTGATGATTGAGTAAAATCAAAGATGACTTTTTCACCTGTGTTTGATAAATATCTTCTCGCAGCTTCTACTAGGTTTTTTACACCTTTATATTCAACATTTTCTGGTGTATCACCCACAATTTCTGGTTGATAAAATTTCACACCTTGATTATATTTTGCTCTATCAGGTGTGTCTCCTTCTACTGGTTGAACACGCACTGCTGTACAACAAACAACAGCTTGAATATTACTCAAGACTAAATTATTGAGAGTTTCTGGTTTGGTAATATCTCCCACTACCAAGTCAACATCATTACCCAAAATTGACCGTGCTTTGTCAATATCCCTGACTAAACAGCGAACTTTGTAACCCTGTGCTGACAATCGTTTTACAACTCGCTTACCAACACCACCAGTCGCACCTGCTACTAAAACAACACCCATTTTTATTCCCCCATTTGGTTGATTTTGATAATTTTCCGGACGACTTGGAAATAAATTTTGCACCCAGTTCAGGACAGGAAATACCTCAAAGTAGGTGAGGGTTTTGATGAATCTGCACAAATCCCATTGAGAACGATTGTTTTCAGTCATAATTATTTTTTATAACTTTTGTGTATTCTAGTCTAATTGTAGCAATTATGAACAACCATATCCTTGATTTATCAGAGAAGTTAGGATATGAGCAGATTATGTCATATAATACATTAATAACTAAACAGGAAGTTATTGGTTATGAGTCAATTGGCAAAAATTCAAGCTGAGTATGAGCAATTTCCTCAAGAAGTTTCCAGCATTATGATTAGTACAGTTAATGGAAAGGGAATCCCTAACGCTAGTTATACTCCTTTTGTAATAGATGAATTTAAAAATATTTATATTTATGTTAGTGGTTTAGCTAGTCACACTGTTAATATTCATGCTCATCCCTATGTGAGTGTTTTATTTATTGAAGATGAAGCTAAAAGTCCGAATATTTTTGCTCGTCGTAGATTGAATTTTGATTGTACAGCTACTTTAATTGAGAGGGAAACTGAACAATGGAATCAAGTTGTTGAGCAATTTCAAGCACGGTTTGGAGAAATTATTGAAATGTTACGCAGTTTGGCTGATTTTAGAATTTTTCAACTCACTCCAACTCAAGGACGTTTTGTCATCGGTTTTGGTGCAGCTTACAATATTGATGGTGATAACCTCCATCAACTTGTACCAGTTACTAAAGATAATCTTTCTAATTCATAATTGATATTTCATAAATTATCTATGCTGAAATTTCATCCCCCTGGTTTTGGTCAAAAGGTTATTAATACTTCTTTGGGTGCAATGGCTTACTATACCCAAATTGGTAAACCTTGGGATATTTCTGAAATTGAAAAATTACCAACCTTGTTATTTTTACATAACTTTGGTGGTGGTGCTTCTGCTTATGAATGGTCTAAAGTTTATCCGGCTTTTGCAAATAAATATCGAATTTTAGCACCAGATTTAATTGGTTGGGGAGAGTCTGAACATTCGACACGAGATTATCAAATTCAAGATTACTTGACTACTATTAGTGAATTTATTCACCAAACTTGTGAACAACCTGTGACGGTGGTAGCTTCTTCTTTAACTGCGGCTTTTACTATTCGTCTTGCTATTTCTCAACCTGATTTATTTAAAGCATTGTTTTTAGTTTCTCCGTCTGGGTTTGATGATTTTGGACAGGGTGCTGGACGCAGATTACCGCTTTCGGTGATTAATACACCTTTTTTGGATCATTTAATTTATGGTTTGGGTGCTGAAAATGAACTTGCTGTCAGTAATTTTTTACAAAGTTTTCTTTTTGCTAAACCAGAAAGATTGACAAAAGAAATGGTAGAAGCTTATTTAACTTCTGCACAAAAGCCAAATGCTAAGTTTGCGGCTTTAGCATTTTTACGAGGTGATCTTTATTTCGATTTGAGTTTATATCTTCCCCAACTAAAAATACCCACTGTCTTTTTTTGGGGTGAAAAAGCACAATTTACTAATATCAAATTAGGTCAAAGATTAGCAAGTTTAAATAAAGATGCAATTAGAGATTTTTATGGTATAGCTGATACGGGAATTTTACCACATCTGGAAACACCTGGAGTTTTTATTGGGTTGTTATCTAAGTATCTTCAATAATTAAACGCGGATGCACACAGATGGACGCAGATAAAGCAGGATGAATTGTTGTTGAGGTGATGGATGATGAAAAATATTAATAATATTAATAAAACGGTGACTTATGAAGGTGGTTGTCACTGTGGTGCAGTACGCTTTCGGGTAGTAGTTGATCACCACAAAGTGGATGATTGTAACTGTTCAATTTGTAGTAAAAAGGGATTTTTACATTTAATTGTCCCTAAAGATAAATTTACTTTACTACAAGGTGAAGATGTTTTAACAACCTATCAATTTAATACAGGTGTTGCACAACATAAATTTTGTCGTATTTGTGGAATACATTCTTTTTATATTCCCCGCAGTCATCCTAATGGTATTGATGTAAACGTCAGGTGTTTAGATGGAGATGTAATAGGTAATTTTGAAATTGTACCTTTTGATGGTGCAAATTGGGAGGATAATATTCACAAATTGATTAATTGATTATAAATTCATCTTTTTTCATCTGCGTTAATCTGCGTGCATCTGCGTTTAATTCATATCCTCAATAATATGAGGGATTTAGCAGTGCTAAACCCCTACATCAATTAGAAAAATTGTGAATTATCTACAAGCCAAAAAGCCTAACCCAATAATTCAAGATTACCGAAAATAAACTCTTGGATGGAGAGATTTCCGTCTGTTTCAGTGCGAATTTCCCTACGGTTGAGAATGTAATAATTTCCTACTTTTTCATATTCGTCTGTAAACTCGCTCCGACCACCTTTTTGGACACCAGTTTTAGGGTCATGATATACAGAATCATAGGTGTGAGATAGATATCCTGCGCCGGTTTCGTGAATGCTGAAAGTGTTAATAGTCACAACAACTCCATGAATTTGACGATGAACAAGAGTCACTACATCATTGCGAACTTTATATTTGTCACCTGCTGATTTACCACCAACAAAAATTTCTACAGCCCCAGTTTCGTCTGTTTCTCCATAGGTAAAGGTATTTTCGCCGTGAGTTTGTTCAAAACTGCGACGGACTCGGTGAACGGCTATTTCCCAAGTTTGGCTGTCAATAGCTTTTTTGGCAGCTTCGTCTTCTACTCCTGTAACTTCCCATTTGAGATTAGCGTCAATACGAATTTTGCCAGTGAACTCCTGGCCATCATATTTATAAGTGATATCTGCGGTGTAACCGGGGAAATTTTCATCCCAAGTATAACGGTTTTGATATGCAGCCCGGAAAAGTTCTTGGGCAGAGATTTGAGTAACTGTCATGATGCTTGTCCTCTGGCTACGAGTGATAATAGCGTTTTATCGTTGATGATATTAGGATAGAAGTAATTATCGAGGTTTGGATAGTCCCCAACTGGGTACTCTTATGACAAAAACTCTCCACGCCATTTTTGAAGCGATCGCTAATGTGGAAAATGAGCAAGAATTACAACAGGCGCTTATGGATACCATTGGCGAACATTTTGGCGTGCAACACTGGGGTATTTCTTTCCTAGATGACGAGTTATTAACGGAGATAGAAACTCCCGAAATGCCGGCGGTATGTTTGGAAGCTAATCCCGTCGGTCGCTATGTGGTCGAACGCCACGCCCCCACCCATGAGCAATTAATCTTATCACCAGAAGACTGGAAAAATTTTTGTACTCGTCACGAGCATATTATGACTGGCCCGATAGTTTGTGATGGTCGGTTAGTGGGAACTCTGAATTTTGCCCGTGACCCTGGTAGCGCCCCTTTTAATGGTAATGATTTAGCGGATTTAAGTGCAGTATGTATTCATTTATCAGCCAAGCTGGCTACCCTACAGGCAAAACCTAAAACTGTATCATCTGCTGTTAATTCTCTCCTCACAGCTAGGGAATTAGAAATTGCTGAATTAGTAGCCCAAGGTTTAACTAATGGAGAAATTGCAGCTAAACTTTGGATTACCCAAAATACCGTTAAGCAAGCATTGAAAAGAATGTTTAAAAAATTGGGGGTTTCTGCCCGTGCGGAAATGGTGGCAAAACTTCAAGATCGTTTGGTTTCGTGAAAAACAGGAGGTAGAAGACAGAAGGTGCAGGTTCTCAAGGATGGGAACGTAAGTCAACATCTCGCGCTGGTATTTCATCTGCTGTCAACGTCACCACTTTACCATCTCGCAAAATACTAATAGATTCTCCTAGCCTGCGATGTCTTTCTATCGCATTAGCAATAGCAAACTTCACTCCAGCATCTATTTTTTGATAAAGTTCTGTACGATTAATTTCAGCTTCCTTATGTTGCTGTAATTTGATTCCAGATTCTGTGTTCATAAACTATCACTTCCTGATTTATACCTAATTGAGCAACTAATTTAGGTTCATCCCCAGAATTATTATATACTGTCCAAGTATCACACAAAGGCAAATAAAGGTCAGTTATGTTTCTGCGTCCACGTTCATAGCGTCTACGAATCACATCTTCAGGTATATTATGACCTCCACTGGCTACCCGTCTCTTTACCCTCGCTATTGCTAATTCTGGAGTTTCTAACCAAAAATACATTAAATTAATTATATAACTCTGTTCTTTACATTCCCTAATAAAACGCGCAAAATTACGAGCAGATAAAGTTGTTTCAAAAGCAAAATTAGTCTTGTTATTAACCAAAAATTCTAATCTTTGTAACATTAATCTTCCTGCTTCAATCGCCACATTGTCAGGATTAAAAGGAGAAAGTGCGGCTGCTATTTGATCAGCATTTACATATTCAAATACTTCTAAAAAATATGGGAGAATTTGCAAAGCAACCGTAGTTTTTCCAGAACCGTTTGCACCGCCGATAATGTACAGATGAGGCATGATGATAATGGTAAATCGGTGATTAATGACTTATTTTTCTATATTTCCACCACCTGAATTTCATCAAGTTGATGAATCACCACATCTGCACCTTGAACATTACTAGAATTACCATTCCAAGTAATACCAATACAACCTGCGGCTTTAGCATCACGCGCCATTTGCATATCACCAACGGAATCGCCTACCATTAAAGTAGTTCTGGGTTCTACACCTAAAGCTTGACAAGCTTGTAAGAATAAAATGGGATCTGGTTTACTTGGCCCTTCATCAACTCCCATTTCTAGCTGGAGGTAGTCTCTTAACTGATGAGTGATGACAAATTTCTGCACATCTCCAGTTGTTGCGGCTGAGAGAATACCGAGTTTTAACCCTGCTGATGATAGTAATTTTAAAACTTCTAAGCTACCAGGAAAAAGAGGTGAGGGAGTTTTACCAACGTATTGTTCAGCTTCAGCTAATGCTTGACGGGCGATTTTTAAAGACTCAAACCATCCTCTCCCAGTTTCGGCTATATAAGCAGCTGTAGCTGTTTCGGTTTCTCTGCGACTAGCTACAGCTATTAAACCGGCTGGATCTAGGCGATCGCCATTAATACCAAAAGCCATTAACAATGGTTCACCAATACCGGGAATTTGCGCGTCTATAATTCTCGCCCCTTTTTGTCCGAGCGATCGCAAATAGGACTCTGAATCTTCTAATGTCCCATTTTTGTCAAATAAAATCGCCTGAATATCAGGAAAGGTCTTGTTTCTACATTTAATAGTAGCCATATTAGAAGGAGTTCAGGAGTTCAGGAGTCAGGAGTCAGGAGTCAGGAGTCAGAATTTTTTTCTCTCCCTACACCCTATTAGCAAATTCAACTAGCATAAAAAAAGAGGGAAAATTCCCTCTTGATCAAATACTTTGTTGTAGATAATTACAACTACAGATATATTAATCTTCAACGGCTGCTGGTATTTCTTCTTCAACTTCAGTTGCTGGGGGAATTTGTTCTTCAGCTACAGCTTCTACAGCTTCCACAGTTTCCATAGCTTCTACAGCTTCTACAGCTTCCACAGGTGCAGCAGCTTCTACAGCTTCTACAGCTTCCACAGGTGCAGCAGCAATACCTTGCTGTTTAGCTAACATTTGTTCCCTATACTTAGCTGCCATTTCTTCGGCCTTATCGTAGACCAAATCGCGGTTCTTAATCATGTCACCGGGTTCGGGTTCTAGCTGCTTGGTAGACAGAGAAATCCGACCTCTTTCTGCATCCAAGTCAATGATCATCACTTTCACTTCATCATTGACATTGAACACGCTGTGAGGTGTGTCAATATGCTCGTGGGAAATCTCAGAAATGTGGAGTAGTCCGCTCACACCACCGATGTCAATAAATGCACCGTAGGGTTTGATCCCACGAACTGTACCAATTACCACTTCGCCAACTTCCAAACGGTTCATCTTCCGCTCAACCAGCGCCCGACGATGGGAAAGAACCAAGCGGTTACGCTCTTCGTCTACTTCTAGGAATTTTAAGGGCAGTTCTTCTCCTACTAATTCTTCTTTTGGTTTGCGGGTACTAATGTGGGAGCCGGGGATAAAGCCACGTAGTCCCTCAATTCTTACCAATGCGCCACCACGATTAGTAGCAAACACACCAGAACGGACAGTAGCATCTTCTGCTTGTAACTGCCGTACTCTTTCCCATGCCCTCATGTATTCAATACGACGAATGGAAAGGGTTAACTGACCATCTTCGTTTTCATCAGTGAGGATGAAAAATTCCCGTGTTTCGTTTGATTGTAAGACTTCTTCCGGGGCATCGACCCGGTTAATAGACATTTCCTGTATAGGTATGTATGCTGCTGTTTTAGCACCAATGTCAATCAGAGCGCCGCGCGGCTCTATACTAAACACTGTACCTGGTACAATATCACCAGGGCTGAAGTGATAATCGTACTTATCAAGTAGAGCAGCGAAATCTTCGTGAGTAAATCCAATTTCTGTAGCGGTTAAATTCTGATTGACCATGCTGATTTGTTCCTGGTTCTAGTCTCCGTAAGTTTTTGTCACAATTATTGATGTATATGCGAGGGCTTTTAAATAAGTCTACACTTACATCTTTGTTAATCCTAGCGCAGAAGAGCTAGGTTCACACATATTATCTTCCAGATAGGATATTATATCACACACCAAAAATTTTTTCACTTGTTGTCTTTTGCTTCCGCATAAATTTTAGCAATAAAGATTCACAATATTATCCGTTGCCGCCTATTTAGGTAGCAACGGATATAATTTTGAAGTTTTTTTTACAAGTCTGGTAATTAGAATCTGACTTGAAAAATTGCTAAGTGGTGAATATTGAGAAAAAATGCCAGTTTTTAGTTTTTAACTGCTTAATCTTTCTCTTTTCTCTCAAAGCGGGGAGGTTCGCGAAATGCGATCGCAAAAAAGAGAACACCTATTGCCAAGGTCAAAATTAAAATGTATGCAACGCTTTCCATATTAGGAGTTCCTGCCTATCCAGCCAGTAATCTTAGTTTACCAAGCCTGGGAAAAAGTATGAAGTAATAAAATTTCATAATTTCATACTTCATACTTGATCCTAGTTTAAGCTTCCTTACGAACACGAGTGGTCTTGTCACCAACTTTCTGGAACAGACCCCATTCTACTTGTTCTTCTAGATCCGCTTCCACACCAGCAAATACGTCTCTGTAGATTGTCCGAGAACCGTGCCAGAGGTGTCCGAAGAAGAACAGCAGCGCAAAGACAGCGTGACCAAAGGTAAACCAACCTCTGGGAGATGTACGGAAGACACCATCAGAGTTCAAGGTTTCCCGGTCAAATTCAAATATCTCGCCACCTTGAGCCTTACGAGCGTATTTCTTCACATCAGCGGGATCTGTAAAGGTTTTACCATTCAAATCGCCACCGTAGAAGCTAACAGTAACGCCTGTTTGCTCAAAGCTGTACTTAGATTCAGCCCGACGGAAAGGAATGTCAGCGCGGACAACTCCATCTTTATCGGTCAAAATTACTGGGAAGGTTTCAAAGAAGTTAGGCAGACGACGTACAGTTAACTCACGTCCTTCTGCATCTGTGAAGACTGCGTGACCTTGCCAAGATTGGGCAATACCATCACCCTTAACCATTGGCCCTGTACGGAATAGACCGCCTTTTGCTGGGCTGTTACCTACGTAATCGTAGAAAGCCAATTTTTCGGGAATTTGTGACCAAGCTTCAGCAAGGCTTGCACCTTGGGCAACGTTGGTTTGCACACGGCGCTCAATTTCTTGACGGAAGTAGCCTTGATCCCACTGATAGCGGGTAGGTCCAAACAGTTCAATGGGGGTAGCGGCGTTACCGTACCACATAGTTCCAGCTACGACGAAAGCAGCGAAGAACACAGCCGCGATACTGCTGGAAAGTACGGTTTCAATGTTACCCATCCGTAGGGCTTTGTACAGCCTTTCGGGGGGTCTAACTGTGAGGTGGAATAAACCAGCGATAATACCAACTACACCAGCTGCAATGTGGTGAGCGACGATGCCACCAGGGTTGTAGGGGTTAAAGCCCGCAGGACCCCATTCTGGTGATACTGGCTGAATGCTGCCAGTGATACCGTAGGCATCGGAAACCCACATCCCCGGACCAAATAGTCCTGTGAGGTGGAAAGCACCGAAGCCAAAGCAAAGTAATCCAGATAAGAATAAGTGGATGCCAAACATTTTTGGCAAGTCTAATGCAGGTTCGCCTGTACGGGGATCTCTGAACAGTTCCAAATCCCAGTAAACCCAGTGCCAAACCGCTGCTAGGAATAACAAACCAGAAAGAACGATGTGAGCAGCAGCAACTCCTTCAAATGACCAGAAGCCAGGATCTACTGCTGTGCCACCAGTAACGCTCCAACCGCCCCAGGATTCGGTTACGCCTAGACGTGACATAAAGGGAAGTACGAACATCCCTTGTCTCCACATGGGGTTGAGGACTGGATCACTAGGATCATAAACAGCTAGTTCGTACAATGCCATTGAACCAGCCCAGCCAGCAACTAAGGCTGTATGCATTAGGTGTACAGAAATCAGTCGGCCTGGATCGTTCAGAACAACTGTATGTACTCGGTACCAGGGTAGTCCCATCGACTACAATCCTCCTAGATGAGTTAGTTTACAAAGCAATTTTCTTACTGAGGTTCTCAGAAACGGAAGCCGTAACTTGGAGAACTCTCTGAGTTTTTTGTTATTGCCAGTCTTGAGTTTTACCACAGATGAGCCTGTGGTTTAGCTGTGCCTATCCGCTGAAATGGCTGTATTCCGTGGAGTTGTTAACTTTTGGGAAGTTGCTGTTTGAGCGGTTATGGCATTCGCCAAGCAAAAATGAGAATATTTTAAAAAGTGTAACTATTGATGGAACGCTTTGCAAGCTTCTAAATAAATGGGATTACCTAGTTTGTGGCTAAAATATCCCTATCAATCCCCAAAATGCTGCTGATTATCATCTGACGCATCTGTCATGTTGATGTTTGTTTAATTCCATAATGTTGGGGATAAAAGCGTAGTGTTATTTGACCTGGCGATCGCTTGTTGAAGAATTACAGATTTGATTTTAAATGAGATTTATACACAATAATTCTGGTAGTTGGTGATGAATAGACGCAAAAACCTGTAATTCAATACACAGTTAAATGTGTATACTTAAAATCAATTATGATACATTGACTTTGACCCAGAAGTTTTCTTAATATCGTTATGTTTGAACATAAATAATGGGAATCATAAATTGAAGCAGTAGTATGAGCCAATGAAGAAAAAATTACCATGAAGATATTTGTTAATGAAACTCACATTTACAGAAGCTACATGGCAAGATTATTTGTGGTTTCAAGAGACTCAGGACTTACGCAAAATATCTCTCAAACCCTATTTCCTTCGTGTTCTTCGTGTCTATCCCTACGGGACACTACGGCGAACGTGGTTAAATATTCTTCTGTAACTTGTAGATAAATTTTACGACAAGTCCAGATTAATCCAGACTTTACAATCTTTGACTTTAAAAATAAATAATAACCAGAACACATATATTAAAATAATTAACTGCTGATTTTAGAAAAATTAATGGTCATAACTGGGTTTTTCAGGTCTATGAGACGGTGGGGTAAGGTAACACAATTCCTATCATTGTTCTCTCTATGTTTATTGTTGGCTGTTAGCTGTACTCCCAGTCCACAACCCACTACACCACCTACTCCTGGTGCTGTCAATACTCCTGCTGGCGATGGAAGGATTACTATAGGGACAACAGCAAAGCCAAGAACCCTTGATCCGGCTGATGCTTATGAATTAGCAGCCTTGGGTTTAGTGTTTAATATGAGCGATCGCCTATATACTTACGAACCAGGCAGTACAGAAATTAAACCCCAACTGGCTACAGCTTTACCTAAAGTGAGTGCAGATGGGTTAACATACACTATTCCTTTGCGCCAAGGGGTAGTGTTTCACGATGGAACTCCTTTTAACGCTAAAGCAATGGAATTTAGCATTCAACGCTTTATCGAAAATAAAGGTAAACCATCTTTCCTACTTTCCGATACCGTAGCTTCAGTGAAAGCCACAGGGGACTATGAATTAACAATTAAGTTGAAAAAACCCTTTGCTGCTTTTCCCTCACTGTTGGCATTTTCTGGAGTGTGTCCAGTTTCACCTAAAGCATATCAACTTGGTGCTGGAAAATTCCAACCTAATATCTTTGTCGGGACTGGGCCTTATAAATTAGCTCAGTATGGTGCAGATTCGCTCAAGTTTGATGTTTTTGATCAATATTGGGGAGAAAAACCAGCTAATAAAGGTATTAATCTTCAAATTCAAACTAGTCCCGTGAATTTATTTAATGCTTTTCGGACTGGTGCGGTAGATGTAGCTTATCTTTCCCTACAACCAGACCAAATTCGCAGTTTAGAAGCAGGTGCGAAAAAAGGAGATTGGCAAGCTATAACTGCTCAAGGTAGTGTAGTTAGTTATATGGTGTTAAACCGGAATCAGAAACCTTTAGATAAACCAGAAGTGAGAAGTGCGATCGCATCACTAATAGATCGTCCATTATTAAATGAGCGAGTTTTATTTAGTCAAGCTGATCCGCTTTACAGCATGATTCCTACTACCTTTAATGTTTCCCAACCATTATTTAAAGATAAATATGGGGATGGTAAGTTTGAAGAAGCGAAAAAATTCTTAACTACTGCTGGTTTTTCTAAAACAAATCCTGCCACAATTCAAGTTTGGTATCCTGCTAGTTCACCTACCCGCAGTTTAGCAGCACAAACCTTAAAATCTTTAGCTGATACTAAAATGGATGGGATATTACAACTAGAAGTAAAAACAGTAGAAGGTGCTACATTCTTTAAAGAAATTTCCAAAGGTTCATATCCCATAGCTTTACTAGATTGGTATCCAGATTTTCTAGACCCAGATAATTACGTCCAACCATTTTTAGACTGTCCAAAAGGTTCAGATGCTAAAGGATGTGAAGAAGGCGGAAGTCAAACTCAGGGTTCTTTTTACTATAGTGAAACAATGAATAAACTCATTGCCCAACAACGTCAAGAACAAAATCCAGAAGCTAGAAAAAAAATCTTTGCTGACATTCAAAACCTAGTGGTCAAAGATGTTCCCTACGTTCCCCTATGGCAAAACAAAGATTATGTATTTGCCCAAAAAGGTGTAACTGATGTCAAACTTGATCCTACTCAAAACTTGATTTACAAAACAATTAAAAAGTAATTATTGGTCATTAGTCATTGGTCATTAGTTATTAGTTATTAGTGATATTTATCCTGACTTCTGACTCCTGACTCCTGTACGGGCGAACGGCCGTTCGCCCCTACTGACTCCTGAACTCCTGAACTCCTGAACTCCTTCAAATATGTCCCGTTCCAAAGCTTTACAGTATTACATAGTTTCTCGGTTACTATTTGCGCCACTGCAACTATTAACTATTATCACCATTGTTTTTCTATTATTGAGAGCAACACCAGGAGATCCAGCAGATGCAATTCTGGGTGGACGTGCGCCAGAAAGCGCCAAAGAAGAATTAAGAAAACAACTAGGTTTAGATTTACCTATCTGGTTACAATACCTCAATTATTTAGGAAATATCCTGCGTTTTGATTTAGGTAGTTCCTTAACAAGTCGGGGACAAAATGTGTGGGAAATTATTAGCCAACATTTTCCAGCCACAGCAGAGTTAGCCGTTTGTAGTATGTTGGTGGCCTTAATTGTGGGAATTTTAGTAGGTACACTTTCTGCTTCTCGTCCAGGGACATCCTTTGATATCGGTGGACGTTTATTTGGAATCATTACCTATGCACTCCCCATGTTTTGGGCGGGAATGTTATTACAATTAATCTTCTCAGTGCAACTGCGTTGGTTTCCCAATTCTAACCGTTTTCCCCCCAATCTTTCTGCACCTACACATATTACTGGTTTATATACAATTGATAGTTTATTAAGTGGTAATTTCAGCCAATTTTTCACAGCGTTACATCATTTAGCTTTACCGAGTCTAACTTTAGGAATTTTGCTGAGTGGCATTTTTGAGCGTATTGTCAGAGTTAACTTAAAACAAACATTAAAAGCTGATTATGTAGAAGCGGCTAGAGCGCGAGGAATTCCTGAAAATAAAATTTTAGTTTCCCATGCCTTGAAAAATGCCTTAATTCCCGTAATTACGGTCTTAGGGTTAACATTTGCTTCCCTATTGGGTGGGGCAATTTTAACAGAGGTAACATTTTCCTGGCCTGGTTTAGCAAATAGATTATATCAAGCTATTTCTGACCGGGATTATCCCACGGTGCAGGGAGTTTTGGTATTTTTTGGAGCGATCGTTGTGACTGCGAGTATTTTAATTGATATTCTTAATGCTTATGTAGATCCGCGAATTAGATATTAGGTGCTTATTCTCGATTTAACCATTGCTGCATGATCTGGGTTAATTGTTTTAATTTCAGGGGTTTACTCAGATATTGATTTGCACCAGCAGACAAACAGCGTTCCTTGTCTCCAGGCATGGCTAAAGCTGTTAAGGCAATGATGGGTATGTTTGCCAATTGTTCATCAGCCCGAATGTGCTTCATAGCCTCAATGCCATCCATTCCTGGCATTTGAATATCCATTAAAATCAGGTCAGGATGCTCAGATTGAGCTAGAGCAACTCCTGTTTCTCCATCTTTTGCTACCAGGAGACGATATCCCTTCACTTCCAGATAGTCTGCTATGGTCATGATGTTGGCTTCGTTGTCTTCTACCAGTAAGATTAGGGGTGCATTTTCCCCGTGATTTGGATAGAGGATATTGTTGCTTTCTCCCAGATTAACATCCTGTTGAGCAGGAACTATCACAGCTTCTATCAAGGGGATGGTAAAGGCAAAGCAGCTACCAACAGCAACTTCACTGGTAAGGATAATTTCACCCCCATGCAGTTCCACAATAGATTTTGCCAGAGTTAAACCTAAACCTGTACCTTCATGTTGACGATTGAGGGCGCTATCAATCTGTGTAAAGGGTTGAAAGAGTTTTTGCATATTATCTGCACTGATGCCAATACCCGTATCGGTAACGGCAAACCGCAGGGCATTTTTACTATCTAAGGTGGAATTTTCTCCTATTGGCTGGGAGAGTGAAGCATAGGATACTTCTAGACTAATGCGTCCTCCTGGATGGGTGAATTTAACTCCATTATTTAGGAGATTGATGAGAACCTGACGAATTCGCCGTTCATCTACAGATATGTCAGGCAGACCTTTAGGCATATTCAGTAGTACCTGGATACGCTTTTCTAGGGCTTGTTGTTTAATGAAGGCAAGGCTGGACTCGCACAGATGAGTGACGGAGACGGTGGAATAGTGGAGTTCTATTTTCCCTGACGCAATTTTGGCGACATCTAAAATGTCATTAATTAGAGCTAGTAGGTGATTAGCACTGCGTTCAACGGTGTGGAGAGCTTTAATTTGCTTGTCGGTGACAATACCAAATACTTCATCTTGCAGTCCTTCGGTGATGCCCAGAATAGCATTAAGAGGGGTACGCAATTCGTGACTCATATTGGCTAAAAACTCATCTTTGAGGCGGGTGGCACGGGCTAGTTCTTGATTACGTTGAGTAAGTTGCGCTTCGGTTTGTTGACGTTGGCTGAGTTCCTGCTGTAACTGCTCAAATAGATTCACCTGTTTAATGGCGATCGCTAATTGGTTAGCTATTTGTTGTAAAAACTGGGCTTCTGCTTCTTGCCAAACTCGTTTACTGCTGCAAGCATGAACCACTAAAATTCCCCAGAGTTTGTTCTGGGAATGGGGACTTTTCCAGCGATGATTTTCTAAACCCTGAGCTTCCTGCAAAATAGGAGCGACTATTTTTGATTGAATGCTACCTTCGCGGGAATACTCTACTAGGCAATCTGTCCAGATATCATTCATGACATCGGGGACTATGCGGGGTTTACCTTGCCAATAAGTTTGTAATATGTGATCATCCCAAACTTCATCTTCCCATTGCTGATCCTTCATTTTGGCAAACTCTGGGACAACGGCTTCTTCCACAATTTGACTACGACCATCAGGGAAGAGACGGAAAATAATCACCCGATCGCATTGGATAATCTCCTGTACTTCTTGAGTGACGATGTGCAGAATTTCTTCCAGCCGCAGGGATTGACGAATCCGCTCCGTAATCTTCGCCAAAGCTTGCTGTTCCCGTAGTTGCTGGACAATTTTGGCTTCGGCCTCTTGGCGGCTCACCAGTTCTGACTGCACTTTATAATAGAGAGCCGCCTGTTGGATAGCGATCGCTAACTGGTTAGCAAGCTGGAGGGAGATTTGCAGATCATCAGGTTGCCACTGCCGAGGTCTATCGCACTGATGGATACACAGTAAGCCCCATAAATCATCACCACACAGCAAAGGTACTACCAGATTCGCCCTGACGGCAAACTGAGCCAGAATATCACTATGGCAGGACTGTAGCCCAGCAGTATAAATATCTGCCACGGCCAAATGTTGCCCTTGGGCATAGACGGCAGCATAGTTTTCACCAAAACAATGGTCATGAACACGGATCTTCAAAGCTGATGGATAGCCCGGTACTAAAGACTCGGCAATAAATTCACCGTCATCAAAATTGGACTTAGGATCAAACTTGAAAATTCCCACCCGATCAGCATCCATAACTTGGCGAATTTCCTGACAAGCAGTGTTAAAAATGCTGTTCAGATCCAGAGATTGACGAATGCGTTGGGTAATTTCTAGTTGTAGGTGTTCCCGTTCTGCACGCTGTTGTATGGCTTCTTCTGCCCTTTTGCGATCGCTAATATCAACTAGATAGCCGACGCAATCTTGGATCACTCCCTGATGATCACGAATCGGCCGCAACTGGGCAAAAAACCAACGATAGGCACCCTCAGCAGTCAGGAGACGATATTCATGGGAATAAATTTCAGATTCTGCCAACCGGGTAAGTCCAGCCAGAACCCGATCTCGATCATCAGGATGGAGATGGTCAACCCAGAAATTGGGTTGCTCCAGAAATTCTTGGGGAGAATAGCCCAATACCTGCTGCACATTCTCGCTAATGAAGGTGGCACGATAATCGTTGTCAGGTTCACAGCTAAATACAATTGTTTGACTAGATTCCATCAAAACCCGGAGACGTTCTTCAGTTTGTCGTAAAGCAGCTTGAGTACGCTTCAATTCCGTTAATTCTACTACTACCGCATTGACTGCCCAGTGTCCATTAGCTAGTTGCACAGGCAAATAGCTGGCGATCCAGTTCCGTACTACATTGGGTTGAGCAGGAGTTTCACCGAGAATTTCTAGGTTATAGATCGGTTGTTTGGTTTCTAAAACTTGGTGAAACAACGGTTCAAAAATTTCAGTGAACTCTGGCAATAGTTCCTGTACTGTTTTACCCAAATGCTCGGCAGCAGGAATACCATTCATTTCTGCCATCACATCATTGATACGTAGGAAACGTAAATTTTCATCAATCAAGGCAAAACCAACGGGAGATGAGGCGTAAATCAGTTCTAGTTCATCGGTGCGAACTTGAAGTTCCTGCTGGACTCGTTTAATTTCATCAATATTTACAAAGGTAATGACTAAACCATCTACCTGCTCGTCATTCTGTAAATAGGGATAAATCCGCATCAGCATATTTTGCTTAGTTCTAAGAAGGTAAACTTCTTGCTCTATTGGTTGTTCCCTATCTAAAACCTGTTGTAATAGCGTCAATAAATTGGTGCAGTTCAAGTTATGGGTAAGATGTTGAATAGGGCGATCTACATCGCTGGGAAGTAGGTTCACCGCTAAAGTAGCCGCTGGAGTAAATTTACGTACCTGAAAATTGCGATCTAAGAAAATTACCCCTATTTCACTACTGCGTAACAAGTTGTCAATATCGTTGGTGAGTTGGGTTAGTTCTCGAATTGTGGTTTGGTATTGACGATTAACGGTGTAAAGTTCTTCGTTAACAGATTGTATTTCTGCATTGGTGGTTTGTAGTTCTTCGTTGGAGACCAGCAACTCTTCGTTGGAGGCTTGTTGTTCTTCGTTGGTGGTTTGTAATTCTTCAATGGTAGCCTGCAAATTTTCGCGGGTTTGTTCCAGTTCATATTCCAGATCCAAAATGCGTTGATTAGCAGCTTGATCTTGCTCAAATATTTGCAAAGCAGAGGACTCTGTGGGTTGATCTTCGTTTTCAATCACCAGCAGAAAAAAGCCATTTACATAGACATCTTCAGGGTAGTAGGTAACATCTAGCTTGACGGAACGAATCACATCGCCTTGGTAAAAGTGAATGCCACCATAGAGGACGGGTTGGCGCTCGCGCTTGGCTCGATAGAGGGCAGTATTAATAGGGAGGCGCAGTTCATCGGGAACTAAATCAGATATCTGGTTCATACTCCCTTGTGGCATCTGCAAGATCTGGGCAGCATCAGTAGCCACATGAAACAGTTCTAATTCATCGTTGACGAGTAGACAGCTACAGTCACGCTGTCGCGCAAAGACACTTAAAGCCCTACTAAAAATGGGATCAACTTGTTTTGTGTTCCGGCGAGGAACTGTGGGACGCAAAGTAGGTATGGCAGTGTATTCTAGATTTTGGATGAGAATTGGTAAACGAATATTGCGGCGTTTTTGGTAAATTTTGTACCATTCGTAAATCGGGCTAAATTCTTCCAGTAAGTCTCCTGGAGTTTCTGCTGCCCCCAGAAATAAAACCCCTTTGTGCATCAGTGAAAAATGCAACATTCGGATCACGTGCTGTTGTATATTCGTCTGCATATAGATCAGGACATTACGACAACTGATCAGGTGCATTTGTGTAAAACCGATGTTTTTGGCTAGGTTATGGGGTGCGAAGATGATTTTTTCTCTGAGGGTGCGAGAAATATAAAAGTTGCCATTGCTCAAGGTGAAATATTTTGCTAACCGTTTCCGGGAGACATCAATAGCAATACTTTCGGGATAGACTCCCTCAGAGGCTTTAATCAAGGCTGTATTATCAATATCTGTGGCAAAAATCTTGACATTAATATTTTTCCCTAAGTTGGTGATGACTTCATCTACCACGATGGCCATGGAATAGGCTTCTTCCCCAGTGGCACAAGCTGTCACCCAAATTCGCAACTGTTCACCATTTTCTAACTGACCGATGAGTTCAGGTAAGACTTGGTTTTCCAAGCATTCCCAAGCTTGAGGATCACGGAAAAACCGGGTTACGCCGATCATCAAGTCATTCTGCACCAATGCCCGTTCTGCGGCTGAGGTTCTGAGATAGTCTATGTATTCAGCTAGGTGGGTGTATCCACTCATGGAAAAACGACGATAGATGCGACGGCTGAGGGTACTGGGTTTGTAGTGGGAAAAATCCAGTTTTTCGTATTCGTTGAGAATTTGAATAATTTCCCGCAGTTGGGCCGATTCTATTGCTTTTAGCAGAGGTTCTGATGTTGCCGAACCTGATTGGTGCATTTGGATGATTTCATAAATTCTGCGGGCAATGTCTTGGGGAGGTAGGACATGATCGACAATGCCAGTAGTGATCCCACTATGGGGCATAGCGTCAAATTCTGCGGTAGCTGGAGACTGGACAAAGGTTAATCCCCCCGCTGCACTGATACTTTGTAAACCCCATGTACCATCGCTGCCTGTACCAGAGAGTACCACACCAATAGAGCGATCGCCCCGCTCTTTAGCTAAGGAATCAAAAAAGATATCAATAGGGAAATTAGGTTGCTGACCGAGAAACTCATTGGGTTCAATCAGCTTGATTGTGCCATTTTCAATGATTAAATTATTGGCAGAGGCCATCAAGTAAACAACATTCGGCTCGATTTTCATCCCATCTTGCACCCGCTTCACCGTCATTCGGGTGCGTCTTTGCAGTAGCTCTTTCGTTAAGCTTTTCAAGTCGGGGGATAAGTGCTGCACCACAACAAAGGCTGCTCCGCTATCGGCGGGCATATTGTCAAAAAACTCTTGCAGTGCGCGTAAACCACCCGCAGAAGCACCAATTCCAACTAAAAAGCAATTATCTGTTGCCACTGTTATTGACCTACTGTGATTTGCAACTATCTATACATTAAAATAGCGTTGAGATACTGCTTTGTGTACAAAACTTAAAACCCACAAACTGGCAAATAACCAGGACTTACGCACAAAATTGATCATCAGGGCTGGGTGTAGGGTGTAGGGTGTAGGGGTTTTTTCCTTTGATGAACCTATTCTCCGAAAACCTTATTTTTTCGTTCTTTTGCGTAAGTCCTAATAACAATAAATAGTTGTGCAAAATAGGGGAACTCCAGAAATTAAATTATCCAATTTTCTGCATCTAGTGACGACTATTCAGATTATTCTCCCCCTGCTTCCCCTGCTTCCCC